>NZ_JAUJPV010000079.1:0-662 GCF_030481585.1 Burkholderia sp. AU45388 | reverse complement strand
CTTTGCGCCGTGCCGTGCAATTGCGAGCCGTTCACCGCGTCCGTGCTCGTCGCGCTCACGTCCCCTGCGGCGAGCTTCTTCAACTTCGTACCATTTTCACCGGCCAGCGTGATCGAGCCTTTTGCCTCGTCGTCGTAGCCGACTGCACTCGGGTCCATGCCGCCACCGACAGTCTCGGCCGCAGCCGCGATCGCATCGCCTACGTTGCCGTACGTCTTGTCGCCCACGTGATACGCCGGCGCTTGCACGCTGCCGTCGGCTGCGATGCTTGCGCCGCCGCCCAGCGCCGTCACAACACCGGTCAACTGACCGACATTCACCGCGTCCGTGCCTTGCGTACCCGCCGCGACGTTGACGATCTGGCGCGTACCGGCCACGCCGCCGCCCACCGACACGGTATTCGCACGATTCGCCTGCGAACCCGTACCCAATGCCACCGCGCCCTCGGCGTCGCGAGCGACGTAGGTCTTCGCACCAAGCGCCATGGCGTCGGCGACGTTCGTCTCAATGGTCGCGTTCTTGCCCACCGCAATGCCGTTGGTCGTGCCAACCAGGGACTGTGCGCCATCGCCGATCGCAATCGCACTCTGAGCCAGCGCAGCCACGTGGTTGTTACCCACCGCGACCGCGTTATTGCCGTTCGCTTTGCCCTGCGAGCCGAT
>NZ_JAUJPV010000078.1:0-715 GCF_030481585.1 Burkholderia sp. AU45388 | reverse complement strand
AGGCCCAGCACGTCGCGCTGGCCGTCGGCCTGAATGCCCAAGGCCAGATAGACGGCCTTGTTGCTGACCACGCCGTCGTCGCGGATCTTGACCCGCAGCGCGTCGAAGAAGACGACCGGATACATCGTCTCAAGCGGGCGGCTCTGCCAGCTCAGCGCTTCGGCCATCACCTCGTCGGTGACCGAACTGATGAAGTCGGGAGACACTTCGGTGCCGTAGCTCTCGGCCAGAAACGCCTGAATCTCGCGCACGCTCATGCCGCGGGCGTACATCGCGATGATGCGTTCGTCAAAGCCGGTGAAGCGGCGCTCATGCTTGGGAATCAGGATCGGCTCGAAGCTGCCGTCGCGATCGCGGGGGACTTCGACCCGAACCGGGCCCCGATCGGTGATGACCGTCTTGCCGCTGGCGCCGTTGCGCTCGTTGGCTTGCCCGGGCGGCTTGGACTGGCCCGACGGGTAGCCCAGATGCAGATTCATCTCGGCGCCCATTGCGCGTTCGATGACTGCTTTGTTGAACGCCAGCATCAAATCCTGGACCTCGGTCGGCGTCATCGGCCCCTTGACCAGTTGGTCCAGCAGTTCCTTGGGCAGTTCAGGCAGCGGCCCGCGAGCCGCCGCCTGACGCGCTACAGTTTGCCGTTTCTTCTTCATTGGCATATCCATGACTTTTACACCTCATGATATGCCTCGCCCACGAAATCACGGATAGGTCC
>NZ_JAUJPV010000077.1:0-724 GCF_030481585.1 Burkholderia sp. AU45388 | reverse complement strand
TTCGCAGGCTACCGCGTCCTTCATCGCCTGTGATCGCCAAGGCATCCACCACATGCACTTGTTCGCTTGACCCTATAACGAGTCTGTCTCGTTACAGGTTGAGTTCTCGCGTTGTGCCGTATTCCAAAATCGAGCCGAACAATGAAGTTCGAATCATCTTGAGATACATCGATACAATCACAACCCGGATAACTTTCACGTCCATCTCGAGACGCTTCCGCTATCCAAATTACTTACTTCTTCCAGATTGTTAAAGAACGACAGCCGATATCTGTTGATATCCTCTGACTGGCTCAATCGCCAATGCAAAATTCTCGGTTCAGTGTCTGAACCAAGCCCTTAGCGTTGGTGATTGGTGGAGGCAGACGGGATCGAACCGACGACCCCCTGCTTGCAAAGCAGGTGCTCTCCCAGCTGAGCTATGCCCCCATGTACAGATTTGCCTCAGGTGTGTACCGCCACACAAGACGGTGGTGGGTCTGGTTGGATTCGAACCAACGACCCCCGCCTTATCAAGACGGTGCTCTAACCGACTGAGCTACAGACCCCTGAGTCTGTCTTTAATTTACAGCCGATAAGCGTGAGCGCTCAACTTGTGCGAGATAGCTCTGGAAAGGAGGTGATCCAGCCGCACCTTCCGATACGGCTACCTTGTTACGACTTCACCCCAGTCATGAATCCTACCGTGGTGACCGTCCTCCTTGCGGTTAGACTAGCCACTTCT
>NZ_JAUJPV010000076.1:0-751 GCF_030481585.1 Burkholderia sp. AU45388 | reverse complement strand
CGTACTGCTCGCCCAGCCCCGGCACATCGTCAAGATCGAACGCGGGCATCGTGACGTGCTTCGAAAGGTCCGGACGCTTGTAGTCGAATGTGCCCGTATCGAGTTCGGCCGACTGAATTTCTTGCGAGTCGATCCACTCACTCAGGCCGTCGAATTCCTCGTCTTGTACCGAGCGGCTAAACAAAATGGTCTTTTGCTTTAACTCGGGAACCGAGAAAAGATCGTCCATGATGACGACCTTGTGAGACTTGCCGTCCTGCGCGATATCGAAACGCGGAAAAAGACCGAGTTCTTCAAAGGTGCGGTGGACGTAATTCCAGTCGGATTCCCATTGCATCCGCTGAGAATACGAGCGCAACGATTGACGCAGTTGCCAAGTAAAGTTACCGGTCGCCTGCGGATACTTTCCCAGCACATCGGACACGGTTTGTTGCGCGGGTGTCTCGATCCAGTCGCGTCGGTCACTGCCGAGGCGCAGTAGCGCGAGGAATGAATTGAAGCGGAGTTGATAGTACGTATTGGCTCCGTCCCCGCCCAAGCGGCTGAACGCCGTCACATAACCGTGAATCGGCATTTCGCTGCCATCCGTTTGCCGGATCCACAGCGTCACGGATTGCCGGATCAGCGCCTTCGCCGGAATTGTTTCGAGCCGCGTCGACGTTGCATCGATCGTGAATTCGAAGTCTCGCCCAAGGCATGCGCGCCCCCGGACATAGAGCGGGACCAACGCGTCTTCGCCAAGCGGCGTATC
>NZ_JAUJPV010000075.1:0-771 GCF_030481585.1 Burkholderia sp. AU45388 | reverse complement strand
TTTTACCAGAAGTGGCTAGTCTAACCGCAAGGAGGACGGTCACCACGGTAGGATTCATGACTGGGGTGAAGTCGTAACAAGGTAGCCGTATCGGAAGGTGCGGCTGGATCACCTCCTTTCCAGAGCTATCTCGCGAAGTTGAGCGCTCACGCTTATCGGCTGTAAATTAAAGACAGACTCAGGGGTCTGTAGCTCAGTCGGTTAGAGCACCGTCTTGATAAGGCGGGGGTCGTTGGTTCGAATCCAACCAGACCCACCATTGTCTGGCGGTAGGTACACCTGAGGAATACCTGTACATGGGGGCATAGCTCAGCTGGGAGAGCACCTGCTTTGCAAGCAGGGGGTCGTCGGTTCGATCCCGTCTGCCTCCACCAATCCTCAATGACAAACATTCGAATGACGATTGTTCGAGTTTTTGTCATTGGCGATTGAGCCAGTCAGAGGATATCAACAGATATCGGCTGTCGTTCTTTAACAATCTGGAAGAAGTAAGTAATTTGGATAGCGGAAGCGTCTCGAGATGGACGTGGAAGTTATCCGGGTTGTGATTGTATCGATGTATCTCAAGATGATTCGAACTTCATTGTTCGGCTCGATTTTGGAATACGGCACAACGCGAGAACTCAACCTGTAGCGACTGTCGAGAGACAGACTCGTTATAGGGTCAAGCGAACAAGTGCATGTGGTGGATGCCTTGGCGATCACAGGCGATGAAGGACGCGGTAGCCTGCGAAAAGCTACGGGGAGCTGGCAAACGAGCTTTGATCCGTA
>NZ_JAUJPV010000074.1:0-904 GCF_030481585.1 Burkholderia sp. AU45388 | reverse complement strand
TGCGCATCATCGCCGGGCTGATCGAGCCGACCGGCGGCGAGGTGACCTATCTCGGCAAGCCGCTGCGCGGCCCGGCCGAGGGCGTCGCGATGGTGTTCCAGACCTTCGCGCTGTTCCCGTGGCTCACCGTGCTGCAGAACGTGGAAGCCGGGCTGGAGGCACTCGGCGTCGGCGCGCGCGAGCGGCGCGAGCGTGCGTTGGCCGCGATCGACCTGATCGGTCTCGACGGTTTCGAGAACGCGTACCCGCGCGAGCTGTCGGGCGGGATGCGCCAGCGCGTCGGTTTCGCGCGCGCGCTCGTCGTCGATCCGACCATTCTGCTGATGGACGAGCCGTTCTCCGCACTCGACGTGCTGACGGCCGAGACGCTGCGTACCGACCTGCTCGATCTGTGGACGCAGGGCCGCATGCCGATCAAGTCGGTGCTGATCGTCACGCACAACATCGAGGAAGCGGTGTTCATGTGCGACCGGATCCTCGTGCTCTCGTCGAACCCGGGTCGCGTGATCGCCGAGATCAAGGTGCCGTTCAAGCACCCGCGCAATCGTCTCGACCCGGCGTTCCGCAAGCTCGTCGACGACATCTACGCGAAGATGACCGCGCGTCAGACCGGCGAGGCGACGAAGAAGGGGCTGGAACTCGGTAGCTGGCTGCCGCAGGTGTCGACCAACCTGATGGCCGGCCTGATCGAGACGCTTGCGATGGCGCCGTACCACGGCCGCGCGGACATGCCGGAAATCGCGCGCACGCTGCACCTCGAGGTCGACGACCTGTTCCCGATCGCGGAAGTGCTGCAGTACCTCGGCTTCGCGGACGTGCGCGAAGGCGACGTGTTCCTGACGCCGCCGGGGCGCGTGTTCGCGGAATTCGGCACGCAGGAGCGCAAGCTGATGTTCGCGGATCA
>NZ_JAUJPV010000073.1:0-907 GCF_030481585.1 Burkholderia sp. AU45388 | reverse complement strand
CACCGCCGCCGCAAACGCCGGAAGTCGGCGTCGTCACCGTCCAGCCGCAAGCCGTACCGGTCTTCACCGACCTGCCGGGCCGCACCAGTGCATTCCTCGTCGCGCAAGTGCGCGCACGGGTCGACGGCATCGTGCTGCGCCGTGAATTCACCGAAGGCACCGACGTGAAGGCCGGTCAGCGCCTCTACAAGATCGATCCGGCGCCGTACGTCGCGGCGCTGAACAGCGCGAAGGCGACGCTCGCGAAGGCGCAGGCGAACCTCGTCACGCAGAACGCGCTGGTCGCGCGCTACAAGGTGCTGGTCGCCGCGAACGCGGTCAGCAAGCAGGACTACGACAACGCGGTCGCCACGCAAGGGCAGGCTGCCGCGGACGTCGCGGCCGGCAAGGCGGCAGTCGACACCGCGCAGATCAACCTCGGCTATACGGACGTCGTGTCGCCGATCAGCGGGCGCGTCGGCATCTCGCAGGTGACGCCGGGCGCGTACGTGCAGGCGAGCCAGGCGACGCTGATGTCGACGGTGCAGCAGCTCGATCCGGTGTACGTGGACCTCACGCAGTCGAGCCTCGAAGGGCTGAAGCTGCGTCAGGACGTGCAGAGCGGCCGTCTGAAGACGAGCGGCCCGGGCGCGGCGAAGGTGTCGCTGATCCTCGAAGACGGCAAGACGTACTCGGAAGCCGGCAAGCTGCAGTTCTCGGACGTGACGGTGGATCAGACCACCGGCTCGGTGACGATCCGCGCGGTGTTCCCGAACCCGGGCCGCGTGCTGCTGCCCGGGATGTTCGTGCGCGCCCGGATCGAGGAAGGCGTGAACGAGAACGCATTCCTGGTGCCGCAGATCGGCGTCACGCACGACCAGAAGGGGCAGGCGATCGCGATGGTGGTGAACGCCAGCAACAAGGTCGA
>NZ_JAUJPV010000072.1:0-945 GCF_030481585.1 Burkholderia sp. AU45388 | reverse complement strand
TTACATGTTCGGGTAATTCGGCCCGCCGCCGCCTTCCGGCGTGACCCACACGATGTTCTGCGTCGGGTCCTTGATGTCGCAGGTCTTGCAGTGCACGCAGTTCTGCGCGTTGATCACGAGGCGATCGCCGCCGTCGTCGTTCTTCACGAACTCGTACACGGCCGCCGGGCAGAAGCGCGCTTCCGGTCCCGCGTACGTGCGCAGGTTCACGTTCACCGGCACGCTCGCATCCTTCAGCGTCAGGTGCGCCGGCTGGTTTTCCTCGTGGTTCGTGTTCGAGATGAACACCGACGACAGCCGGTCGAACGTCAGCTTGCCGTCCGGCTTCGGATATTCGATCGGCTCGCACTGCGACGCCGGCTTCAGCATCTCGTGGTCCGCATGCTGATGATGCAGCGTCCACGGCACGTTGCCGCCCATCACCTTCTGCTCGAGCCCGACCATCAGCGTGCCGAGGTACAGGCCCTTGGCCATCCACTGCTTGAAGTTGCGCGCACGGTACAGCTCCGTGTACAGCCACGATTGCCTGAACGCATCCGGGTACGCATTGAGCTCATCCGACTGACGGCCGGCCTGCACCGCGTCGAACGCGGCGTCCGCGGCCAGCATGCCGGTCTTGATCGCCGCGTGGCTGCCCTTGATCCGCGATGCGTTCAGGAAGCCCGCATCGTCGCCGATCAGCGCGCCGCCCGGGAACACCGTCTTCGGCAGCGACAGCAGGCCGCCGGCCGTGATCGCGCGCGCGCCGTACGACACGCGCTTGCCGCCTTCGAGGAACGCGCGGATCGACGGGTGCGTCTTGTAGCGCTGGAATTCCTCGAACGGCGACAGGTACGGGTTCGTGTAGCCCAGGCCCACCACGAAGCCGACCACGACCTGGTTGTTGTCCATGTGATACAGGAACGAGCCGCCGTACGTGTCCGACTTCAGCGGCCAGCCGGCCGT
>NZ_JAUJPV010000071.1:0-948 GCF_030481585.1 Burkholderia sp. AU45388 | reverse complement strand
GGGCTGCCGAGCGCCGTGCCGGGCATGACGATCAACAAGGTGTGCGGCTCGGGCCTGAAGGCCGTGATGCTGGCGGCGAACGCGATCGTCGCGGGCGACGCGGAGATCGTGATCGCGGGCGGCCAGGAGAACATGAGCGCGGCGCCGCACGTGCTGCCGGGCTCGCGCGACGGGTTCCGGATGGGCGACGCGAAGCTGGTCGACACGATGATCGTCGACGGGCTGTGGGACGTGTACAACCAGTACCACATGGGCATCACGGCAGAGAACGTCGCGAAGGAATACGGGATCACGCGCGAAGAGCAGGACGCGTTCGCGGCGCTGTCGCAGAACAAGGCGGAAGCCGCGCAGAAGGCCGGGCGTTTCGATGACGAGATCGTGCCGGTGTCGATCCCGCAACGCAAGGGCGAACCGCTGCAGTTCGCGACCGACGAGTTCGTGCGTCACGGCGTGACGGCGGAGTCGCTGGCCGGGCTGAAGCCGGCGTTCGCGAAGGACGGCTCGGTGACGGCGGCGAACGCGTCGGGGCTGAACGACGGCGCGGCGGCGGTGCTGGTGATGTCGGCGCAGAAGGCGGCGGCGCTGGGCCTGACGCCGCTGGCGCGGATCAAGGCGTACGCGAACGCGGGCGTGGATCCGAGCGTGATGGGCATGGGCCCGGTGCCGGCGTCGCGCCGTGCGCTGGAGCGCGCGGGCTGGACGCCGGGCGACCTGGATCTGATGGAGATCAACGAGGCGTTCGCGGCGCAGGCGCTGGCGGTGCACAAGCAGATGGGCTGGGACACGTCGAAGGTGAACGTGAACGGCGGGGCGATCGCGATCGGCCATCCGATCGGCGCGTCGGGCTGCCGGATCCTGGTGACGCTGCTGCACGAGATGGCCAAGCGCGATGCGAAGCGCGGGCTGGCGTCGCTGTGCATCGGCGGCGGGATGGGCGTCGCGCTCGCG
>NZ_JAUJPV010000070.1:0-970 GCF_030481585.1 Burkholderia sp. AU45388 | reverse complement strand
CGAGCGGCCTCATAGTTCACTCGGCTATCTGACGCCGGTGCAGTTCGCTCGGGCGCACGATGCAAAGCAGCAGTTTTTAACCTCGGACTCTAACTGCAGTTCGGACTAAAACCGGGGGCAGGTCACGGCGCGATACTGCGGTAGATGGCCATTCTCGGCATCCTCAATAGCAACAAACGCTGCGCGCCGCGATAAGCCAGTCGAACCCCTTGATTGTTGTATCGGGTTGAAACGCGAAGAAGGTGTCATCCGACGTCCAAGAGCCCTCAACGCTGACTAGGGTGCGTTCGTGTCTTCAGAGGGGCATACCATCGGACCATGAGTGGAGGCGAGCATGCACACGGCAAACGGTGCTAGCGTCGGAAGCTTGCCTAGGATCGATAAGGTGCGTTCGATCCTGGGCGGAGCATACTCGCTTTCAGTGCAGTGGCTGGAGCGGAGATGCCGGCAAATGTTAGCTTTGGGAGGATTCGGTCGGAGAGAGCGTGACGGCACCTACGGCGGTATCGTTGCTCCGAAATGGTTGGTACTACTTTTTGTTCTTGGTGGTGTAGGTAAGATGGATATTGTCTTTCCGCCGTGGTCGGCCGAACGCCGCGATGTGCTGGCAGGATTTTTCGGTAATGTGGACGGTACCGTCGCAGCTCGAAAGTGCCAAAACGCGGCCTCTACAAGGCCCCTGACCGACGATTGGCAATGGAGTTGGATTTGCGGCTATCGGTGTGCGAGTTCGCGGGTGCACGTCGTGCGAACCGCACATTGGCAGCGAAGGTCTGGGCGCTTCTCCGCAATGGAATTGCCAGAATCATTCGAGCTTGGTTCCCCCTATATCGGTGTTCGGGTGGGACCTATCCGTGATTTCGTGGGCGAGGCATATCATGAGGTGTAAAAGTCATGGATATGCCAATGAAGAAGAAACGGCAAACTGTAGCGCGTCAGGCGGCGGCTCGCGGGCCGCTGCCTGAACTGC
>NZ_JAUJPV010000006.1:0-267607 GCF_030481585.1 Burkholderia sp. AU45388 | reverse complement strand
CGATCGCGGAAGTGCTGCAGTACCTCGGCTTCGCGGACGTGCGCGAAGGCGACGTGTTCCTGACGCCGCCGGGGCGCGTGTTCGCGGAATTCGGCACGCAGGAGCGCAAGCTGATGTTCGCGGATCATCTGCTGAAACATGTGCCGCTTGCTGCGCGGATTCGGAAGGTGCTGAACGAACGTCCGGGCCATCGCGCGCCGCGTGTGCGCTTCGAGCAGGAGCTCGAGGATTTCCTGTCCGACGAAGCCGCGGAGGAGACGCTCGATGCGGTGATCGACTGGGGGCGATACGGGGAGGTCTTTTCGTACAACGACAAGACGGAAGTGTTCAGTCTGGAGGATGTCGAGTCGTAAAGTCGGAAAGTAGATATGTAGGGCGCGACATTCCTCCGTCACCGATGTCGCGCCGACGTTGGGGCGTGACAATTTTCTACATTTCAAAATTCGGTTATTTATCAGATTGGTGGCTCGATATCGTTTGACATGTCGAGGATTTATAGGGGATTTTTAGGATATCATTCTGTATAAAATTCACTTGAATTTCGAGAAGATTTGTTTTCTCCTTTGATGGGCGGGACCCTCGTTGTATCAGCATGAAGATTTATCTTTCAAATTCGGTGGTTAGATTTTAATGATGGTTGTTGAAATCGTGGTTTGAGGTAATAAGAGATAGTAAAAAATAGAGGTATGATTAAAAGTAAATAAAAATTTATAAAATAAATAAGTGTTTTATATGATTCTGTAAAAATTCCGAATTGCCAGATCTGTGGCCGGTGCGTGTTCATTTTCGTGAACACATGCTTCACTGGCGAGAGCGTTGTGGCACTGCGGCCCTGAATGCGTGAATGGGAGACGTGCCGGTGTAAAACCTCTCGTTCAACGGCAACCATGCGAACCATCCAGGATGTACTGAAACACCCCAATTCGGTCGTCACCCAACCGCTGCATCTCGAGATCGCGGCGCTCGATGCGCCGGTCTCCGTTCTGTCATTCGTTCTGACCGAGGAAATGAATACGCGATTCCTCGCGGACATCATCGTGACTTCGCAGAACAAGCGGATCGACGGTGCGACGATTGTGGGCCAGCCGGCAGTCTTCACGATCGAGGAACACGCTTCCGTGCCCTCGATGGCGGCTGTGATCGATCCGCTTCGGCATGCCGCGCGTACCGTGCACGGCGTCGTAACGCAATGGACTCGCGTCAAAACGTCTCGCGACGAAGCGACCTACCAAGTCCATCTGAAGCCGCGTTTCTCGCTGCTTGAAGAGGTGCACGATTCGGCCGTATTGCTGGACAGGTCGTTTCGCGAGTTGCTGAGCGACATGATCGTCGATCGCGACTTGTTCCAATCCTTCGACGTCGAGTTCGAACTGGAAGGGCTCGACGGGAAGCTGGAACAAACCGTGATGTATGAGGAGACGGCCGCGAACTTTATCGATCGGCACTGCCGGCGCGCGGGAGTCTATTACTACTTCAAGCAGGCGAAGAAGGAGGACGGCCCGCAACGCGACACGCTGGTGTTCGGCAATACACCGCGCGGCTATATGCGAGCGCTTGAGGTACCGTTGATGCCGCATTCCGGTCTGACGAGTTGGCACGAGGCGATCTTGACGCTGGAAGTCACGCGCGCGCTGGTGCCGCAGACGGTGCGCGAATGGGATCGCAACTATCGCGTCCCCGACGATCCGCTGCAGGTCGAATCAATCGTGGCCTACGACGACCGCTCGGTATACGGGAGTGTGAACCGCAGCGTCGAGCATTTCCATTCGGTCGAGGAAGGGCAGGCGCTGGCTGACGCGCGGCGTGACGAACTTCTCACGCGGCAGATTCGGCTCACGGGCACGAGCAACGTCATCGGCATGACGCCTGGCATGGTGGTGCGGATTACCAATGACGAGGTGCACGAGGCGCCGCACGGGATGGTGATCACGAAGCTCGTCACGACCGGTAGCCGGAGCCAGTCGGCGGTCAACACCTTCGAAGCGATCCCCGCACATCAGACCTACCGGCCCGAATACGTTCCTGAAAAGCATTGGCGATGGATCGCCGGCATGCTGATCGGTGTGGTCGAGTCCGGCGATGACGAGCCGTACGCATGGATGGACGAATATGGCCGCTATCGCGTCAGGCTCCTGTTCACCCGGCACAGCGGCAAGCGCGGCACGAACAGCATGCCGTTGCGTGTGCTGCGTACGTCGGCGTCGTATCAGGGCGGCCTGCACATCCCCTTGCTGCCGCGGTCCGAAGTACGCGTCGTCGCGACCCAGGGAAATTGCGACCGCCTGCTGATCGCGGGGGCCCTGCATGACCATGCGCGTCGCGACCTCGTCCACGGCAAGGAAGGGTGGTACAGCCGCGCCGTATTCCGCTCGCCATTGCTCGGCAACAAGTTGCGCTTCGAGGATCTGAAAGACCACGAGGGCATCCGGTTGGCGACGGTATTCGGGCAGTCGTCGCTCAACATGGGCCATCTGGTCGACCGGGACAAGAACAAGCGCGGCCAGGGTTTCGAATTGACCACGCAGAACTGGGGCACGTTGCGCGCGCCGAAGGGGCTGTTCGTTTCGGCAGACGCAGCAGGTGGATCCGAGACGCCGCATCTCGACATGCCCGCCGCTATCGCGCAACTCAAGACAGCATTGCAGCGCGTAACGGACCTCGCGGCTGCGACGACGCAAGCCAAGGCCGACCCTGCGGACCGCGCGACGCAGACGGCGCTGCTCGAAGGCCTCGATCAGCTTCGCGACGCGGGGCTGCTTGCGAGTGCTCCCGGCGGCATCGCGTTCGTGACACCGAAATCACTGCAGCAATCGGCGGGCGAGAACGTGATCGTCACCGCAGGCCGGGACATGGACGTGAGCATCGTGAAGCGATTGCGCATGGTGGCGGGTGACCTGATCTCGCTGTGTGCGCACAAGCTCGGGCTGAATTTTGTCGCAGCGAAGGGCAAGGTCATGATGGCGGCGCTTACGGACGGGATGGACTTGTTCGCGAAGCAGCAGTTGCGCGTCGCGAGCCAAAGTGCCGACGTCCAAGTATCGGCCAAGTCGAAGATCACACTCAACAGCGGCGGAGCTTCGCTCGTAATCGAGAACGGCAACATGACATTTCACTGTCCCGGCGCCTTCACGATAAAGGCGGCGTCATTTTCGTTTCACGGGCCGAACAACGTCACGACACCATTGCCGTCGCTACCGCAGACCAACCTGAAGATTTCTGACCAGTACTCGTCGTCCTACTGAAGCCATGATCATCAGCCCTCCCTTCCTGCCCGTATCGGGCGCGACGTCTAGTGATGTGTCAAAGACGGACCCTATGATGGACGTCGTCGATCAGTTCGAGATTGGTCATCATGGGGTCTATCCCGTTGCTTTCGACCGGCGCTTTCACTGTGGCATTCATCTGGATCCGGGCGAGCAGCACGAACCGGTGCGGGCAATTGCTGATGGCGAGGTGGTCGCGTATCGCGTTTGCAAAAGCGCTCTGTCTGATGGTGCGAAAGATCCGACTGGACAACTGTCGCTGAACTCGAACGCGGGATTTGTCTTACTCAGACATAAGACCGATACAGGACATGGGCGAACGATCACATTCTACTCACTATATATGCATTTACTGGACATGACCGAACAGGAGCGGCTTGCTCCCCAGCCGACCAATCCGCCGGCGGAGGGATCGATGAATGCCCTGCCCAAATGGCTGCTCGATACGGCCGGCGGCAAAGACGGGGTCGTTCAGTTGGGCGACACAAAGAAGGTGTACCGCAAGGACATGCTCGGGTATGTCGGTCAGCATCAGGGGGTTCGGCATCTGCATTTTGAAGTTTTCATGTCGGATGCTGACTTTACAGCTTGGTTTGATCAGGACGGCCACAGGGTTCAACTGGGTGAAAAGGACCCTGTTCAGCCTGCGTCGAGCGACTACTGGGGACATTCCTATTTCGTTATTAAGGGTCCACAGGATTTTGTTGCGCAGCCGGCGGGTATGACGGACGACTGGTTTCCGCGACTGCCAGGCGGCTCAATTGGTGAGCAAGACATCCTGTATGTGGAAGCGTGGTTCAACAAGGGGCGGCGCTATACATGCGCGTGGATCGACCGTGGTAGCAGCGGCAACGTTATCCTGCTTACACAAGTTCCAGTTGCTGACCCGTACGACGGAGAAACGGAACAGTATGAATATGACCTATATGATCGAGCGGTAGCACTCTATTCAGAGTGTCCGAGCGATGGCTATGAAATGCTGCGCTTTGGGCGAATTCTTTCCAGGACGGCCGTGCCGGGAGATGCCCCTGCTACCTGGGTCGCAGTTCCGATCGACGAGAATGGGGCGCAAGGATATATCAACATCGCTTCCGACGCGATCATTAAATTGTCGGACGCTGACTTTCCGTTCTTCAAGGGTTGGCAAAAAGTTGACGAAGGCAATACGCCGTTTAATCAAGATGGGTTATGCGGATACGATGAGCTTTGCCGTCTGATCGGCGTTGCTGATCCACAGGCAACGTCCGGAATGATCCGGCCGCTCGAATACGACAATAACAACGACGATAATGCCAACCAGCTGCTTGCAGGCTACGTGAAAAATGCAGAGGGTGTACGCACAAAGCTCAGGGGGTTGGTGTTCAACGCGCGTAGCGAGTGGGATCCGTCGGACAACGACGATCGCTATAAAGGTCTGAATGAACCAGATGGATTTTTTGGCAAGCAGAACGATACCAATCCAGATGGCTATGACTTGTTTATTGAGTTTCTCGGTTGCTTTCAGTTTCTGGATGAGTTGCCGCATGAATTATCGCTAGCAGGCCAGAAGCTATGGTATTTCCATCCGCTTGAATTTATCCGGCATTTCAGGAAATGTGGATGGCTTGATAAGAGGGAGATGCTCCAGCTTATACCGGATCGCGTTATTAGAAAGCCCGGGTCACATAATCCCCCCTCTCAGGGAGTATGGGAGTCGCCAAATCCAGATTATGCTTCGTCTTTACTTGATAGATTTGGGCTGGGTTTGAACAATTCGATGAGGAAATTTAAGCTTGACACCCCCGATCGACAGGTTTGTTTTATGGCAAATGCCACACAAGAAACAGGGTGGTTCCGCTATCTTGCGGAAGGGAACCGAAATGATAGTGCAACAGATTTGCACAATGGTTGGTTTGGTCGAGGTTTTTTGCAGTTGACAAATCCTAATGGAAATATGGGTGGCGGAAATAATAACTATTATAAATACTTCAAATTCATTGGGCGAAACCCGCGCTTGCCGCCCGGGGAGCAGGAATTGGAATGGCGAAATGAGATTGCAAGAGATGTTTGGCATGCGAGTCATAGTGCAGGTGCTTATTGGGTTTGGTCCGGAAAATCAATGCCAACGGCGAAAAATCCGTCGCGACCACAGGTGGATAGTGCCAATAAATATGCGGACGAGATGAGTGTGAACGAAAGAAGGATAATTCGGACAAATTCTGGAGTTAAGGTGTGGTATTACAACCAGTCCTTTGCGAATTGTGCGGCAGCAGTGAACTATCCGGGTGCCACGGGCAAGAATCCACCAAACATGAATGGTCTAATAGATCGCTCGACGTCGTTCGCTAATGCACTAATGGTTTTGACTGATATTGCGATTTTCAAGGGTCCAAATCAGGAGGATCTAGCGTGGCCCGAGAACTTCACAAGACGGAAGTTGTCGTGAGAAATATACTTTTGATGTTGTCGGCTATTTTGTGGCTTGATGGGGCTGCGAGAGCTGAGTTGGCTTCTAATAGTCGTCCCAATTATCGAGATAATATATTTCTATTGGAGAGTCGATGTGGATATGTCATTGGTGAAAATATATCTTCAAAAACAGTTGGTTCAACTGTAAATGTAAATAATGGAATTATATCGTTTGTTTTTGATCTTGTGATGAAGCTGGATAAGGAGGCTATACGCGGGAAGCTATCGTTTAGTTGTTTTTTGGGTGGATCGGGTTCGAGTGTTGAGAATAAAACTACCGCAGTCGAAGAAATCGCTTTGGAAGATTCTGGTGGGCGATATGTGCGTAATATCGTATGGCAAAAGAAATATGAGGGAAAGGGGTGGGGTGGAACCGTTGCCTATGTTAATTCGGTATATGGCGATCGAGAAAGATTGACTGTTCCTGATTATTTTTTAATATGTCCTGGTGTAATATATTTTCCATGTTTTTCGTTTGAGGTTGTGGGGAGGAAGCTTGGCAAAAAGGAAAGCGATCGAATTCCTGCGGCGCTTGGCGGAATTGAAGTTGTTGCCTTGCGATCGACGGCTCCTGAAACAAACGAAGGGGATCGATAGATTTTAATTCGCCATTAATTTGTCCGTGAGCTTGGGCGCACGGTGTGCTGGGAATTCAGAAAATCCTTGCTCAACTAGATAACCAAAATATATGCAATCTCCCATTCGAAAAGGTGACAAGCTCGAGCATGGCGGCGAAGTCACCGGCGGCTCGCCATGGATGACGTTCATGGACAGGCCGCTTGCACGTAAAGGCGACGATGCGACCTGCGAGCTGCATGGTCCGACCGTGATTGACGAGGGCGCCGACAAATATCCCGATCGCGACGAGAAGTTGTTCGCACTGGACGGCCATCG
Organism: Burkholderia sp. AU45388; assembly: GCF_030481585.1. Taxonomy (NCBI): domain Bacteria; kingdom Pseudomonadati; phylum Pseudomonadota; class Betaproteobacteria; order Burkholderiales; family Burkholderiaceae; genus Burkholderia; species Burkholderia sp. AU45388. Next base: position 261,002 of record NZ_JAUJPV010000006.1, on the reverse strand, counting down.
CTGCGCATGTGGTTGTCGATTGATTTCGTCGCTACCAAACGTCCACTTTGAGTAATGCCGGTCGATCTTTTTTCCGCCGGACGCCCCAGCGCGTATCCGCCCAGGATGCGTTTCTGGCCGTGGGCATTAACTTGGTTCGTCTGTAATGTGTTCGGTCCGGTGGTTGTTTTGCTGGCGTGGCCGAAAGGCGAGCCTGCGAGCGGCCTTAGGTTTTGGGGCTTGATTATTGGGGTGCCGAACGGGCTGTTTCTGGTCCTGCTCGGCTTTGGCCGCGCTGGCTACGAGGGGCTGTGGTACCGCGCATACTGGCGCAACCATCATCGTGACCGCTGGCTTGCGGAGAAAATCGGGTTCGCGCAGCGACCGCTTTATGTACTCGGCGCAGGCTATTGCCTGCCTCTTGGTGGGACATCTCTGTCCGACGCTCTGATAGGGAAGCGCTCCATCATGAAGGTGCAAGCCCCGCGGCACGGCTCGGGAAAAGTTTTATGCAATCGCTTTGAGGACAACGACCCGCTACTGGACGACCCGTCCAATGACCCGCCACTGGACGCTTCATTCATGGCGGATGAAGAGGAAACCCCAACTGACAATGCTGCCGTACCGAAGAGTGCCAATCCAGTTGTGCAGATGATCCGCGTTGCGCTTGAGCCTCTCGCTGGAACCATGCAGGCATTAACTCGATACGAAAGGGCATATTGGCCCCAAGTACGCGTATTGACCGAGTCGGACGTCGCGAACATGCGTTTGACCCAGGTTCGCGCTGCGATGCATCTGGCGGCGCTTCCTCCCTTGGAAGTCCGGGCCGTCCCGGCTGCCGACGGGTTGTTTGTGGCCGATGTATGGCTTGATGCGCATGAATCCCGTCCGCTCCTCGTCATCGCTGCGACGTGGTACGACGATGATATCGATGAGGGCCTCGCCGAGGGATGCGTGGCTGTGTTGCTCGATGCCGGCCGTTTCGGGCTTCCGCAGGCGGTCAGCAGAAAGGCTGCGCTACATAGGCCAGTTGTAGGTGACTCCGCTGAACCAGAATATGGTTTCGCGAACGCCGCGATCTGGGGCAAAACCGATGCCGCGTCGGTGACACGCGCGTGGATAACGCGGCCGGTTGAAAACTGCGACCGCGCTTTGAACGCTGCTGGGTTTGTGGCCGCAGCCAAAGACGCTGCGCAGAGTCGGCTGGATCGTATGGTTGGCGACATGCGGGCAGCGAATGCTCTGCTGGCGATCGCTGCGGCGATCGAGTCCGGCGCCTGTGACGGACCGCAACTCGTCGTCGATGGCGCGCAGTCTGCCATCCTCCATGTCTTACCCCAAGACCAAACGGCTTCAACGCATGTCGATATCCAAAAATAATTTGCATAACGCGCAGCCTCAAGTGGCCTTAACCGACGAAGCTCCCAGCCGGGTCGCAATCTGGGGGTTGCCTCTTGCCGTGTTGGTTATTGCCGCTGCAGCGCTCGTGCTGGCTTGGTTCCAGGGCGAGCGCCTCGGTGTCCCCGATGGCACGCCTCGTACACTGGCATTGATCGGTATTCCGGTATTGCTGGTTGTCATCGTGATCATTCATCTGATTGCGATATCGACTGGCGCATATGCGGGCGCTGCCAAACTGTTTCGTTTGCAAACCAGCGAGAAAGAGGCTGCTTCAGCGACGGGACAGCTGCTCAAACGCGATGCCCGTCTGCAACGCCTGTTCGAGGAACTACGGATATCGCAGGGTCGGCGCTGGCGATACCGCTTACCGTGGCTGATGGTGACCGGTGCGGACACATTGCTCGATCAGGTCGCGCCGGGCCTGAAGCGCGCGGGCGCAATGCCGGTTGGCAACGCGGTCCTCGTACACGCAGCACCGGACGGCATCGACGCGGGCGTGTGGCGCCGGCAGATCCGTAAGCTGCGGAGCAGACGGCCCGTCGACGGCGTGGTGCACGTCACGCACGTGGACGATCGCGATATCGAATTGCCGCGCGTCCTCGCCGCGCTGGCCGCCGACATGGGCTGGGCCGCGCCTGTCACGTTGCTGCACGCCGTGCCCGCGCAGGGCGAACGACCCGAAACGTTCGAAGCGATCGGTGCATTTCCGCGGGCGGCATACAAAGGGGAGCAACCGACGCTGGTCCTGCGCGATCAGCTTGCCGCGATCGAGCGTGGTACGGCGGACGCGGGCGTGCAGCAATGTACAGCGCCCACGCGGGTCAGCTATCTAGCCGAAATCTCGCAATACATCGGGACACAGCTCGAACACATCGTTACCGGCTGGCAAGCGCTTCGTGCATCGCAGTGGCTGCGCACGCCGCTGGCTGGCGTGATGTTCGCCCCCGTATTCAAGGCGACAGCGGCGATGCCGACGCCGGTGCCGATCGCTGCGGACGCGAGCACAACGGTGATCAACATCCCGATCGAGGTCCCGCCGCAACCGGCTGCACTGCTACCCGCATGGGGCGCAATCGCCGGCCGGCAACGCATTGGCCGGCGGGTGGGATTCTACTGGCCGGATGCGCTGGCGATGGGCGTGACCGTTGCGGCGATAGCGTGGTGCACATGGATGACCGTATCGTTCATCGGCAATCAGCAACTCATGCGCGAAGCCGAGGCGACAGCGCGCGCGGCGGTCGATGCGCGGCCGCAAACAGCAGTTGCCTGGCGCGCGCAACTGGCGCTACAGCAGTTGATGGAAAAGCTCGAATACCGGCAGCAGCATGGCGCTCCGTGGTACCTGAGGGCCGGCTTGTCGCGCAATGACGATATCCTCGCCGGTCTTTGGCAACCGTACCGACTCGCCGCGACGCGCAACTTGCAGGCGCCGGCGGTGCAAACGATCGGGGACGTGTTGAAGGCGGCAGGTCAGACGCGCGCCGATAGCCTGCAATCGCAGGACACGCGAGGGAGTACCTACAACGCGCTCAAGACTTATCTGATGCTCGGCGAGCCATCGCGCGCCGACCCCGAATTTCTGAAGCGCATGCTCGCCGCCCTGTGGTCGCGCCCCGTGGAAATGCCGCTCGGCGAGCGCGACGATACCGGCAGGCGGCTTGCAGGCTTCTACGCCGATCACCTGAAAGCGCATCCCGAATGGCGGATTGCGACGGACGACCGCATCGTGACCTCGACCCGCAACATGCTGGTCACGCAAATGGGACTCGCGTCGGCGGACGACACGGTGTACCAACGTATCCTTGACGAAGTCAAAAACAAATACGCCGACGCGTCGCTCGGAACCCTGCTGAATGGCGCGGATGCGCACGGGATGTTCAAGGCATCACAGACCGTCCCGGGGATCTATACGCGTGCGGCATGGGACGGGATGGTCGCAGCGGCTATCGACAAGGCGTCGCATGAACGCCGGATCAGCAGTGACTGGGTGTTGTCGGGCTCGCAGGCTTCGCAGAGGGTTGGTAATACGCTCGCACAGGGTATGACCCAAACGCCGGCGATCGACGATGAGAAACGCGCAGCCGAGGAACTGAAGCAGCGATTGACGGCCCGGTATTTTAGCGAGTACACGGCTGCATGGCAGCGCATGCTCAATAGCCTGCAGTTGCAACCGACGTCCAACCTCGGTGGCGCGGTCGAACAGCTTTCTCGACTGGCGGACGCGCAGACGTCCCCGTTGATCGCACTGATGAAATCCGTGCAGTATCAGGCGCAAGCGGGGCGACCGTCGCAGGCGCTGGCCGCCACCCTGGTGAGAAAGGCGCAAAACCTGATCGGGACTGACGAGCAGGCAGGGACGGCCGTCGTCAACCCGCTCGACAAGGCATTTGGTCCGCTGCTGGTGCTGATGGGCGACCCGGGCGCATCGTCTGCCGCGGAAAACGGGAAGCGTGCCACGCCAGCCGACATCGCGCTAAGCGGTGTCAGCTTGTCGCGCTACCTGACGGCGGTCACGACGATGCGACTGAAGCTGCAACAGATCGCGAGCAGTCCGGACGCTCAGGTAATGGCGCGTTCGCTCGCCCAGGCCGTGTTTCAAGGCAAATTGTCGGAATTGTCCCAGGCGCGCAACGACGCGGCGCTCACGGCCGCGAGCCTGGGTACGGCGTGGGCGGGCTTCGGCGATACGGTGTTTGCGCAGCCGCTCGAAGCCGCATGGCAGACGATCCTGCAACCGGCCGCAGCGAGCCTGAATGACGCATGGCGAGCCGGTGTTGCCGCACCGTTCAACGCAGCGATGAGCGGCCGCTATCCGTTCTTCGATACGCAGGCCGATGCGTCCTTCGCCGAAATCGGCCGCTATGTACGGCCCGATACCGGATTGATTTCGCGCTTCATCACGACGCAACTGGCCGGCGTGATGAAACTCGACGGTGACCGTTGGGCGCCCAGCGAACTTGCCCCGCAGGCGTTGCAGTTTGATCCGGCATTCCTGAGCGCTGTCCGGCAGTTGTCGACGGTTGGGGCGCAACTCTACTCGCAGGCCGATGCCGGGGAGAAATTCGACATGATGGCGCTGCCGACGCCGAACGTGGCTCGATCGGAACTGTCGGTCGACGGCATGCAGATCGTCTATTTCAATCAGCAGGAGCGCTGGACTCCACTGGCATGGCCCGGCAACGGCCTGAACGGGCACGCGAGGCTCACATGGCAGACGCTCGACGCAGGGCTGCGACAGGCATTTGATTCAGCCGGCGATTGGGCATTCCTGCGTCTGCTGAGCGAGGCCGAGATCAACCCGCTCGATGGCACGCGTTACCGGCTTACGTGGAACACGGAGCGCGGCGAGCCGTTGTCATACGTATTGCGTACGCGCATTGGAGCCGGGCCGATCGACTTGCTGAAACTGCGCGGATTCCGCATGCCGGATCGCATTTTCGTTGTCGGCAAGGCAGGCGCCGTGCCGACGATGCCGCTTCTGCCGCCGCTGCCATCGGATGTCCAGCCATGAGTGAAGACGAAAACAATCCGACGAAGCCTGCCGGGAGCGGTTTCAGCGCGGATGATGATCGATATCTGCGCTACTTCGATGCGGAGATGCGTTATCTGCGCGAGGCGGGGAGGGAATTCGCGAGGTCCCAGCCACAAGGCGCCCGCCGTGTGGGGATGACGATGCCTGGCGCGCGTCACGACAGTGTCGAGCAGACCTACGAGGGTTTTGCGTTCCTCGCGAGCCGGCTGCGGATGAAGCTCGACGACGCGGCGCCGGAAATCACCGATCCACTGCTCGATCATCTGTGGCCGCATACAGGCCGCACGATTCCGTCGCTGACCATCCTCGAATGCGTGCCGCGCAGCGGCGAGGCGCGGGTACTCGATACGTTACCGCCCGGGTTGCAGGTACGTTCGACACCGGTCGGACCGGACGGGACGATCTGCGTCTATCGAACGACTCGGGCGATACACTTGCTACCGCTCAACGTGCGCGAGGCGGGCGCGCGCATGCGCGAGGATGGCCGTACGGTAATCCGGCTCGCGTTCGATCTGCTGCACCGCGAGCAGCGATTGCTGGATGATCTGTCGCGTATCCGGCTATACCTGCATGGCGACCGGCCCACTGCATCGGCGCTGTACGCGGTTTTCACGCGCCAGGTGGAGTCGATCGGCGTACGCATGCCGCGCCTGCTCGACGGCCAGCTACAACCGCGCCCCGCGATGACGATCGAGGCAGCGGGCTTCGGCGCGCAGGCGCGACTGTGGCCGACCGACCTCGACGTACGCGACGTCGATCTCGACCGCGAGCAGACGATGCTCGAATATTTCGCGTTCCCCGAGAAGTTCCACTTCGTGGACTTGTGCGGTTTCGACGCGGCCAGCGTGCCACCGGGCGAAACCTGTCTTGAATTCGAGATCGTGATTCGAGACCGGATCCCCGGTGACGCCACGTTCGGTGCGGACAACATCCGGTTGTTCTGCACGCCGGTGATCAATCTGCTCGAACTGGACGCGCAGGCAATCCGCCCCAATGCGCATGATCGCGACTATCCGGTGCGCGCCCCGACCGCCGCGGGCGAGCACATCGAACCCTACGATGTATTGTCGGTGGTGGCGACCGATCCGCGCACCGCCAGGCAATACCCGTATCAATCGATCAAGGCATTTCGGCACCGCGGCGGGATGATGCGGCACGAGTCGCCGCATCGGTATTACCACGCGTCGATTCGGCAGGGCGTAACGGGCCAGCGCGAGATGGTCGTGACGTTGGGCGGGCATCCGTGGGAGGAACCGGGCAGCTTGCCTGACGGACACGTAACGGTCCGGGTGCTGGCAAACAATGGGCGCCTGCCGCGCATGGCGCTGCGTGAATCGATGGTTGCCACGCCTGTTTCGACCTTTAATGGTGTCGAGCGCGTGCGCAATTTGACGGCCCCGACGATGCCGCTGTATCCGCCGCGCGGCGGCGACTATGACTGGCGGGTGATTTCTCACTTCAATGGGGCCGGCACGACCGAGCTGAACATGATGGACGCGAATGTGCTGCGCGGCGCGCTGTCGCTGTACGACTGGACGCGAGCTGACGATAACCGGCGACGCATCGACGCGATTCGTCACGTTTGGCTCGATGAGGAAACGGAACGGGTGGGGGCGCGTGTCGACCGTATCGTGAATGTGAACGTGGGTATCGAGCCGTCGGGTTTTGCCGGGCCGGGTGACGTCGCGCTGTTCGGCGACGTACTCAGCCGCTTCGTCGGCCGCTATGCGTGCTTCCATTTTGTGGTGCGGCTCGTTCTGTATGAAGGCGTGGGCGGCCCGAGCCGACGCTATCCATGCACGATCAAGACGGGAGACTGGCTGTGACACCGCGAGCACATCCGATGATGCGAAGCATTCGATGGGCGGCTGCTACCGCGATGGCGGTCGCGTTGCTGTCTGGCTGCGGCATGTGGCAATCGACGAAAGAGGCGACCGCCGGCATGACCCGCGCGATTTTCATCACGAAGGTCAAGCAGATGAACCTCGTGATCGACAGCCGCGCCGCACTCAACGAAAACGAACAGGGACAATCGCTACCGGTCGTGATGCGCGTCTATCAGTTGAAGGACGCGAAGGTCTTCGAGAACGCAGCTTACGTCTCGCTGCTCGATGACGACAGTGCGTTACTGAGGGCCGATCTGCTCGACAGCATGGAGACCACGCTCGCGCCTGGTGCCGCGGTGACGCTGTCCGCGCCAATGGCAGCCGACGCGCAAGCCGTGGGCGTGGCGGCGTTCTTCCGCGATCAGCGCGGTGCCGAATGGCAACGGGTGATTCCGAAGTCGAAGTGGAAGGAGACGGATCCCGTCAAGTTGGTCGTGACGGGCAACCGGCTGGAGCTGGCACCCTGAACGAGGGAATGCGCTGGCGGCGGGCATGGTCGTTGACGTATGGGGTTTGCAGGTCGGGCTTCAAATTGCACACGCCACGAGGCCGAATGCTGACGCGCACGCCCGAATGGCCCACGCCATCACTCCGGCAAATCCCGCTGACTCACGTCCCACTCGATCCCGCCCGCATTGAGCTGTTCGATCTTTTCCATCCGCTGCCGCGCCAGTTCCGGCAGCCGGTTCGTCACGCCGATCACCAGCGCTTCGGCGAGCGCCAGCGCCGGCACGTTGGTCTGCAGCATCGCGAAAGGGCGGCCCTGGATCCGCAGCACGATCTCCGCGAACTCGCCGATCGGCGAGCGCCATTCGTCGGTGATCAGCACGATCCGCGCGCCGAGCCGGTGCGCGGCCTGCGCGAAGCGGATGCTGTCCTTCTGGTAGCGGCGAAAGTCGAAGATCACGAGCACGTCGTTGCGCCCCATGTCGGCCAGCGCGACGGACGCGAGATTCACGTTCGGCTCGACGGATTGCACATGCGGCCGTGCATAGGCGAGCGTGAACGAGAACAGCGACGCGAGCGGCGCCGTATAGCGCCCACCGCCGCAGAACACGCGCACGTCCGGATCGGCCAGCATCGCCACGGCTGCATCGAACGCGGCTGCGTCGAGCCCTTCGATCGTGGTCGCGAGCGATTCCGACAGCCGCTGGAAAATCGCCGCATGGCTGTCGCGCCTGCCCGTTTCCGAATGAAACGCATCCATCCGCGCGAGCGGCGAATTCATCGCGGTGTCGATCTCGTCGTGCAGCGCCTGCTGGAACGACGAATAGTTCGGGAAGCCGATCCGGACGACGAAGCGGAATACGGTCGGGTCGCTGACTTCCGCCTGCTTCGCAAACTGCGCGATCGGGCCCAGCCCGAGACTGGGGTAGCGATCCAGCAACGCCTGCGCGACCTTCTGTTCCGACGGCGTGAAGCTATCCATCTGGGATAACAGCAACGCCCTGATGCTTGTCCCCATCGGCACTCCGGCTCTCTATCTGAATGGATTGACCCAACGGCAGGCGGGAGCCTGCCGGCAACTGCACGCATGTTAGCCGATTGAAGATCGGCCACCCGCGTCTGGCTCGAAATTAGAGGGACGCATCACCCGACTCCCCAATACGTTCATATGTGTAATGAAACAGACATGCATCGGACCGTAAGTCGGCGTCCCTTGGTGATGAATTCGGTGATTGCCCTAGTTTTTGGCACAAAAAAGTGGGTGTTATGATCGCGGCCTCGCTGGAATGTATCATTCATTACATGCCGGATAGGCGGTGTCGATACGCCGTTGCGCACCGATGCATCCCGGCATGGCCCGGTTCATTCGTCTGGAGGATCCCGTCATGAGGCGGCTGGTAATACTCACCCTGTTGTCGGCGATGAGCGTGTGCGCGTTCGCCGCGTCGGACCCGGCAGTCGAAGCGAAGAACGGCATGGTCGTGTCGTCGCAGCACTTCGCGTCGCAGATCGGCGTCGACATCCTGAAGGCCGGCGGCAACGCGGTGGACGCGGCGGTGGCCGTCGGCTATGCGCAGGCCGTGACCAACTCGTGCTGCGGCAACATCGGCGGTGGCGGTTTCATGACGATCCACCTGGCCGACGGTCGCGACCGCTTCATCAATTTCCGCGAGACCGCGCCAGCCGCGGCCTCCGCGAACATGTATCTGGATGCGTCGGGCAACGTCATTCCGGACCAGAGCCTGTACGGTTATCGCGCGGTGGGCGTGCCGGGCACGGTGGCCGGCCTCGATCTCGCGCAGCGCAAGTACGGGAAGCTGACGCGCAAGCAGGTGATGGCGCCGGCGATCCGGCTCGCGCGCGACGGCTTCGTGCTGACGCGCGGCGATACGGACATCCTCGACACGACGGTCGAGCGCTTCAGGAAGGATCCGGAAGCGGCGCGCATCTTCCTGCGCCCGGACGGCACCGCGTTGCAGCCGGGCGACCGCCTGGTGCAGAAGGATCTGGCCCGCACGCTCGAGCGCATCGCGGAGCAGGGGCCCGACGCGTTCTATCACGGCGAAATCCCGAAGATCGTCGAGGCGGCGTCCAAGCGCGGCGGCGGCGTGATCACGGCGGCCGATTTCGCGTCCTATCGCGCGCAGGACATGGCGCCGCTGACCTGCACGTATCGCGGCTACGAGTTCGTGTCGGCGCCGCCGCCGAGTTCGGGCGGCGTGACGATGTGCGAGACGCTGAACATCCTCGAAGGGTATGACCTGCGCAAGCTCGGCTACCACTCGGCCGCGGCGGTCCACTACATGACCGAAGCGATGCGCCACGCGTACGAAGACCGCAACACGCTGCTCGGCGATCCGGATTTCATCGACAACCCGATCGCGAAGCTGACGAGCAAGGAATACGCGGCGCAGATCCGCAAGAGCATCCATGCCGATACGGCGACGCCGTCGGTCGACGTGCAGCCCGGTGTCGGCGTGCACGAGAAGCCGGAAACGACGCATTACTCGATCGTCGACCACGACGGCAACGCGGTGTCGACGACCTATACGGTCAACGGCCGCTTCGGCGCCGTGGTCATCGCGCCGGGCACGGGTTTCTTCCTGAACGACGAGATGGACGACTTCACCGTGAAGGTCGGCGCGCAGAACCTGTTCGGCCTCGTGCAGGGCACGCGCAACTCGATCGCGCCGGGCAAGCGTCCGCTGTCGTCGATGGCGCCGACCATCGTGAAGAAGGACGGCAAGGTGTTCATGGTGGTCGGTTCGCCGGGGGGCTCGCGCATCATCACGATCACGCTGCAGACCGTGCTGAACGTGATCGACTACGGGATGACGCCGCAGGACGCGGTCGCCGCGCCGCGTATCCATCACCAGTGGCTGCCCGACGCGGTCTATTACGAAACCTACGGCCTGTCGCCCGACACGCTCGCGATCCTGCGCAACATGGGCTACAAGATGGTCGAGCAGACGCCGTGGGGCGCCGCCGAGTTGATCATGGTCGGCCTGCCGGGCACCGAAGCGGCGAGCCGCCAGAGTTCCGGGAACGATTCGTCCGTGTCCGGCAACGTGCGCGTGGGCTTCATCTACGGCTACAACGACCCGCGCCGTCCGGCGGGCGCCGCGATCGGCTACTGACCGATCGTTTCATGCCGAATCGCTGCCGCCGGCATTCGCGTCGCCGCGAATGCCGGTGCGGCGGCGTGTCCGTCGGCGGACATTCGCCAGCGTGAGCGGCACGCGCGCCTCTTTTCCGCCAACTCCATCGCCATGCGGCGAATTCCCTCATGAACGAACGAATGTCCGCGGCAGGCTGGATCCTGCTCGCGATGGCAGCCGGCATCCTGGTCGGCTACCTGATCTATACGCAGCTTCCGGACAAGCAGTCCGCCGCGGAAATCGCCGGCTACATTTCGCTCGTGTCCGACGTGTTCCTGCGGCTGATCAAGATGGTGATCGGCCCGCTGGTGTTCTCGACGCTGGTCGTCGGCATCGCGCACATGGGCGATGCGTCGTCGGTCGGGCGCGTGTTCGTGAAGGCGCTCGGCTGGTTCGTCACCGCGTCGCTGGTCTCGCTGCTGCTCGGCTTGCTGATGGCGAACCTGCTGCGGCCCGGCGAGAACCTCGGCCTGCCGCTGCCGGAAATCGGTGCGTCCGCGCATCTGGCGACGTCCAAATTCACGCTGAAGGATTTCGTCGGCCACATGGTGCCGAATTCGATCGCCGAGGCGATGGCGAACAACGAGATCCTGCAGATCGTCGTGTTCTCGATGTTCTTCGGCGTCGCGCTGGCCGCACTCGGCGAGCGCGGCAAGATCCTCGTCGCCGCGATCGACCAGCTCGCGCACGTGATGCTGAAGATCACCGGCTACGTGATGAAGCTCGCGCCGCTCGCGGTGATGGCGGCGATGGCGTCGACCGTCGCGGTCAACGGCTTGTCGATCCTGCTGAAGTTCGCGGTGTTCATGGGCGACTTCTACGTGAGCCTCGTGCTGCTGTGGGCCACGCTCGTCGCGGCCGGGCTGCTGTTCCTCGGCCGCCGCGTGTTCAAGCTGCTCGTGCTGATCAAGGAAGCGTTCATGCTGTCGTTCGCGACCGCGAGCTCGGAAGCCGCGTATCCGAAGATCCTCGACGCGCTCGACCGTTTCGGCGTGCGCCGCAAGATCTCGAGCTTCGTGATGCCGATGGGCTATTCGTTCAACCTCGACGGCTCGATGATGTACTGCACGTTCGCGTCGCTGTTCATCGCGCAGGCGTACAACATCCACCTGTCGCTCGGCACGCAGGTCACGATGCTGCTGATCCTGATGCTGACGTCGAAAGGGATGGCCGGCGTGCCGCGTGCGTCGCTCGTCGTGATCGCGGCGACGCTGCACCAGTTCGACATTCCGGAGGCCGGGCTGCTGCTGATTCTCGGCGTCGACACGTTCCTCGACATGGGCCGCTCGGCCACGAACGCGGTGGGCAACTCGATCGCGAGCGCGGTGGTCGCGAAGTGGGAAGGCGAGCTGATGTCGGAGTCCGAAGCGAATGCACATGCCGCGCATCTCGATGCCGAACTCGAACGACAGAACAACGCGCCGGCCTATGGCGCCGGTCAGGCCACGTCGACCTGACGCTCAGGCCGCCAATGCGTCGTCGATGCACGCCGCAAGCACCATCGCGGCGGCATTGCCCGGCGCCGAACCAAGCAGTTGCGGCGCATAGACGCTGTCGCCCGCCTTGATCGATCGCCCCGACAGCGCGCACACGCCGCGCTTGCGCGTCGTGAACAGGCGCCACTTCTGGTAGCCGTAGTGTCCGGTGCAGGCGTCGCACCACGAAATCATCACGGTGTCGGCCGTGGGCCGTTCGAGCACGCTGATGGTCGGCTTGCTCGTCGCGTCCCACGACGGCAGCCGGTCGCGCGTGACGCTGCGCCGCCGCGGCCCGCTCCACGAGACGGACGGCATGTCGAAGCTGCCGATGGCGGCGACGGTCATGAGCCAGGGCGCTGCACGGTTGTTCATGTCTCAGTTCCTCGAAACGTTACGCGGTGCCGCGACGCGGGGCATCACGACAGGCGGATGCGCGGCTGCACCCAGCCGTTGATCCGTTCGGCGATCCATAGCAGGGTCGCCTTGGAGAAGCCGTGCAGCGCCTGCTGGTGCCGCCGGTAGAGCATCAGGTGGCTGAACTGCGCGAAGCGCCCCTGGATGAAGCCGCCGCGGAAGAACCCGAACTGCCCGAGCGTGCCGAACGCGTCGTAATCGCTGATCGACACCAGCGCGCCGAAATCGTGGAACGCGAACGGCGGAATCGGCGTGCCGTCGAGCCACGCGGGCAGGTGCCTCGCGAGATGCTCGGCCTGCTGCGTCGCGACCTGCGCGGTCGGTGGCAGCGGCCGTTCCTGACCGTCGAGCTGCAGGCTCGCGCAATCGCCGATCGCGAACACGTGTTCGTCGCCGGTCGCCTGCAGCGTCGGGCCGACGACGATCTGGTTCGCGCGGTTCGTGTCGAGCCCGCCCAGCGCCTGCATGAAATCGGGCGCCTTCACGCCGGCCGCCCACACCATCAGGTCCGCTTCGGCGAACGAGCCGTCGCCGTAGTGGAAACCGTTCGCGTCGGCCGACGTGACACGCGTCGACGTCAGCACGCGAAAGCCGATCTGTTCGAGCCGCCGCTGGGCCGACGCGGAAATCCGCGGCGGAAACGCGTTGAGGATGCGCGGGCCGCTTTCGAGCAGCGTGAGCTGCAGCCGCTCGCGCACCGTTTCGTCACCGTACGCCTGCGCCACTTCCAGCAAACGGCTGAGCTCCGCCGCGAGTTCCACGCCCGTCGCGCCGGCGCCGACGATCGCGACGCGAAACGGCTCGTCGCGCGCGATGCTGCGGAACACGCGCATTCGCAATGCCTCGTTGAAGGTCTCCGCCTGCTGCTGGCTGTCGATGAAGTAGCAGTGCTCGCGCACGCCCGGCACGCCGAAATCGTTGGCCTGGCTGCCGAGCGCGAGGATCAGCACGTCGTAGTCGAGTTCGCGTGCGTCGATCACCACGTCGCCGTCCTGCGAGCGGATTTCGCCGAGTTGCACGCGGCGGCGCGCGCGATCGAGCCCTTTCAGTTCGCCGGGCTGGTACGTGTAGCCGTGGTCGCGGGCATGAGCGAGAAAGATCACCTGTTGCTGCTGGACGTCGCGCGTGCCGGCCGCGATCGTGTGCAGCATCGGCTTCCAGATGTGCGTCGGACTGCGGTCGACGACCGTGATCTGCGCCCGCCCGGGCCGGCCGAGACGCTCGCCCAGACGGGTCGCGAGTTGCAGTCCGGCGATTCCGCCGCCGACGATGACAATGCGTTTAGGGGTTGTCATTCATAAATCATCAGGTGATGAATAAGGTATGATCGTAGCGCTTCTCGGCTCCGCGTGTCAACGGAGCGGGGCAGGCCACCCGATCGCGGGCCGGGAAACCGGCGCCGGACCGGGGCATTCGAATCGTTCAAGGAGCAGGAAAAACGTGGCAGAAGTCACTGAGCGCGCGCCGTCGAAGCGGCGTACGCGCGGACGGCCGTTGGCGGATGCGTCCGTCGGCCCGGACGTGATATTGCGGGCCGCGCGCCGCACGTTCGCGAAGCGCGGCTACGACGCGACGAGCGTGCGCGAAGTCGCGCGCGAGCTGGGCATCGATGCGGCGCTGATCGCCCATCACTTCGGTGCGAAGGAAACGTTGTGGCTGGCGGTCGTCGAGCAGATCGTCGAGCTGGTCGAACCGATGTTCGACGCGTTGCGCGCGTTGCGCGCGTCGCCGCTGCCGCATCGCGACCGCGTGCGGCGCGCGCTCGAGCTGTGCGTCGATCACGAATTCGCGGAGCCGGATATCGGCATGTTCTTCTTGACCACGGCGACCGAGGAGGGCGGGCGGCTCGATCGGCTGCAGGAGCGGATCGTGCGCCCGTATCACGATGCGATGTTTCCGCTGATCGCGGACGCGGTCGAGGCCGGCGCGATCCGTCCGGTCGATCCGAACGTGCTGTTCTTCATGATCGCGAGCGCGATCGGCACGACAGTGTCGTACAGCCACATGATGCTGGAGTTCACGTCGCTGCCGACGCGGCCGGAGGCGTTTCGCGAGGCGGTGCTCGCCGTCGCGTTCAGCTTCCTCGGCGACTGAGACCGAGCGCCGCGCGCGCGATGCGTGCGTCGCGACGCGCAAGCGGCCGGCGCGTCATTCGGAATCGAGCGGCGGCTTGTCGCCGAGCCAGCGCCGCGCGCCGGGCCCGTTGCGGCCCGCGCGGTCTTCCGGGTTGGTCAGCTTGCAGCGTTTCAGCGACAGGCAGCCGCAGCCGATACATTCGTCGAGGTTGATGTAGAGCCGCTGGAGTTCCTCGATCCGGCTCGCGACGCGCTGCTTCCAGCCGCGCGACAGCCGCTGCCAGTCCTTGTTGGTCGGCGCGGTGTCCTCGGGCAGGCTGACGAGCTGCTCGGCGATTTCATCGAGCGAATAGCCGATCTTCTGCGCGAACACGATGAACGCGATCAGCCGCAGCACCGTGCGCGAATAGTGGCGATGGCTCGAACCGTTGCGGTGCGACTTGATCAACCCGCGCGTCTCGTAGAAACGCAGCGTGGACGCGGGCACGCCGCTGCGCGCGGCCACTTCGCGGATCGACATCAGCGGCCATTGCGGGGTTTCCTGGATACCCATGACACCCTCCGGGAAAGCTTGACTTGAAGTTAACTTCAACTTTTATGCTACGCGGCAGTTTAACCCGTCGCGAGGCATCATGCTCTCCTTTTCCCTCCGCAGGACGCCGCCGTTGGGCGCCGCCTGCGCCCTGCTGCTGGCGTTGTCGGGTTGTCACGACGGCCAAGGCGCATCGTCGGCCCATCCCCTTCCCGAAGTCGGCGTCGCCACCGTCGCGCCGCGTACCGTCCGCCTCGCGGACGAATTCAACGGACGCGTCGAAGCGGTCGACGCGGTCGAACTGCGGCCGCGCGTGAGCGGCTATCTGCAGCGTGTCGCGTACAAGGAGGGCGACGTGGTCGCGCAGGGCGCGCTGCTGTTCGAGATCGACCCGCGCCCGTACCGGATCGCGCTCGACCGCGCGAAGGCGCAGCAGCAGCGCGCCCGTGCGGCGGCAAGCCTCGCGAACGTGCAGCTCAAGCGCGTGCAGACGCTGATCGATGCGCATGCGACGTCGCAGGAAGAACTCGACAATGCGCGCGCCACCGCCGAGCAGGCGCGCGCGGACCTGCAGGCGGCCGACGCGGCCGTTGCCGATGCGAAGCTCAATCTCGGTTTCACCGAAGTGCGCGCGCCGATCGCGGGCCGCGTCGGCCGCGCGGTCGCGACCGTCGGCAACCTCGCGCGCGCGGACGATACGCTGCTGACGACCGTCGTGGCGCAGGATCCGGTCTACGTGTATTTCGATTGCGACGAGCAGAGTTACCTGCGCTACAACGCGCGGCGCGCCGATCCGAAACATCGTGCGATCGGCGCCGATCCGGTGCGCATCGGCCTCGCGAACGAGACGGGCTTCCCGCATGCGGGCACCGTCGATTTCCTCGACAACCGGCTCGACTCGCAAACCGGCACGATCCGCGCCCGGGTGCGGCTGCCGAACGCGGACCATACGTTCACGCCGGGCCTGTATGCGCGCGTGCAACTGGTCAGCGGCCGCGACCAGGACGCATTGCTGGTGGACGACAAGGCCGTGCTGACCGACCAGGATCGCAAGTACGTGTACGTGATCGGGCCCGGCGACAAGGCGCTGCGCCGCGACGTGACGATCGGCCGCGAACTCGACGGCGAGCGGATCGTCGAGAAGGGGTTGCAGGCGGGCGATCGCGTGGTGGTCGACGGTGTGCAGCGCATCTACTATCCGGGCGCGCAGGTGAAGCCGAAGGCGCTGCCCGCGCGCGCGGCGGCGGACCCCGGCGCCGGCACGCAGGCCGTGGCCGATGCCGGCGCGCCTGCCGCGCAATGACGGGAGCGATACGATGGATTTCTCCCGCTTCTTCATCGACCGGCCGATCTTCGCGGTCGTGCTGTCGATCGTTATTTTCGCGCTCGGCCTGATCTCGATTCCGATGCTGCCGGCCGGCGAATATCCGGAAGTCGTGCCGCCGAGCGTCGTCGTGCGTGCGACGTATCCGGGCGCGAACCCGAAGGAAATCGCCGAGTCGGTGGCCGAACCGCTGGAAGAGGCGATCAACGGCGTCGAAGGCATCATGTACATGAAGTCGGTCGCCGGGTCGGACGGCAGCCTGCAGGTCGTCGTCACGTTCCTGCAGGGCGTCGATCCCGACACGGCCGCCGTGCGCGTGCAGAACCGCGTGAGCCAGGCGCTGTCGCGCCTGCCCGACGAGGTGCGCCAGTACGGCGTGACCACGCAGAAGCAGTCGCCCACGCCGCTGATGTACGTGAGCCTCTATTCGCCGGACAACAGCCGCGATTCGCTGTACCTGCGCAACTACCTGACGCTGCACGTGAAGGACGAGCTGTCGCGTCTCACCGGCATCGGCGACGTCGGCGTGTACGGCTCCGGCGATTACGCGATGCGGCTGTGGCTCGACCCGAATCGACTGGCGTCGCGTGGACTCACCGCGAGCGACGTGATCGCGGCCGTGCGCGAGCAGAACGTACAGGTGTCGGCCGGCCAGCTCGGCGCGGAGCCGTCGCCGAAGAAGAACGACTTCCTCGTGTCGATCAACGTGCGCGGCCGGCTGCGCACCGTGCAGGAGTTCGGCGACATCGTGCTGCGCAACGGCGACGACGGCCAGGTCGTGAAGCTGTCCGACGTCGCGCGCATCGAGCTCGGCGCGGGCGACTACACGCTGCGCTCGTATTTCAACGACAGGCATTCGGCCGTGGTGGGCATCTTCCTGTCGCCGGGCGCGAACGCGCTCGACGTCGCGAAGGCCGTGTATGCGAAGCTCGACGAGTTGTCGAAGCGCTTCCCGCCCGGCGTCGCGTACCGCCCGGTGTGGGATCCGACCGTGTTCGTGCGCGAATCGATTCGCGCGGTGCAGCACACGCTGATCGAGGCCGTCGTGCTGGTCGTGCTCGTCGTGATCCTGTTCCTGCAGACGTGGCGCGCGTCGATCATTCCGCTCGTCGCGGTGCCGGTGTCGGTGGTCGGCACGTTCGCATGGCTCTACCTGCTCGGCTATTCGATCAACACGCTGACGCTGTTCGGGCTCGTGCTCGCGATCGGGATCGTCGTCGACGATGCGATCGTCGTCGTCGAGAACGTCGAGCGCAACATCGCACGGGGCCTGGGCCCGCGCGATGCCGCGCACCAGGCGATGCGCGAAGTGTCGGGGCCGATCGTCGCGATCGCGCTCGTGCTGTGCGCGGTATTCGTGCCGATGGCGTTCATGTCGGGTGTCACCGGCCAGTTCTACAAGCAGTTCGCGGTGACGATCGCGATCTCGACGGTGATCTCCGCGATCAACTCGCTGACGCTGTCGCCCGCGCTCGCCGCGAAGCTGCTGCGTCCGCACGGCGCGCCGAAGGATCCGTTGACGCGCGCGCTCGATCGCGCGTTCGGCTGGCTGTTCCATCCGTTCAACCGCTTCTTCGAACGCAGCGCCGATCGCTATCACGGCGTCGTCGGCCGCACGCTGAAGCGGCGCGGCGTGGTGTTCGCGGTCTACGCGGCGCTGCTCGCGGCGACCGCGCTGCTGTTCAACGCGGTGCCCGGCGGTTTCATTCCGGTGCAGGACAAGCTGTACCTGTTCGCCGGCGCGAAATTGCCGGAAGGCGCGTCGCTCGCGCGCACCAGCGCGGTGACCGAGCAGATGACGAAGATCGCGCTCGGCACCGACGGCGTCGAGATGGTGCCGGCCTTTGCCGGGCTGAATGCGCTGCAGGGCGTGAACACGCCGAACATCACGAACTCGTACGTGATCCTCAAGCCGTTCGACCAGCGTCATCGCAGCGCCGCGCAGATCAACGCCGACCTGAACGCGCGCTTCGCGGCGATCGGCGGCGGCATCACTTATGCGCTGATGCCGCCGCCGATCCAGGGGCTCGGCAACGGCTCCGGTTATTCGCTGTATCTCGAGGATCGCGGCGGTCTCGGCTATGGCGAATTGCAGAAGGCGCTTGCCGCGTTCCAGGCCGCGGTCGCGAAGACGCCGGGGATGAGCTATCCGGTCAGCTCGTACCAGGCGAACATCCCGCAGCTCGAGGTGAAGGTCGACCGGCTGAAGGCGAAGGCGCAGGGCGTCGCGCTGACCGATCTGTTCAATACGTTGCAGGTGTATCTCGGCTCGATGTACGTGAACGACTTCAACGTGTTCGGCCGCGTGTATCGGGTGATGGCGCAAGCGGATGCCGGCCATCGGCAGACGGCTGCCGACATCGCGAACCTGCGCACGCGCAACGCGAAGGGCGAGATGGTGCCGATCGGCTCGATGGTGACGGTCGGGCCCGCGTACGGCCCCGACCCGGTCGTCCGCTACAACGGCTATCCGGCGGCCGACCTGATCGGCGACGCGGATCCGAAGACGATGTCGTCGTCGCAGGCGATCGCGAAGCTGCAGCAGATCGCGAAGGACGTGCTGCCGCCGGGCATTGCGCTCGAATGGACCGACCTCAGCTATCAGCAGGTCACGCAGAGCAACGCGGCGATCGTCGTGTTCCCGCTCGCGGTGATGCTGGTGTTCCTGGTGCTCGCGTCGCTGTACGAGAGCTGGACGCTACCGCTCGCGGTGATCCTGCTCGTGCCGGTGTGCATGTGCGCGGCGCTGTTCGGCGTGTGGCTGTCCGGCGGCGACAACAACGTGTTCGTGCAGGTCGGCCTCGTCGTACTGATGGGGTTGGCGTGCAAGAACGCGATCCTGATCGTCGAGTTCGCGCGCGAGCTCGAGATCCAGGGCAAGGACGCGGTCGAGGCGGCGCTCGAAGCGTGCAAGCTGCGGCTGCGTCCCATCGTGATGACGTCCGTCGCGTTCATCGCGGGCTCGGTGCCGCTGCTGATCGGCAGCGGCGCGGGCAGCGAGGTGCGGGCGGCCACCGGCGTCACCGTGTTCGCCGGGATGCTGGGCGTCACGCTGTTCGGGCTGTTCCTGACACCCGTGTTCTACGTGGCGATCCGCAAGCTCGCGGGCGGCACGCCGGCCGTCTGGAGCGAACAGCACGGCAGCCTCGAAGGAGAAAAACGATGAGCGCCGCTTTCCGTCTTTCCGCGCTTGCGATGTCGGTGACGCTTGCCGCATGCGCGGTCGGCCCCGATTTCAAGCAGCCCGATATGACCACGGCTGCGCGGTTCGCGCGCGACGCTCACCCGGCGACGCAGCACGACGCGGCGCCGGCCGATACACGGCCCGATACGCCGCCCGATGCATCGGCGGCCGCCGACGCCACGTTCTGGCGCGGCTTCGGCGATCCGACGCTCACGCAGTTGATCGATGCGGCGCTCGCGGCGAACCAGGACCTGCAGGTCGCCGTATCGCGCTACGACGCGTCGAACGCGCTGCTGTCGCAGGCGGCGTTCGACCGCTATCCGACGATCACCGCGAGCGGTCGGATCGGCCATCAGCTGATGAGCAAGGATCAGGCATTCGGCGCGCCGCGCAGCCAGCGCGATACGCCGATGTCGAGTGCCGGCATCAATGCCGCGTGGGAACTCGACCTGTTCGGCCGCGTGCGCCGCTCGATCGAATCGCAGCGCGCGGAAACGGCGGCCAGCGCGGCCGACGTGCGCGCGGTGCGCGTCGTGATCGCGGGCGAGGTCGCGAGCACGTATGTCGACCTGCGCGGCTCGCAGGCGCGGCTGCGGATTGCTCGCGAGAACGCCGACAACCAGAAGCAGACGCTCGCGCTGATCAATGCGCGCGTCGGCGCGGGGCGAGGTTCCGAACTCGACGCGGCGCGAGCACGCGCGCAGTACGAATCGACGACGTCGCGGATCGCCGTGTACGAAGCCGCTATCGGCGTCGACGAGCATCGGCTCGCGGTGCTGACCGGGCAGACGCCGGATGCGCTGATCGGCCGGTTCGACCTGCCGAAGACGGCTGCGCAGACGGGCACGCCGGTGCCGTTGCCGGCGCTTGCCGCCGATATCGATCCCGGCACGCCGGGCGACCTGCTGCGCCGCCGTCCCGATGTCGCGGCCGCCGAGGCGCGGCTGCATGCGGCGACCGCACGCGTCGGCGTCGCGACCGCCGACCTGTTTCCGCGCTTCACGCTGTCCGGGCTGCTCGGCAGCGCGACGAGCAGCTACGGGTTCTTCCGCGCGGGCAGCGACACGAACCTGATCGCGCTCGGCATCGACTGGTCGTTCCTCGACGTCGGTCGCGTGCGTGCGCGGATCGCCGCGAGCGACGCGGAAGCGGCCGGCCAGCTTGCGCAGTACCGGCAAACCGTGCTCGGCGCGCTGGAGGAAACCGAGAACGCGCTGCTGCGTGTCGCCCGCACGCGTGACGAGACCGCGCACCTCGTGCGCGCGGCCGACGACAGCGCGCGTGCCGCGCAACTCGCGCAGGCCCGCTTCTCCGCCGGCGCGATCGACTACTACGAAGTGCTCGACGCGCAGCGGACGCTGCTGCAGGCGCAGGATGCGGCGGCCGACGGGCGGATGCGCAGCGCGGCGTCGACGGTCGCGCTGTACAAGGCGCTGGCGGGCGGCTGGCCGGCGGGCACGGGGCAGGGCATGCCAGGCCCGCTCGCTCGGTCGGGGCAGTAGCGCGAGCGGTGCGGCGCGCGGCAGGCCGGCGCGATCCTGCCTGCCGCGCGCCGCATGACTACACCGTGGCCGGATCGACCTTGTCGATATCGATGCCGTAACGCCGGATCGCTTCGCCGACGCGCGCACGTTCGATCACGCCGTCGTCGGCGAGCGCCTTCAGCGCGGCGATCGCGATGAAATGCCGGTCGACCTCGAAGAACGCGCGCAGCGCCTCGCGCGTATCCGAGCGGCCGAAGCCGTCGGTGCCGAGCGACACGAAGCGGCGGCCATCGACGAATGCCCGGATCTGGTCGCCGACGATCTTCATGTAGTCGGTCGCGACGACCACCGGGCCCACGCGGCCGTCGAGGCATTGCCGCACGTACGGCACGCGCGGCGCCTGCTCCGGATGCAGCAGGTTCCAGCGTTCCGCGGCGAGTCCGTCGCGGCGCAGCTCGGTCAGGCTCGTCGCGCTCCATACGTCGCTCGACACGCCGAAGTCCTGCGCGAGCAGGTCGCTCGCGGCGAGCGTTTCGCGCAGGATCGCGCCGCTGCCCATCAACTGCACGTGCGGCGCATCGGCCACGCGCGGCGTGGTGCCTGCGCGCAGCAGGTAGAGCCCCTTCAGGATGCCGGCCTCCGCGCCGTCGGGCAGCGCCGGATGCGGATAGTTTTCGTTGAGCAGCGTGATGTAGTAGTAGACGTCCTCCTGTTCCGCGAACATCCGCCGCAATCCGTCGCGCACGATCACCGCGAGTTCGTACGCATAGGTCGGGTCGTACGACACGCAGTTCGGAATCACCGACGACAGCACCAGGCTGTGCCCGTCGTTGTGCTGCAGCCCTTCGCCCATCAGCGTCGTGCGGCCCGATGTCGCGCCGATCAGGAAGCCGCGCGTGCGCGCGTCGCCGGCGGCCCACGCGAGATCGCCGACCCGCTGCAGCCCGAACATCGAATAGAAGATGTAGAACGGGATCGTCGGCAATCCGTGGTTGCTGTACGCGGTGCCGGCCGCGATCCACGACGCGATCGCGCCCGATTCGTTGATCCCTTCCTGCAGGATCTGCCCGTCCTTCGCTTCCTTGTAGTAGCTGAGCTGGCCCGCGTCCTGAGGCGTATAGAGCTGGCCGAGATGCGAGTGGATGCCGATCTGGCGGAACAGGCCCTCCATCCCGAACGTGCGCGATTCGTCCGGCACGATCGGTACGACCAGCTTGCCGAGCCGCGGGTCTTTCAGCAGCGTGCCGAGGATGCGCACGAACGCCATCGTCGTCGACAGGCCGCGCTCGCCGGTGTCCTTCAGTTGCGCGTCGAACGCGGCGAGCGGCGGCGTCGGCAGCGGCGCGACCGCATGGAAGCGGGCCGGCACGTGGCCGCCGAGCGCGGCGCGGCGCTCCGCGAAATAGCGTGCCTCGGCACTGCCCGGTTCCGGCTTCAGGTAAGGCAGCTCGTCGAGTTGCGCGTCGTCGACCGGCAGCGCGAAGCGGTCGCGGAATGCGCGCACCGCATCCGCGCTCATCTTCTTCAACTGGTGGTTCACGTTCTGGCCTTCGCCGGCTTCGCCCATCCCGAAGCCCTTGACCGTTTTCGCGAGCACGACGGTCGGCCGGCCGTCCGCGCCCATCGCCTGCGCATAGGCCGCATGCACCTTCTCCGGATCGTGGCCGCCGCGCGCCAGTTTCCAGATGTCGTCGTCGGACAGGTCGGCGACGAGATCGAGCAGTGCCGGATACTTGCCGAAGAAATGCTCGCGCACGTATGCGCCGCTTTGCGACTTGAAGGTCTGGTAATCGCCGTCCACGCATTCCATCATGCGCTGGCGCAGCAGGCCCGTCGCGTCGCGCTCGAGCAGGCGGTCCCAGCCGCCGCCCCAGATCACCTTGACGACGTTCCAGCCGGCCGCGCGGAACGTGCCTTCGAGTTCCTGGATGATCTTGCCGTTGCCGCGCACCGGGCCGTCGAGGCGCTGCAGGTTGCAGTTGACGACGAAGATCAGGTTGTCGAGCCGCTCGCGCCCGGCAAGCGAGATCGCCGCGAGCGATTCGGGCTGGTCCATTTCGCCGTCGCCGAGAAACGCCCACACCTTGCGGCCCTGATGCGCCTTCAGCCCGCGATATTCGAGGTAACGCATGAAACGCGCCTGATACGCGGCCGTGAGCGGCCCGAGCCCCATCGACACGGTCGGGAACTGCCAGAAATCGGGCATCAGGCGCGGATGCGGATACGACGACAGCCCGTCGCGGCCTGCTTCCCGACCGGTTTCGCGGCGGAAATTGTCGAGCTGCGCGGCCGTGATGCGGCCTTCCAGATACGCGCGGCCATAGATGCCGGGCGCCGAATGGCCCTGGATATAGACCATGTCGCCGTCGAACGTGTCGGTGCGGCCGCGGAAAAAGTGGTCGAAGCCGACGTCGTACAGCACGGCCGCCGACTGGTAGGTCGCGATGTGGCCGCCGACGTTCGAATGCCGGCCGGCGCGCAGCACCATCACCATCGCGTTCCAGCGGATCATCGCGTTCAGCCGCCGCTCGAGTGCGAGATCGCCCGGGTAGGGCGGCTGCCGCTCGCGCGGCACTGTGTTCACGTATGCGGTCGTCACGCGGCCGTGCAGGTCGCCATGGCGGGCCGCGTCGAGATCGGCGAGCTGGTCGAGCAGGTAGTGCGCGCGCGGGCGGCCTTCGAGCGCGATCACGGATTCGAGCGCGTCGAGCCATTCACGGGTTTCCTGAGGATCGATGTCGGGTAACGCGAGAGGTGCGGTCATGCAGTGTCTCCAGAAGCATCAGGCAGCGCGCAGCGACGGTCGTGGCGCCGCGTCGCGCGACGAAACGTCCACCGGTCGGCGGGCAAATGGTTGCAATTGCAATCGTATGGCGGGCATTGTTATCGAGGTAAAATTTAATTGCAACTGCAATTCAATGAGAGGAACGACCTGACATGAGCGCACCCGAACCCGATCTGTGGTTCTCGTTCGTCCGCGCGCACCGGACGATGATTCGCGAGATCGAACGCCGTCTTGCGGCGGCCGGCCTGCCCGCGTACGCGTGGTACGACGCGCTGTGGGGGCTCGAAAGCGGGCCCGACGGCACGCGCCGCATGCACGAACTGGCCGACGTGCTCGCGATCGAGCGCTACAACCTCACGCGGCTCGTCGACCGGCTCGAACAGGACGGGCTCGTCACGCGCGCGCGGTCGGCCGACGACGGCCGCGCGGCGTTTGCGAGCATCACCGACAAGGGGCGGACGCTGCGCAGGAAGATGTGGAAGGTGTACCAGTCGACGGTCGCGGAGCTGTTTCTCGACCAGTTCACCGGCAAGGAGCAGGCGGCGATGGCCGCCGCGCTCGATCGCGCGAGCGCCGCGGCGCGCGACGCGGCGGCCGACGCGAAGTAGCGGCGTCCGGCGCGCGCATCAGCCGCGCGCATGGCCGCGCATCGCCTGCGCGGCCCAGTCGGCCGGCACGCGGCCGTCGTCGGCCAGCAGGCGCAGCGCGACCGCGACGATCCAGCGTGCGGTCGGCACGCGTGCGCCCGGCCCGGCCGAATCCGCGCCGAGCGCGGTGAAGCGGGCCGGCACGAACGCACCGATCTGCGCGGCGACGTGCCGTGCATAGCCGGTTACCGCGAGCACCGGCGTGCCGCCTTCGCCGAGACAGGCTCGCACGTGCGCAACGCGCGGTACGTCATGCGGATGCAGCAGGTTCCAGCGTTCGGCCGCGCGACCGTCGCGGGCGAGCTGCGTATAGCTCGGGCAACTCCAGATCGTCGAGGCGATCCGCCATTCGTCGTGCAGCAGGTCGGCCGCTTCCATGACCTGCGCGAGCGTGCTGCCAGCGCCGCACAGCCGGATCTGCGCCGCGGCGTCGGTGGCCGTACGCCGGCCGGCCCGCACCATGCCGTTGAGCGCGTCGCGGGCGGCGGCCGCCGACAGCGGCTTCGTATCCGGCCCGCAGTCGTCATGGCTCGCGAGATAGAAGAAGCCGGGCTGGCCGGCGACGTAGAGCGTGCGCAGCGCGTGGCGCAGGATCGCGATCGCTTCGTGCGCCGACGCGGGATCGTACGGCGTGCACGCGGCGTTCGCGGCGAGCCAGTGCGGGACGTCGGGCGTCACGCCCTTCGGCCATGACGACGCGGCCGTTTCCGCGTCGTTGACGAAGATTCCGCGATCGACGGTTTCGATCGATGCCAGCCGCAGCCGGTCAATCGCGCGCGCATGCAGCAGATACAGCAGCGGCCGCTCGAAACGCTTGCCCGGATCGAGAAACCGCAGCGGCCACGCACTGATGTGGCGATGCGCGTGCGCACCGGAAGACGACTCGCACGCATCGGCGCGGACGATCCACACGCGTTTCGACGTCACCGCATCGCGTTCGAGGCACTCGGCGGCCGCGCGCATCGCGCCGAGCGGCGATATCGCCGCGCCCGGCGGCACGAGCCGCCGCGTCGTCAGCCGTTCGAGGCAGGCCGTCGCGGCGCGGCGGGTGTCGGGCGTCCGCACGGGCGGACCGGATCGCGCAGTCTGCATGTCCCTCCTTCGAGTACTGGCATGTCGCCGGCATCGTCGATTCCGGCATAGGATTGCAATTGCAACGATTGTAGTTGCAACGATAACCCGATGACAAGGACCGACATGACCTCGACGCACGCCCTCACGTTCTATACGGCCGACACGCCGAACGGACACAAGATCGCGATCTACCTGGAAGAGGCCGGGCTTGCCCACGATCGCGTGCAGGTGAACCTGTCCGCCGGCGAGCAGCGCAGCCCGGCATATCTCGCGATCAATCCGAACGGCAAGATCCCGGCCATCGTCGACCACGACACGGGGCTCGCCGTATTCGAATCCGGCGCGATCCTCAGCTATCTCGCCGAGAAAACGGGCTACCTGCAGCCCGACACGCTGGCCGAGCGCACGGCGGTCCAGCAATGGCTGCATGTCCAGATCGGTGCGATCGGGCCGATGCTTGGCCAGCTGTGGTGGTTCCTGCGCGCATCGAAGACGGGCAATGCGGAAGCGATCGACCGCTACCGGAAGGAGGCGCTGCGTCTCTACGGGGTCGTGAACGGCCGCTTGTCG
Source organism: Burkholderia sp. AU45388 (assembly GCF_030481585.1). Lineage (NCBI taxonomy): Bacteria > Pseudomonadati > Pseudomonadota > Betaproteobacteria > Burkholderiales > Burkholderiaceae > Burkholderia > Burkholderia sp. AU45388. Next base: position 235,032 of record NZ_JAUJPV010000006.1, on the reverse strand, counting down.
GAATCGGCGTATCTGGCGTCGCCGCGGTATTCGATCGCCGATATCGCGGCGTTTCCGTGGCTGCGCACGGCGGCCGAGCTCGATCTCGACGTCACCGGTTTTCCGCACGTCGAGCGCTGGCTTGCCGATATCGCCGCGCGGCCGGCCGTTCAACGGGGCCTGGCCGCGTGCCGCGCGCCAGTGACCGGGGCGGCGCACTGACGTCGCATCGCCCGCGCCGCGTGGACGGCGCGGCCGCCGGCCGCCCGCTGCCGGTGAAACATTGTCCCTTCGTCGTCAACGTCTCGAATGCGTGATATTCGCGCCGCTCGATCCGGTTTGGCGTGGCCGTGAATCGATGACGATGTGGCGCATGGCCGGCCACCGGGCCGTACAGATGCACGAAGCGCAGGAGAGAGCCGATGCTTAGTATCGCGGCCGGCGGCCTACCGCGACCGCCGCCCGCTCATTACGCTGGGGCGATCATCCACTCTGTCCGGAAGGTCGCCATGTCCCGGCTCGACTACACACTGCTCGGCCCCTGTCTGCTCGCCATCGCGCTCGACGCGATGGGATTCGGGCTCGTTTATCCGATGATGTCCGCGATCTTCAGCGATCCGCACGCGGGCATCCTGCCGGCCGACGCCGGCGCGCACGCGCGCAATTTCTATCTCGGCCTCGGCTACGGGATCTACCCGCTGTGCATGTTCTTCGGCTCGTCGCTGATGGGCGAGCTGTCCGACCGCTACGGCCGCCGCCGGATCCTGCTGCTGTGCGTGCTCGGCCTCGCGGCCGGCTACGCGATGATGGCGGCCGGCGCGTGGCATGCCAGCGTCGCGCTGCTGCTGGCCGGCCGCGGGCTCACCGGCCTGATGGCCGGCTGCCAGGGCATCGCGCAGGCGGCCATCACCGATCTCAGCACGCCCGACACGAAGGCGTACAACATGAGCATCATGTCGCTCGCGTTCAGCGCGGGCGTGATCGTCGGCCCGGTGCTCGGCGGCGTCACGTCCGACCGGACGATCTCGCCGCTGTTCGACTACGGCACGCCGTTCGTGCTGGTCGCCGCGCTATCGCTGATCTGCGCATGCTGGACCTGGGCGTCGTATCGCGATTCCGCCGCGCCGCGCGGCGATACGCGCATCGATCCGCTGCTGCCGCTGCGGATCATCATGGAGGCGGCGCGCCAGCGCAACGTCGCGTTCCTGTCGGTGGTGTTCTTCCTGATGCAGGTCGGCTACGGGCTCTACCTGCAGACCATCATGCTGCTGTTGCAGGCGAAATTCGGCTATACGAGCGCGCGGCTCGGGCTGTTCAGCGGCGTGATCGGTATCTGCTTCGTATTCGGCCTGCTGTGCGTCGTGCGGGTGATGCTGCGCGTGTGGCGCGTGATCGATATCGCGAAGACGGGCCTGCTCGTCGCCGGGCTTGGCCAGATCCTGTCCGCGCTGTTTCCGCACGAACCGGTGCTATGGGCGCTTGCGATGGTCGTCGGCTGCTTCGACATGGTTGCGTACACGACGATGTATACGGCGTTTTCCGATGCCGTCAGCGACGACCGGCAGGGCTGGGCGCTCGGCGTCGCGGGCTCGGTGATGGCGGTCGCGTGGGTCGTGACGGGCGCGCTGACGAACCTGCTGCCCGTATTCGGCGAGACCGGGCTGCTGCTGATCGGCGGCGCGGGTTTCCTGCTCAGCTTCGCGATGATGGTCGCGTACGGCCGCACGCGGCCGGGTGCGCGAACGGCCGTGCTGTCGTAGGCGGCTCGCACGTACGTTAGTCTGCCCGCGGCGATGATCCGGTGAGCTTACGAACATCATCGTGCGCTCTGCGCGGCGCGCCGTCGTGCGCGTGAGCTGGCAGGAGGCGGGCGTCGGGCGCGACGCACGCATCGGTCGGTTGGCTGGCGGTATGCGGCAGACGAGCGCGAGGGGGGGGCGAGCATGGCCGGATGCATTCGCATCGCCATGGCATGACTTCGCGATCCGAACGATGTCGTCGGAATGGCGGCCAAACGATATGTTGACCGTCGCGCATGATTCCGTGGCGCGGACGGCATTTACGCTCGCGCGCGATTCGGCTCCGGGCCTTGATCGGCCGGAGCCGAATCGCTGCTTACCGCCACGAACCGTCGACGTAGACCCACACCGGCCCCTGCCGGCGCCAGTAGCCGGGTACCCAGCGGCGTCCCGGGCGCCGTGCGACCCAGCGGCCGGGCACCCATATATAGCGGCCGCGCTGCCAGCGCCAGTAGCCGTCCGTCCATATATAGCCATGCGGCCGTGGCGGTGGCGGGCGACGGTCGTGACGGGCCGCCGGCGGCGCGAAGCCGGGGCGATCCGCATACGGCGGCCCGCCGGGAACGCGGTGCGGGCCGGATGGCCGGTACACGGGCGGGGCGGCCTGGGCCGAGGCGGCACGCAGCCAGCCGGTGCCGACGAAGGCGGCGGTCAATCCGATGGCGCGCAGCAGCGAGCGTCGATTCATGGCGGTTCCTGTTCTGTATCCGAGGCCGTCCTACATTAGCCTGCCGCCGCGCCCGCCGGGTTACGCGGGCGGTCAAGGCTGTTACCGAGTGTCACGGCAGGCGCGAACTGCCTTTCCTTTCTGACGGCTGACGGGATCTCGGCTGGGTGCCGGCGCCGCCCGCTGTTTACGGGTCGAGGGGACGTTTGGGATGCGGCTTCGCCAATATTTGAGATGGAGTTGGGTAATAATTACCGTTTTTGGGGTGGCGAACCGAATCCGTTTGTTGTTTCTATGCAACCGTCAAGACGATGACATGTAAGAATGGTGCGATGAAAGCCTCCAAAAAGTCCTCGTCAAGAAGTCAAAAACAAACGTTAAAACAAATACTTATGACACGCCCCCACTTTCATTATTTCTAGTTCTGGAAAAGCTTATTTCTTTATTTGCGGATCGCTCCCCTAGGGTACACCCCTAAACTCACGGTTCCCAAACGGGCAACTATCCGGGCGCCGCCAGCAGGACCGATGGCGCTCCCGGGCGGTTGCAGACCGTTTATGAACAAGGTCGCGAGACCTGCCTCTTTTTAGAAGGGAGCTCCACGAATGAACAAGACTCTGATCGTTGCAGCAGCTGCAGCATCGTTCGCTACCGTCGCTCACGCGCAAAGCAGCGTCACGCTGTACGGCGTGCTGGACGCAGGCATCACCTACACGAGCAACGTCCAGCCGGCACTCGGCCAAGCTGGCAAGTCGCGTTGGGCGATGGGTTCGGGCATTGACCAGAGCCGTTTCGGCCTGCGTGGCTCGGAAGACCTGGGTGGCGGCCTGAAGGCAATCTTCACGTTGGAAAGCGGCTTCGGCATCGGTGACGGCAAGCTGGGCAACAACGGCGGCATGTTCAACCGTCAAGCATTTGTCGGCCTGTCGAGCCAGTACGGCACGGTCACGCTGGGCAAGCAGTACGATGCAGCGCAAGACTACCTGGCGCCGCTGACGGCAACGGGCTCGTGGGGCGGCACGTACTTCGCGCACCCGCTGAACCTCGATCGTCTGAGCACGACCGGCGATGTCGCGTCGAACAACACGATCAAGTTCACGAGCGCGAACTACGCTGGCCTGCAATTCGGCGGCACGTACTCGTTCTCGAACAACACGAACTTCGGCAACAACCGTGCGTACAGCGCGGGTGCCGCATACCAGTTCCAAGGTCTGAAGCTGGCTGCTGCATACTCGCAAGCGAACCTGGGTGACGGTACGAACGGTAGCGGCGCAACGTCGTCGGCGATCGGTGGCCTCGCTTCCCAAGGCCGCGTCCGCACGTACGGTGCTGCTGCTGGCTACGCATTCGGCCCGGCACAAGTCGGCGCTGCATGGACGCAAGCACGTCTGGACAACAACGCAGTTGGTGTGGGCACGCTGCGCACCGACAACTACGAAGTGAACGCGAAGTACAACCTGACGCCGGCTCTCGGCCTGGGCGCTGCTTACACGTACACGAACGCGAAGATCAACAACGGCAGCACGCACTGGAACCAGTTCGGTCTGCAAGCTGACTACGCACTGTCGAAGCGCACGGACGTCTACGCACAAGCTGTGTACCAGCGTGCAGCGAAGAACGGCATCGGCGCGTCGATCTACAACGGCAACAGCTTCGCTGACAACCTGCCGAGCTCGTCGATCAACCAAACCGCAGCAACGGTTGGTCTGCGTCACCGCTTCTAAGCGTGACGGGCGGGGCAACCCGCTTCGCAGCATCGAAAAGGCGCCTTCGGGCGCCTTTTTTTCGTCTGTGGAAAGCAATGACGATGATCCGGATCGTCCGGATGCAAAAAAGCGAGGCTCGTGCCTCGCTTTTGTCGTTCTGCGCACTGTATGGCGCGACGTTGGCCGCCGGTGGTTCAGCGCGTGTATTCGCCGTTGGCTTCCGGCTGGAACACGATCGCGGCAACCTTCATCAGCTTTTCGGCGCCGCTCGGCTGCATCACCTTGACCATCTGGCCGCGCTGCGTGCCCAGCAGCGCCATGCCGACGGGCGAGAACACGTTCAGGCGTCCGAGTTCGAGGTTGGCGGCGTCCGGATAAACAATCGTCCAGGTAGCCTGTTCCTGGGTCGCTTCGTCGAGCAGCGTGATTTGCGAGTTCATCGTGACGACGTTCGCCTTGATGGCGTCGGGCTGGACGATATCGGCGCGTTCGAGCAGCGTGTCGAGCATCGTCTGGAAACGCGGGTTGTGCTCGGCGTGCTTTTCGAGGCGGGCGACGTCGAGTTCGGTCAACTGGTAAAGGCGTTGTTTCATGGTGGTTCTCCAAATGATCGGCAGGGGCAGGCGTGGCGTGCCTATGAGGATCGCCCGGAGCCTGTCTAACCTGGCTCCGGGTGGAGACCGAGCGGTCAGATCAGGCGCCGGGCAGGGGCGAGCGGCGCCTGGGCCGTGCGTCGAGCGAGGGGATGCGCCGGCTGTCCGACGCGCGCGCGCACGCCGGCCGGGCCGGACGGCGAAACCGAGAGGGGCGTGAGCGCGTACATGGTGGATGGAATATCGACTGGCGAATGGAACCTTACGATTCTACAACACAACCTTCCCAACAGGTGATCCGGCTGTTGGCGTTTCGTCAGCGATTGTTGTGTGGGTGAAGCAAGTTGGAGCGACCCTGTCCCGAAACAGTGGGCGATCTTTTCCAAAAACGCAACGCTGTTTATTCAAACTAAGGGTTTCCCCTTGGAGTGGCGAACACTACACTGAATTCAATCGCTTCAGACAGTCACTGCAGGGGCGACGTCAAAAGAGAACATATTCCGGAGGTAAATCATCATGAAGTCGATCATCTACGCAGCCATCGCCGCATCCGTCCTTGCCGCTCCGATCGCATCGTTCGCGCAGTCCGAGCAGGGGTTGACCCGCGCTCAGGTCAAGGGCGAACTCGTGCAACTCGAGCAGAACGGGTACAAGCCGCTGGCGAGCGACTCGCAATATCCGAGCGACATCCAGGCTGCCGAGCAGCGCATCCAGCCGAACCAGCCGATGCTGGCGCAAGCCGATACCAGCGGCTACGGCGCTGTCGCAACGGGTGCCGCGCAAACTGGCCGCCGTGTGACGCGGGAAGCGCCGAATCCCGTGAATTCGGTCTACTTCGGTAACTGATTGAACGTCCCCGGGTCTGCCCGAGCGCACCGCTGAATCGACGAGACGCGCGCCAGTCGCGCGCGTCGTTCGCCCGCAGGAGCAGAACCTCCGTCGCCGCATGCCGGCGGCTTTCCGCCCAGACGCTCACGCGTTTGGGCCTTTTTTGCTGGGGCGGATCAGGCGGACGTGACGCTCGGCGTGCCGTGGATGTAGTGTTCGAGCTGGCTGATCGTGAACTGCTGATCGGCAATCACGCTCTTCACGAGGTCGCCGATCGAGATGAGGCCGACCAGCTTCCCGCCGTCGAGCACGGGCAAGTGGCGCATCCGGTGCTCGGTCATCAGCGCCATGCACTCGTCGGTGGATTGCGACGGTTCGACGTAGCGCACCTTCGCCGTCATGATTTCCTCGACGCGGGTGGCTTTCGACGAGCGGTCCTGCAGGACGATCTTGCGCGCGTAGTCGCGCTCGGTGACGATGCCCGCGATGTCGTCGCCGTCCACGACCAGCAGCGCGCCGATGCCTTTTTCCGCCATCAGCTTGATGGCGTCGTAGACGAGATCGGTCTTCGTGACGGTGTAGATGGTGCGGCCCGAATCCGGCTTGGCCTTGAGAATCTGCGCGACAGTCGTGCTCATTCGCTTTCTCCGTGTGCAGGTCGATGCAGGGCAGGCGGGGCGTGATGCGCGTCACCCGGTGAGCCCAGTATAGCCGGGCGGGCGGCGGCAGTCGCGTGACGTTTCCAGATTAGCGGTAAACTCCCGTCACGCACCATCCACATAACTCCTACATTCCCGAAGTTTCGATTGAATTCATGATGTCTTCGCGTCCCCAATCGCCCCCGCCGGGCAATGGCCAGGCAGACGAGTGCGTGACGCTCGTCGCTACCGCGTCGCTGCCTACGCGCTACGGTACGTTTACGTCGTACGCGTTTCGCGTATCGGGCAGCGATGCCGAACACCTTGCGCTCGTGATGGGCGACGTGACGGGCGAGCAGTCCGTGCTGACCCGGCTGCACTCCGAGTGCCTGACCGGTGACGTGTTCGGCTCGTACCGCTGCGATTGCGGCGAGCAACTCGATCTCGCATTGCGTTACATCGCGGCCGAAGATCGTGGCGTACTGCTGTACCTGCGCGGCCATGAGGGCCGCGGCATCGGCCTGAGCAACAAGATTCGCGCGTACGCGCTGCAGGAGCAGGGGCGCGACACCGTCGAGGCGAACCTCGATCTCGGCTTGCCCGACGACGCTCGTGAATACGACTCGGCCGCTGCGATCCTCCGCATCCTCGGTGTGACGTCGGTGCGGCTGATGAGCAACAATCCGAAGAAGTTCGATACGCTCGTGAAGCACGGCATTCCCGTTTGCGAACGCGTGGCGCTCGCGGTGCCCGTGCGCGAGGAAAACGAACGGTATATCCGCACGAAGCAGACGAAGTTCGGGCATTACTTCGAGGAAAACGAGTAACCGGAGCGGGCGCGCGAGCGCCCCGTTTCTCGTCATCTGTTCTTCCGATCGTTGCCGGGACACGCAACGATCGCGATCGCCTTCCCCTCATGTGTTCCAGTGCCGGGCTTGTGATGTCGGCTGTGTTGTGCGCGGCGTCCGCCCACTCCGTACTCGCGGAACGATCACGCCGTCGAATCGAAACCGTATGCCCGACGCTGCCTCGCTCGCAATCGACCGATGCAGGGGCGCGACCGCCACGACGGCCATGCCCGCGCGTAACGGCTCACGCGAACCTGCTCGTCAGCGCCACGTGCCGTTCTGCAACACGATCCGGTAGCCGTCGGCATCCTCGAAGGTCTGGCCTGATATTTCCCAGTATGGATTGAACGACGTCACGGGAATGAAGTCGTGTGCGGTCGCGCGCTCGCAGGCGGATTCCCATTCCGGACGATCGGGCAGGTAGAACACGATCAGATCCTCGGGTGTCGGCGACGGCGCGATCGGATGGTCGGGACAGTGCGTGAACTCGAAGTGATAGTCGAGGCCTTCGCGTCCGAGCATCACGCCGGAAAAGCCGTCGTGATCTTCGAAGCGCGCCAGTACTGACAGCTCGAGGGCGTCGCGATACATGCGCTCGGTGCGGGCAAGGTTGCTGACCGGGCGGGCAATGCGCAGATGGGCGTGCAAGATGGCCTCGGCGGGAAGTGGCGGGCCGCTCAATGATAAGCCGGCCGATCCCGATGCGCGAGGCGAGTGGGCCGCCCTTCGGGGGATACTTGCGGTATCGAACGATATCGATTCGGCCCGGCCCAACGGATCGAATTGTGTCGAGCTTCATCTTGCGAAAGAAAAAACATGACGCTTCTCGATCCAATGTGGGCATGCCGCGTCGCAGCAGCCACTCGTCGGCAAGACATTCGAATTCGTGCGTTGGGCAGCGCCCGTCGCACGACGTGCGCATACGTGCATGCCGGGCCGGAGATGATGCATGGGTAAGCCCGATCTTCGTCGGCCGGTTGCCGGACCTTATCGTCAGTGGCGATGGGTGGCTGGACTGGAGGCCGGTTTCGGGTGGGTGGCAAAGGGGACGTTGGTGCTGGCGGGCCTGGCGATGGTCGCGTTGGCGGCGCTGACGGGCGACGTCGGTGCCCTGACGGACCTGCCGGCGACCAGGAAGGGTTGGTTGTACCTGCTGTTGGCGCTTGTGGCCGCGGTCGCGCTGACATTTGCGGTGTACTACTACTGGCTGCGACCGACTGATATACGTCCAGCGGCCTAGCCAGACGGGGAAGGCGATGCGGCCCCACAAACCGTTCGGGCAATAAAAAAGCCCGCTGCTTGAGCGGGCTGAATCCATGTTTGGAGACATGGAGGAGACAGACGTAAATTTAAGGGAAAACCCGGACCTTTGCAAGCCCTCGTTGCATCCGCACAACGTGCCGCCGCGCAGACCGCTGTGTGGCGGCGCGCGGCACGGCCTCATTCACATGCCGCCGGCCCGCGCATGCGCCGCCAACCCGCCGAACCGCTCTTGCGCGACCGGCAGCGCGTATTTGCTGCGCATTTCCGTCTCGATCCATGCACACGCCTCGCGCGCGCAGTCGGTCAATGCGTGCCGCGTCGCATGTCCGTCGATGTCGTAGACGAAACGCACGCCGACCTCGTCATCGTCAACCTGTCGTTCGAGCTGATTGAGCTGCAGTCGCGGCCCGTGCTGTTGCGACAGCGCGCGCAATTCGTCGAAGTGATATTCGAGCCAGTCCGCGAAGAACAGCGCGTCGCTGTGGCTGGGCAGCCGGAAAGCCGCGCTGCGCGACGGGCGCGCCGCGAATTCGCCAGCCGCCGCATGCGGTTCGCGGTCCGAGGCGACCGGCGCGAGCGGGTGCCGAATCTGCCGGTACGGCTCGCGATCGCGCAAGGCGTGCCACAGCAATTCGTCGCCGGCAGCGCCGGACGGCTGCATCGTCAGGTCGTGCCGGCCATCGCCGGTCGCGGCGATCTCGCGGATCACGAGGCGCAGCGAGCATAGCGGCTCGTCCGCGACCAGCAGGGTTGCCGGGCGCGGCAGCCCGCACACGAGCGGCGCGGCGCCGGCCGCACGAAACACGAGCCCGCGGCGGTCGAGCCGCACGAGCGGCAAGGGCCTGGGAAACGCTGGATAGGCGACCGCGATGCGGGCGCCACTGGCGCTCGTCAGGCCGGGCATCATCGCGCGAAAGACCTGGGACTGGTCCACGTTGGTTCTCCTTCGTTACGATACCGCCCGGACGGAAACGTGCGTTCCGGCTCAGGCGGCGATAGCTTGCCGGGCAGCCTGCCCCGGCTCGATTCCTAGCGCAGCAAACGTTTGCGAGTCGATGTCGATCCAGCATGCGACCACCAGGCGTCCGTCGACCTGCTTCGGTGGGCCTGCGCGGTGCGCGTGTATGCCGATCCGGCGGAACAGCCGCTCCATGCTCGCGAACGTCACGCCGATCAACTGCCGTGCGCCGAGCTGCGCCGCGCACTCGACGACGGCCGCGAGCATCGGGCGCACGGCCCATTCGGCGTTGCCGGGCCCGCCTTCGTCGTCGGTCGCCGCGAATCGGGACAGTTCCCAGACGGCGGCCGATTGCGGCAGCGGCATGTCCTCGGCGACCAGGTCGGCGAACAGCGACTTCAGCAGATACGGGCGCGTCGTCGGCAGCAGGCGCGCGCAGCCGCACATGTCGCCGTCGGCGTTTCGTGCGAACACGTAGACGGTATCGTCGCGATCGAACTGGTCACGCTCGAAACTTTCGTTCGCCGACGGGAGCGCCCAACCCAGCTGTTCGACGAACACGCGGCGCCGATAGCGCCCTAGATCCGCCGCGAGTTCGTGTGGCAACCGCCCTTCCTCGTGAACGAAGGTCTGCATGGATGTCCTCGGATCTGTGCTTTTGTATGCACGCATTACAGCGCGCGGCACGAGGAGCCTGTAACTGGTAACTCTTACAGGGTCACGGCGTAAAGACGCCATTTGCGCGGTGGTAACGGTTTCTTGATCGACGGGATTGAAAACCGGGCCGCTTTTGCTTATAAAGAGCGCCAGTCTTGCAAAATTGTCAGAGGAATGCGCAGCCGGTTGTCACTGGAGCGTGGGACCGGCATGATAGGCGTCGTTGTGCCCGAGGAGGGCCGACGCGACCGCGGCAGGCCAGTCGATGGCGGCGAGCCGCGCGGCGAGTGCGGCGGCGGTGCGGAACATGCCGATGTCGGCGCCCTTGGCGTCGATGGCCATCACGTTGCTGCGGACGTCGCCGCCCGCGATGATGAACGTGCCCGTCGTGCGTTCGAGGTACCAGTCCCAGCCGACCGTCACGTAGGCGACGCCGGCACCCGCTGCGCGATGCCATTCGGTATAGCCGGCGAGGCGGGCGTCGATCGCGTTGTCGCGCAGTTCGGCCAGCAGCGAGGGGTCGAGGCCGCTCGCGACATGGTCGAGCACAAGTGTGGCCAGTGCGCCTTCTGACAGGCGTACGTAGCCGTCCGGGGACGGGCCGGGGACAGGGTGCAGCAAGGGTGAAGTCATGCGCGGAATGTATCAGCCTCAAACGGGTGCTGGAACCTGACAAGTATGACAGCGTGACGTTGTCGGAGAAAGAATGGAACTGCGCTGGCAGGATGCCTACCAACAATTCAGCGCCGCGGAAGACGAGCAGCAGCTCTTCCAGCGGATCGCCGCCTATTCCAGGCGGCTGGGATTCGAATATTGCTGTTACGGCATTCGCGTACCGCTGCCCGTTTCGAAGCCGGCGGTCGCCATCTTCAATACCTATCCGGACGGCTGGATGGCGCACTATCAGGCGCAGAACTATATCGAGATCGACTCGACGGTTCGCGACGGCGCGTTCAGCACCAACATGATCGTCTGGCCGGACGTCGACAACATCGACCCATGTCCGCTGTGGCGGGACGCGCGCGACTTCGGGTTGTCGGTGGGCGTCGCGCAATCGAGCTGGGCGGCGCGCGGCTCGTTCGGCCTGTTGAGCATCGCCCGTCATGCCGACCCGCTGACGCCGGCCGAGATCAACATGCTGACGCTGCAGACGAACTGGCTCGCGAACCTGTCGCATTCGCTGATGAGCCGCTTCATGGTGCCGAAGCTGTCGCCCGCGGCGGGCGTCACGCTGACCGCGCGCGAGCGCGAGGTGCTGTGCTGGACGGCCGAGGGCAAGACCGCTTGCGAAATCGGCCAGATCCTCAGCATCTCGGAGCGGACGGTCAACTTCCACGTGAACAACATCCTCGAGAAGCTCGGCGCGACCAACAAGGTCCAGGCGGTCGTCAAGGCGATTTCGGCCGGCCTCATCGAAGCACCTTGACGCGACGTCGCGCGACGGCGGCGCCGGATGCGGCGGCCGCCGCGCCGCGGCTCACTCCATCAGCGGCTCCGCTTCCTTCGCGGTCCAGCTCACGCTGGAAATGCTTTTCTCCATGCTCATCCGGCTCGCGATCTGCTCGAGCTTCTGCTGATCCTTCGGATGCAGCTTCAGCGTCGCGGTCACCTTCAGCCGGTCGGGCTGCTCGGGCACGTCCTCGCTCGTGAGGCTCTGGAACGACAGCGGCTTCGCATACATCGAATTCGACAGCAGCGTGCGGATGTGCACTTCGTCGGCGGCGAGGCAGATCACGGTGATCTGGTATTCGCGCACGAGATCGGCATTCGACACGGGCGTCGCGTTGATGGCCTGGCTGACGCCGCGCAGCACCGTATTGGTGAGCAGCACGACGCCCGTGCCGGCGAGCGCGGGCACGTAGTGGCCGGAGCCGGCCAGCACGCCGACGGCGGCCGAGCACCACAGCGTCGCGGCGGTATTGATGCCCTGGATCGAGCCCTTGTCGCGCATGATCACGCCGCCGCCGAGAAAGCCGACGCCCGACACGACGTACGCGGCGATCTGCGTGACGCCCGCGACGCCGTTGCCGGTCAGCACGCCGAGCGTGACGAACAGGCACGCGCCGCTCGCGACGAGCGTGATGGTGCGCAGGCCGGCCGTGCGCTGGCGCATCTGCCGCTCGAGGCCGATGGCGACGCCGCAGGCGAACGCGGTGAAAAGACGGAGTGCGAAATCGAAAGTCATGGTTGTCCTGCCGTGCAAGAAGCGCATGCCGGCGCGCGTCGCCTCGGCGCAAGGCCGAACGCGGCGCGACGATAGCCGTCATCGCGCGGTACTGTACCGCGCGAATGCGTCATTCAATGTGAAACGGATGGCGTGCTGCTCGCGGAACGCGAGCCGGGCAGGAGAACTGCGGCGGACAGGCGTTCAGGCGGCAAGCGGCGCACGCAATGGAGTGCTGCAACTGTCCACGATGGTTCCTGAAGGAAGAATGGGCGGCATTCTAGTGGGCGGCGCGCGCCTGCGTCAATCGCCTTGCGGCCAGCGCTACTGCGCCGCGCCGATCGTCCCCGTCGCGAGCGCGAGCGCGGCGGCGGCCGACAACGCGCCGGCATAGCTGTCCACTTCCGCGTTCCGCGCGGCAAGCAACTGGCTTTGCGCGATCGTCGCATCGGTGACCGAGCCGACGCCGGTCCGGTACGCGGTCAGCGCCGCGTCGTAGCTCGTTTGCGCGGCATCGACGAGCGCCTTCGCGGCGTCGTGCGACGCCAGGCTCGTCTGCACCGCGTTCTGCGCGGCGACCACCTGCCGCACGGCTTCCTCCTTGGTCCGCGTGAGGCGCGCGGATGCGCTTTCCGCGTCGTTGCGCGCCTGCATCAGCACGGCCGAGCGCAGGCCGCCGTCGTACAGCGGAATCGTCACGCCGACGAACACGCCGCCGCCGTAGCGGCTGCCGTCCAGGTTGACGGTCGGCGCCTGGTCGCCGATCGCGGGCAGCGCGGAGAGGGACGTGCCGCCCGCATACGACGTCGACGCGGACCGGAAGATCTTCGGCATGAACGCGGCTTCCGCTGCCTTGATCTTCGCGCGATTGGCCTTCTCGAGCGCGCCGCGCGTGAGGTTGTTCGCTTCCGCGATGCGCACGAAAAATTTGACGTCGACGAGAACGAAGCGCATGGACCTGGCGGCGGGACGATGCCCATTGTCGCGTCAAGCCGCACGGCGCTGCACCGCCGACCGCGACCCGTCGTCGCGGCCGGGATCTGTGTACCATCGTGCGTAGGGTGCGACGCGCGGCACCGGCCATCACGGCCCGTGCCGTGCGCGTCGCGGAAGCGCTCGTGCAACGAAGGTGAACGTTCCATGCGAAGTTTCTTTGTCCGGTTCATTGCAATCGGCGTGCTGTTCCATCTGTACGTCGGGATGCGGATCATTCCCGATGCGTTCGCGTCGCCGCTCGCACGCACGATCGCGGCGCTCGTGCTCGCGAGTTTCGTCGTCTTGATTCCGGTCGGCATGTTCTCGCGCCGCTTCGACGAAGGTTGGGCCGCGACGCTGGTCGGCTGGGCCGGCGCGCTCGCGATGGGTTTCTTCTCGTCGCTGCTGGTGCTCACGTTCCTGCGCGAAATCGTGCTGCTCGGCGTGTTCGCGTGGCGGCATCTCGGGCATGACGGCGCATGGAGCCGCGCGGCGCCCGACACGGCGCTCGGCGTGCTGGTGGCCGCGGTGCTCGCGACCGTGATCGGGTTCGTCGGCGCGCGCCGCACCGCCGCGGTCAAGCGCGTGTCGATTCCGGTCGCCGGGCTGCCGGCCGCGCTCGACGGGCTAACGATCGTGCAACTGTCCGACATCCACGTCGGGCCGACGATCAAGCGGCCCTACATCGAACGGATCGTGCGCGCGGTCAATGCGCTCGACGCCGACCTGGTGGTCGTGACGGGCGACGTGGTGGACGGTTCGGTCAAGCGCCTGCGCGAACATACCGCGCCGCTCGGGCAGATGCGCTCGCGGCACGGCACCTTCCTCGTGACGGGCAACCACGAGTACTACGCCGGTGCGCATGCATGGATCGACGAGTTTCGTCGTATCGGGCTGACGGTGCTGCTCAACGAGCACGTGCTGATCGAGCGCGGCGGCGCGCGGGCGGTGCTCGCGGGCGTGACCGATTTCACGGCGGGCGGCTTCGATCCCGCGCATCGCAGCGATCCTGAGCAGGCGCTGGCCGGTGCGCCGCGCGACGTCGGCACGAAGATCCTGCTCGCGCACCAGCCGCGCAGCGCGGCAGCGGCGAACCGCGCGGGCTTCACCGTGCAGTTGTCGGGGCACACGCATGGCGGCCAGTTCCTGCCGTGGCCGCCGTTCGTGCGGTTGCAGCAGCCGGTGATCGGCGGGCTGAACCGCTTCGGCGACATGTGGCTGTATACGAGCCGCGGCACCGGCTATTGGGGGCCGCCGAACCGTTTCGGCGTGCCGTCCGAGATCACGCTGATTCGGCTGACGCGCGGCTAGTCGATGGGTCGGGAGGCGGCCGTCGCGCGACACGAACGCGCATCGCGGTGCACGGCGGCTTCCTTTCGGCCGTTCGGCGGCGAATGACAGCGCATGGCGGCGCGCAGCGCCGTTGGCTAGTATGCAGACATGTCTCGTTCACGCCGTTCCTCGCCCGTTTCTGCCGACATGTCGACGCCCGATCTCTTCGCTGATACGCCCGCGTCCGACGTGGACTGGTACCCGGACTGGCTGGCACCCCCCGACGCCGATCGCGCGCTGGCCGCGCTGATCGGCGAGGTCGCATGGCGGCAGGACACGATCCGCACGCCGCGCGGACGCATTCCGTTGCCGCGGCTCACAGCGTGGCAGGGCGAACCGGATGCCGTGTACGTGTACTCGGGCATCCGCAACGTGCCGGAGCCCTGGACGCCGGCCGTGCTCGGGCTGAAGCAGGCGGTCGAGGCGACCTGCGGCGTGCGTTTCAACAGCGTGCTGCTCAATCGCTATCGCAACGGGCTGGACAGCCTCGGCTGGCACGCGGACAACGAACCCGAACTCGGCGACGCGCCGGTGATCGCGTCGGTGAGCCTCGGCGCGATGCGCGTGTTCGATCTTCGCCATCGCGCGACCGGCGTCACGCATGCGTATCGGCTCGGGCACGGCAGCCTGCTCGTGATGCGCGGACGCACGCAGGCCGAATGGCAGCACCGCGTGCCGAAGGCGCCGGGCGTGCCGGGCGAACGCGTGAACCTGACCTTCCGGCGCGTATCCATGGCGGCCGGGTAGGTCGTGTCCCATTTCTTCGATCCGTGAAAGGCGGATGCAAGCAACCGGTCGCGCGTGCGGCACGTTGCCGCACGAACGCGATGCCGGAGGCGCGACCGGGCGCCGAGGCGCGTCCCATATAGGTTTCAGATAATTCGATCGACCGGCCGGTTTCGATAGGTGAGTGAAACCTCTGATGGTGCGTCGCAACATTCCTTGAATAAACTGTCGAATGACAGAAGTGCGCCGGCTATCGGCGCGACCCTTTCGACATGTCTCCGTGCGTGGCCGACGCAGCGCGCAACGGGGCAGGAGCAAAACGCGTGACCGTACTCGACCCTTCCTTCGCACCCTCGCTGCACGTCTTCGAGCAAGACGGCGGATGGCAATGGGCGCTGACGGTGAAGCGGGCGACCGGCGTCGGCGTGAAAGTCGTGGCGTTCAGCCGCGAAGGTTTTCGCGGCGAAGCCGAGGCATACGCCGCCGGCCAGCTTGCCCGCGCCGAATATGACGCCGCCGTGACGGCCTGACGCCGTCGCGGCAATCCCGCCCGAGGAGCGTCTTCCTCTGTGCCGCCCGTTGCGGGGCGGTGCTTTCCCGATTGTCTTTCATTTTTCGCTGTTCGCTGGTGGCGAGAGGCGGTCTGCCGGCGTCAGGCGGGCATGTCGGCCAATCCGGCATCGCCGAGCGGCAAAAACACGCGCAGGCGTTGATGGTCGGGGTGGCGAACATCGACGAATACGTGTCCGGCGGCGTTTGCTATGACACCGCGGCGTACGTCCGGTATCTGCTGCGCCCGGCGTGCTACTCGATACGATCGGCCAGTTGTGGAAGACGCGCTTCAACTTCGAGACCGGCAATCAATGGGACGGGCGCGCGAGCATTCCGGCGGGCACCGCAGTGGGCTTCGCGCGCGGCGCGGATGTCTTTCACGCCGCGATCGCCGTCGGCGGCACCCGAATCCGCGGGATCAACGGCGGCTTGCTGGGTGCCGGATGGCTGCGTCCGGTCGATCTGACGCGGGTACTGCAGCCGGATCCGGCAGGCAGCTTTGCACACGACCGCACGACCATTCGCGTTTATCTGTCGCGCCTGCAGGCAATCCGGGCGGCGAATCCCACGCTCGGTCCATCGTCGCCCGACCGCGTGCCGCGCACCAGCGCCGCGCGCGGCCGCCGTCCGGCGATTTCCGCATGGCGTCGCGCCGTCCAACGCTGCTATCCTTTCGACCTTGAATGACGCGTCATGGCGGCGTGGCGGCGCATCCTGCATCGCGGCGCCGCGTGCCGGTGCGAGCCTGTCCGCGCACTGAGGTAGCATGACTGAATATCCACGACGATCGATGACCTGTTTCGTGACTGACTTCCTTCCGTCCATGTCCACATGGTCAAGACAACGATGAGCGGTACACCCGATCCGGCGACGCCCGGCGACGACGAGTCGTCGGGCGTCGCTTCGTCCTATCTGGTGCCGGGGCTCGAACGCGGGCTGCGGATTCTCGCCGAATTCTCCGCGCGCGAGCCCGTGCTCGGCGCGCCCGAGCTGTCGAAGCGCATCGGCATTCCGCGCACGACCACGTTCCGCCTGCTGCAGACGCTCGAGGCGCTCGGTTTCCTCGAACGCGTGAACGGCGACCGCTATTTCCGGCTCGGCGTCGGCGTATTGCGGCTCGGCTTCGAATACCTGAATTCGCTCGAACTGACCGATCTCGGCACGCCCGTGCTCGAACGGCTGCGCGATTCGACCGGCCTGTCGACGCACCTGCTGATCCGCGACCAGCGCGACGTGGTGTTCGTCGCGAAGGCGCAAAGCAATGCGTCGATGTTCGGTTCGGTGAAGGTGCACGTCGGCACGCGGCTGCCGGCGCACGCGACCGTGCATGGCCACGTGCTGATGGGCGACCTGACGCGCGATGCGCTGCGGCAGCTCTATCCGGAGAAGAAACTCGAGCAGTTCACCGAGCGCACGCCCGGCACCGTCGACGAACTGTACGAACGCGTACGTCATTACGCACGGCTCGGCTACGCGGTCAGCGAGGCGGCGTTCGAGAGCGGCATTTCGGCCGTGACCGCGCCGGTGCGCGATCATTCGGGCTCGATCGTCGCGGCGATCACCGCGACGGTGCCGCGCTCGGAGATCGGCGACGCCGGCGAGAAGGAGCGGCTCGTCGAAGCCGTGTGCGGCGCGGCGGTCGACCTGTCGCAACGGCTGAACTATCGTCCGCTCGAAAGCGACCCGACGTTCGCGCATGCGCGCCACAAGGTCGCGATGTTCTGACTCTGACGCATGCGCGTCGTATCCGCCGCGGCGCGCGGCATTGCAAACGAAGAGAGCGGCCCGCGGGCCGCTCTTGTCGTTTTCGGGCGCCGAAACCCGGCGCCTGAACGCGCTCAGAACGAGTGATGAATCCCGGTCAGCACGATCACCTGATTCGCGGTGCTCGACACGCCGGCCGTGAAGAACGCGGCCTTTGCGCCGCCCGAGCCGTGCTCGTAAAGCACGTTCGCATACAACTGCGTGCGTTTCGACAACGCGTAGATGTCGCCGAGCTCGACCTGGGTCCAGCGGCGGCCGGCCAGCGTCGTGGTCGCCGCGCCGCCCGCGATCGTGTTGAACGCGCTGCTGCGGTAGTTCACGCCCGCGTCGTAGCTCTGGAACGTGTCCGAAAACCCGTTCGACTGCATTTTCACGCGCGTGTAGAGACCGTGCACGAGGAAGTCGCCGATCTGGTACGACGCGCCCGCGCCGATGTTCTCGACCTTGTTCGCGAGGTAGCCGTTCGCGGTGTTCTGCCCCTGGAACGACGCGATGCCGGTCTGGCCGATCAGGATCGAGCGGTCGTGCTCGTTCGAGTAGACGGCCGACGCCTTGAACGGCCCGTTCGCATAGTTCAGCGCAACGCCGACCGATTTGCCGGTCGAGAAGTTCGTCGTGTTGCCGAGCGCGAGCATGGCCGCGGCCGAGAAACCCGCGAACGTCGGTGAGCGGTACTTGACCGAATTGTTGTACGGTACGTTACCGGTCGCGGCGAGCCCGTCGATGTTGCCCGGATGGAACGCGTACCAGCTCAGCGCAAGGTACGCGGTGCTGAGCGGATCGAGATAGTCGAACGACAGCGGCGTCTGGCGGCCGAGCGTCAGCGTGCCGTAGCGCTCCGAGCCGAGGCCGACGAACGCCGCCCGGTTCCAGATCGTGTTCGCGGTCGCGAACTGGCCGTTGTTCGTATAAAAGCCGTTTTCCAGCTGAAAGATCGCCGACAGCCCGCCGCCGAGATCTTCCTTTCCCTTCAGGCCCCACCGGTCGGGCTGCGTATTGCCCTGGATCATTGCCCACTTCGCGTGGCCGCCGACGTTGTTCACGTACGCGACACCCGCGTCCATGCTGCCGTACAGCGTCACGCTGCTTTGTGCCCACGCACCCGACGCGGCGCCCATTCCGATGACTGCCGCTGCTACCGCATGCTTGACCATTTCGTCTCCTGACTCTCCAACCTGATGAATACGTGTTGTGACGGCCTGCGCGGGGACGGCCGGCCGTCGCGCATGTTCATTGCCGAGTGGGCATTCGTATGTTCCATATAAGGAACAACGTGCCTTTGATGGAATGGAGTATAGAGGCGTCGTGCGTCGGATCAAAAATAATTTTTTCGGGACGGATGGGTGCCGTGTGGATGCCCGGTCATCGCGCGGAACGTCTCGAAAAAGCCGATAAACACCCGTTTCCAAACAAAAAATCACATTCGAGCGGTGAGGTCGTGGTGTTCGCCGCCCTGACGGTCGGTGTTTTCCCTAGGACATGAAGCTTTTTGTTTTACTCGTGGAAGGTCGCTCCTATAATCACCATCCATAAACTGTTGTTCCTGATATGGAACAAATCGGAACAAACCGAGAGTCGATCAGAAGGAAGGGTGCGAGATGTCAGAGCAATGGATTTGCGCCGGTCACGCCGGTGCGCTGTCGGAAGACACGCCGATCGAGTTCAAGCGGACCGACGGCGTGGAAATCGGGATCTACCGCGTCGGCGACGACGTGTATGCGCTCGAGAACGTGTGCCCGCATGCGTATGCGCTGCTGACGCAAGGGTTCGTCGACGAAGGCACGGTGGAATGCCCGCTGCACGAGGCCGTGTTCGACATCAAGACGGGCGAATGCCTGAGGGGCCCGGGCGGGCGTGCGCTGAAGCAGTACGCGGTGCGCCTCGCCGGTGAAGAAATCCAGATCAAGGTGGAGTGACATGAAAGAAGCGACCGTCAATTTCAATCCCTTCCTGAAGCCGTGGGTGGCGCCGCAGCCGAACAACGTCGCCGGCAAGGGGCAGATCGAGATTCCCGGCCAGGTCGAGAACCAGGTCTGGCAGAACCGCAAGGCCGAACCGACGCAGTACGAGAACGACCTCGGCGATGCGCTCGAGCGCGTGTTCGAAGCAGGCGCGACCGAGCTGGACGACGTCGTCGCGGGCCTGAATCGCATCGGCTTCCGCGCGCCGGACGGCACGGTTTGGACACCTGAGCGTTTCCGCGCCGCAATGGCCTCGCTGGCGGAATGAACGCACCGACCGCGCCGCGCGCCTGAGCGCCGACCCGACGACAACCGCATCCGGAGCACACTGATGACGTCCCCCGACCAACACGAAACCCGACACGACCCGGTTCGCGACTATCTCGACCGTGGCATCAAGAACTACTGGTATCCCGTCGCGCCGAGCTGGCAGGTGTCGAACGCGCCCGTCGGCCTCACGCGCCTGTCCGAGCAGATCGTGCTGTGGCGCGATCACGAAGGAAAGGTCCACGCGCTGGAAGATCGCTGCCCGCACCGCGGCGCGCGCCTGTCGCTCGGCTGGAACCTCGGCGGCAACATCGCGTGCTGGTATCACGGCATCGAAGTCGACGGCGGCGGCACGGTCAATCGTGTGCCGGCCGTGTCGAACTGTCCGCTCGAAGGCACGAAGTGCGTGAAGTCGTATCCGGTCGAAGAGAAGGCCGGCGCGATCTTCCTGTGGTTCGGCGACGAAGCGCACGGCAAGCCGGCGCCGCTGAACCTGCCGGAAGAACTGGTCGCAGACGAGTACGCGCACTTCCTGTGCGTGTCGAACTGGAAGTGCAATTACCAGTACGCGATCGACAACGTGATGGACCCGATGCACGGCGCGTATCTCCACGCGACGTCGCACTCGATGGCCGAAGGCGACAAGCAGGCCGACATGCGCGTGCGCAAGACGGACACGGGCCTGATGTTCGAGAAGATCGGCCAGCGCGACGTGAACTTCGACTGGGTCGAACTCGGCGAAACCGGCTGCCTGTGGATGCGCCTCGCGATTCCCTATAAGCAGAAGTTCGGCCCCGGCGGCAACTTCGGGATCATCGGCTTCGCGACGCCGGTCGACGGCGACCACTGTCAGGTCTACTTCTGGCGTACGCGCAAGGTCAGCGGCTGGCAGCGCGACGTGTGGCGCTTCATGTACCGCAACCGCCTCGAAGGCCTGCACTGGGACGTGCTCGAGCAGGATCGCTACGTCCTCGAAAGCCTCGCGCCGCAGGCGCGCGATCACGAATACCTGTACCAGCACGACGTCGGCATCACGCGCGTGCGCCGGATGCTGCGCCAGCGTGCGCAGGAGCATCTGTCCGCGCTCGACGCGCATCGCGCGGCCCACGCCGCTTCGGAGCCCGCGAATGGCTGAGTTCGCTCCGGTCGTGGCGCTGCCCGGTCGCCGCGTGCTCGTCACGGGCGGCGCGCGCGGGCTCGGCGCCGCATTCGTGAAGGCGCTGGTCGAAGCGGGCGCGCAGGTCGCATTCGGCGACGTGCTGATCGAAGAGGGCCGCGCCTTGGCCGCGCAGCTCGCGCAAGCCGGCCACACCGTGCATTGCTTCGCGCTCGATCTCGCCGATCCGGCCAGCATCGACGCATTCGTCGCGCAGGGCGCGGCGGCGCTCGGCGGCATCGACGCGCTGATCAACAACGCGGCGATCACGAACTCGGGCGGCAAGCTGTCGACGGAGCTCGACGTGTCGACGTGGGACGCGGTGATGAACGTGAACGTGCGCGGCGTGTGGCTCGTCAGCAATGCGGCGCTGCCGCACCTCGCGCAATCGGGGCGCGGCGCGATCGTGAACCTCGCATCGGACACCGCGCTGTGGGGCGCGCCGAAGCTGCTCGCCTACGTCGCCAGCAAGGGCGCGGTGATCGCGATGACGCATGCGCAGGCACGCGAGTTCGGCGCGCATGGCGTGACGGTCAACGCGATCGCGCCGGGGCTCACCGAAGTCGAGGCGACGGCCTACGTGCCGGCCGAACGCCACGCGTTCTACCTGCAGGGCCGCGCGCTTGCCCGCGCGCAGGTGCCCGACGACGTGACGGGCCCCGTGCTGTTCCTGCTGTCGGACGGCGCGCGCTTCGTGACGGGTCAACTGCTGCCGGTGAACGGCGGCTTCGTAATGAACTGATTTGAAGTTTTCACTCGGAATGAAGGAGAGGACGATGGCGGACGCCGATTTCGAACGCAAGTCGTGGGACCAGCCGGAAGGCGCAAGCTTCAACGACTGGATGGAAGGGCGCGTCGCGCGCTACGCGACGCGGCGCTACGACTGGGACGCACTGAAGTTCCAGGCCGACTACGACCCGAAGTACCGCCGCGCACAGATGCGCTATGTCGGCACGGGCGGCACGGGCGTCGCGAAGGACGTCAACACGGTGCCGGCCGGCAACTTCACGTTCTCGACGATGGTGATCCCCGCCGGCAACATCGGCCCGAGCCATATCCACATCGACGTCGAGGAAATCTTCTTCGTGCTGCGCGGCAAGATGAAGGTGATCTGCGAGCGCGACGGCGAGACGTGGGAAGCGATCCTCGGCGAGCGCGACCTGATCTCGGTGCCGCCGGGCGTGTATCGGACGGAAATCAACATCGGCGAGGAAGATGCGCTGATGTGCGTGATGCTCGGGTCGTCGAAGCCGATCACGCCGACGTATCCGCCCGATTCGCCGCTCGCGAAGATCAAGCGTTGAGACGGAGCCGGTGAAGCAATGCGTGTCATCGACAAACGCGAACCTGAACGCGACCGCACCGCGGCGTTCGCCGCGCTGCTCGGGCAATTTCCCGAGCAGCGTTGCGAAGCCGGCGCGGCGGGCACGATCGGCTACCGCGCGGCCGGCGTGCAGCGTGCGGGCCGCGCGCTGCCCGTCGTGCTGCTGCACGGGATCGGCTCGGGCGCCGCATCGTGGGTGAGCCAGCTCGACACGCTGGGTGCATCGCGCCGCGTGCTCGCGTGGGATGCGCCCGGTTACGGCGTGTCGACGCCCGTGCACGGCGCGTCGCCGGCCGCCGCCGATTACGCGGCGTCGCTGAACGCGTGGCTCGAGGCACTCGGCATCGAACGCTGCGTGCTGGTCGGGCATTCGCTCGGCGCGATCATCGTGGGCGGGTTGGCGCGCGTGATGCCCGCGCGGATCGCCGGCCTGCTGCTGATCTCGCCCGCGGGCGGCTACGGCAGCGCACCGGCCGACACCCGCGAGTCGCGCCGCGACGCGCGGCTCGCGATGCTCGCGGAACTTGGCCCGGCCGGGCTCGCCGAGCAGCGCAGCGGCAACATGTTGTCCGGTTTCGCGAACGAGGAGGCGCGTGCGTGGGTGCGCTGGAACATGGCGCGCGTCGTGCCGGCCGGCTATGCGCAGGCCACGCACCTGCTCGCGAACGCCGATCTCGCGGCCGATCTCGCCGGTTTCCGTGGTCGCACGGTGGTGGCGGTCGGTGCGTACGACGCGATCACGCCGCCTGCCGCATGCGAGCGGATCGCCGCGGCCGCGCAGGTGGAGCTGCAGGTGATTCCGCAGGCCGGTCACGCGGGCTATGTGGAGCAACCGGCGGTTTATTCGTCGCTGATCGACGGCTTCTGCCGTCAATGCGATCGTCAACGGGGCCTGGAATGAACGACCGTCACGCTTACGTTTGTTCGCTGCGCCCAGAGGGGACGCATGTCTCCCTTCGGGCGGCCCGGCCGGAGGCATCATGAGCGAACCGTTACAACGACAGGACGCGGACAACGCGAAGGCCGAAGCCGGCTACGTGGTGCCGGGCCTCGAACGCGGGCTGCGCATCCTCGCCGAATTCTCGCCGCGCGAGCCCGTGCTCGGCGCGCCCGAACTGTCGAAACGGCTCGGCATTCCGCGCACGACGGTGTTCCGTCTGCTGCAGACGCTCGAATCGCTCGGCTTTCTCGAACGCGCGGACAAGGATCGCAACTACAAGCTCGGCATCGCCGTGCTGCGGCTCGGCTTCGAATACCTGAGCTCGCTGGAATTGACCGACCTCGGGCTGCCGGTGATCGAGAGCCTGCGCGATGCGACCGGCTTCACGACGCATATCGTGATCCGCGACGGCCGCGACGTGGTGTTCGTCGCGAAGGCGCAGAGCCAGTCGCCGGTGTTCAGCTCGATCCGCGTGAACGTCGGCACGCGGCTGCCCGCGCATGCGACGACGCACGGCCACGTACTGATGGGCGACCTGTCGCTGAAAGCGCTGCACGCGCTGTATCCGGAAGGCGCGCTGAACCGGATGACGAGCGCGACGCCGGAGACGGTCGACGCGCTGTACGAAGTGATCCGCGAGGATGCGCAGCGCGGCTACGGTGTCAGCAATTCGTCGTTCGAGCGCGGCATCTCGGTCGTCACGGCGCCGGTGCGCAACGAGACGCGGAAGATCGTCGCGTGCATTACGGTGACGGTGCCGCGTCCGGAGATCGACGCGGCGCTGATCGCGGACGGGCTGATCGACAAGGTGCGGCGCGCGGCGGCGGAATTGTCGCGACGGCTCAATTACCGCTCGGATGACGAGCACACGTTTTTGAAGGCTTTAGGACTCCGATGATCCAGATCGATCTGACCGGGCAAGTGGCGGTGGTGACGGGCGGTTCGTCCGGCATCGGCCTCGCGACGGCCGAACGGTTCCTGCAGGCCGGCGCATCGGTCGCGATCTGCGGCCGCGACAGCGACCGCCTCGCACGCGCCGAAGCGATGCTTCGCGACAAGCACGCAGGCGCACACCTGTTGACCGCATGCTGCGACGTGCTCGACGAAGCGGACGTGACCGCATTCGCGCAAGCGGTGTCCGCGCGTTTCGGCCGCGCCGACATGCTGATCAACAACGCCGGCCAGGGCCGCGTGTCGACCTTCGCCGACACGACCGACGACGCATGGCGCGAGGAACTCGAATTGAAGTACTTCAGCATCATCCGCTCGACGCGCGCATTCGTGCCGCTGCTGCGCGATGCGCCCGCGCCGACGATCACCTGCGTGAACTCGCTGCTCGCGCTGCAGCCCGAGCCGCACATGGTCGCGACGTCGTCGGCGCGGGCCGGCGTGCTGAGCCTCGTGAAGTCGCTCGCGACCGAACTGGCGCCGCAGCGCATCCGCGTGAACTCGATCCTGATCGGCATCGTCGAGTCGGGGCAATGGCGCCGCCGCTACGACACGCAGGCGCAGCCCGGTGAAAGCTGGGAGGCGTGGGCGGGCGCGCTCGCCCGCAAGAAGAACATTCCGCTGAATCGCTTCGGCAAGCCCGACGAGGCGGCCTGGGCGCTTTTTTATCTCGCAACGCATCTGTCGTCCTACACGACGGGCAGCCATATCGACGTTTCTGGAGGCTTTGCACGCCATGTCTGAAAAAACCACGGTCGGCGAGCTGATTGCCGCCTTTCTCGAGCAGTGCGGCGTGAAGACCGCATTCGGTGTCATCTCGATCCACAACATGCCGATCCTCGACGCCATCAACTCGCGCGGCAACATCCGGTATGTCGGTGCACGCGGCGAAGCCGGTGCATTGAACATGGCCGACGGGCTGGCCCGCGTGTCGGGCGGCCTCGGCGTCGCGTTCACGAGCACGGGCACGGCGGCGGGCAATGCAGCCGGCGCGATGGTCGAGGCGCTGACGGCCGGCACCGCGCTACTGCACATCACCGGGCAGATCGAGACGCCGTACCTCGACCAGGATCTCGCGTACATCCACGAAGCGCCCGACCAGTTGTCGATGCTCGACTCGATCTCGAAGGCCGCGTTCCGCGTGCGCACGGTCGAAACCGTGCTGCCGACGATCCGCGAAGCCGTGCGTATCGCGCAGACCGCGCCGACGGGCCCCGTCTCCGTCGAGATTCCGATCGACATCCAGGCGGCCGAAATCGAATGGCCGGAAGACCTCGCGCCCGCCCACGTCGCGGTACGCGAGCACGACAGCGCCCGCGTCGCGAAGCTCGCCGACGCGCTCGCGGCCACGCGCCGCCCGCTGCTGTGGCTCGGCGGCGGCGCGCGCCATGCACGCGACGAAGTCGAACGCCTCGTGAAGCTCGGCTTCGGCGTCGTGACGAGCGTGCAGGGCCGCGGCGTGCTGCCGGAAGATCACCCGGCGACGCTCGGCGCGTTCAACGTGCATGCGTCGGTCGAAGCGTTCTACAAGACCTGCGACGCGCTCGTCGTGGTCGGCTCGCGCCTGCGCGGCAACGAGACGCTGAAATACAAGCTCGCGCTGCCGCAGCCGCTGTTCCGCGTCGATGCCGATGCGCTCGCCGACAACCGCGGCTATCGCAACGCGCTGTTCGTGCATGGCGATTCGAAGCGCGTGCTGGCCGAGCTGGCCGACCGCCTCGAAGGCCGCCTGTCGGTCGATCCGCAATTCGCGGCCGATCTCGCGGCGGCCCGCGAGGACGCGGTGGCCGACGTGGCGAAGGGCCTCGGGCCGTACAGGAAGCTCGTCGACACGCTGCAGGGCGCCGTCGGCCGCGATTACAACTGGGTGCGCGACGTGACGATCTCGAACAGCACGTGGGGCAACCGCCTGCTGAAGCTCTTCGAGCCGCGCGCGGGCGTGCATGCGCTCGGCGGCGGCATCGGCCAGGGCATCCAGATGGGCATCGGCGCGGCGCTGGCCGGTTCGGCGGCGAAGACGGTCTGCCTCGTCGGAGACGGCGGCCTGATGGTCAACGTCGGCGAACTCGTCACGGCCGTGCAGGAAAACGCGAACGTGATGATCGTGCTGATGAACGACCAGTGCTACGGCGTGATCCGCAACATCCAGGATGCGCACTACGGCGGCCGCCGCTGCTTCGTGCAACTGCACCAGCCCGATTTCGCGCAGTTCTGCGCGAGCTTCGGCCTCACGCACTACCGGATCACGTCGCTCGACCAGGCCGAAGCGATCGTGCGCGAAGGGATCGCGAAGGAAGGGCCGGTGATGGTCGAGGTCGACATGCTGTCGGTCGGCTCGTTCGCGTCCGCCTTCGCGGGCCCGCCGGTGAAGAAGGAAGCGCCGACGGAGCGCCAGTATGCATAACCGGCACAAGCGGGCACCCGTCGACGTCGCGATGATCGGCTTCGGCGCGATCGGCGCGGCCGTGTACCGCGCGGTCGAGCACGATGCGTCGCTGCACGTCGCGCACGTGATCGTGCCGGCGCATCAGCGCGACGCGGTGCAGCGCGAGCTCGGCAGTGCGGTGGAGGTCGTGTCGTCGGTCGACGCGCTGGCTCGCCGCCCCGAGTTCGCGCTCGAATGCGCGGGCCACGGCGCGCTCGTCGATCACGTCGTGCCGCTGTTGAAGGCCGGCACCGATTGCGCGGTCGCGTCGATCGGCGCGCTGTCCGATCTCGCGCTGCTCGACGTGCTGTCGCAGGCCGCCGACGAAGGCTGCGCCACCGTGACGCTGCTGTCCGGCGCGATCGGCGGCATCGATGCGCTGGCGTCCGCGCAGCAGGGCGGGCTCGACGAGGTGCTGTACGTGGGCCGCAAGCCGCCGCTCGGCTGGCTCGGCACGCCAGCCGAGGAACTGTGCGATCTGCGCGCGATGACCGCGGAAAAGGTGATCTTCGAAGGCACCGCGCGCGACGCCGCGCGGCTGTATCCGAAGAACGCGAACGTCGCGGCGACGGTCGCGCTCGCGGGCCTCGGCCTCGATGCGACGCACGTGCGCCTGATCGCCGATCCGGCCGTCGAGCGCAACGTGCACCGCATCACCGCGCGCGGCGCATTCGGCGAGATGTCGCTGGAAATGAGCGGCAAGCCGCTGCCCGACAACCCGAAGACATCCGCGCTGACGGCGTACAGCGCGATCCGTGCGTTGCGCAACCGCGCGGCCTGCTGCGTGATCTGACCGGACCATCGAGCGTCCGCCCACGCCACGGCGAGGGCGGACGTGCAGAGACAGATTTGTGGGACTTGTGACATGACTCCTTTCGATACGAGCCTCGTGCCCGACGGCAACATCCTGATCGGCGGCGAGTGGCGGCGCGGTCGTGGCGCGCCTTACGCGAGCCACTATCCGGCCGACCAGTCGCTGAACATGGAAGTGTCGACGGCGAACGCGGAAGACGCGGCCGACGCCGTGGTGGCCGCCGACGCCGCATGGCGTCGCGCCGACTGGGCCGGGCTCAAGCCGCATCAGCGCGCGCAGGTGCTGTACCGGATCGCCGACCTGATCATGCAGCGCCACGAGGCGCTCGCGAACCTGCAGCGCCGCGACAACGGCAAGCCGATCGCCGAGACGCGCGTGCTGGTGGCCAGCGCGGCGAACACGTTTCGCTATTTCGCGGCCTGCCTGGAAACGCTCGACGAAGAACTGACGCCGTCGCGCGGCGACTACCTGACGATGAGCGTGTACGAGCCGATCGGCGTGATCGCGGCGATCACGCCGTGGAATTCGCCGATCGCGTCCGATGCACAGAAACTCGCGCCGGCGCTGGCCGGCGGCAACGCGGTGGTGCTCAAGCCGGCCGAAGTCACGCCGCTCGTGTCGCTCGCGCTGGCGCGCCTTTGCGAGGAAGCCGGCGTGCCGAAGGGCGTGCTGAGCGTGCTGCCGGGCAAGGGCTCGGTGATCGGCGACGTGCTGGTGCGTCATCCGCTGGTGAAGAAGGTGTCGTTCACCGGCGGCACCGAAGTGGGCCGCGGCATCGCGCGCATCGCCGCCGAGAAGCTGATGCCCGTGTCGCTCGAACTCGGCGGCAAGTCGCCGACGATCGTGTTCGACGACGCCGACCTCGATCACGCGGTCAACGGTGTGCTGTACGGGATCTTCAGCTCGTCGGGCGAAGCATGCATCGCCGGTTCGCGGCTGTTCGTGCAGCGCGCGGTGTACGACGCCTTCATGCAGCGGCTGGTGGCCGGCGCACGCAAGCTGCGCGTGGGCGACCCAATGCGACCCGACACGCAGATGGGTCCACTGATCACCGCCAAGCATCGCGAATCGGTCGAACGCTACGTCGCACTCGGGCTGGAAGAAGGCGGCCGCCTGCTGTGCGGCGGCGAGCGGCCGTCGGGCGACGGGCGCGAGAACGGCTTCTTCTATCAGCCGACGATTCTCGAAGGCTTGCAGAACAGCGCACGCATCTGCCAGGAGGAAATCTTCGGGCCGGTGCTGGTCGCGATGCCGTTCGATGACGAAGCATCGCTGATCGCGCAGGCGAACGACAGCGTGTTCGGCCTCGCGGCCGGCATCTGGACGCGCGACTACAAGCGTGCATGGCGCATCGCACGGGCACTGGAGACGGGCACCGTCTGGATCAACACGTACAAGCTGTTCTCGATCTCCACGCCGTTCTCGGGCTGGAAGGAGAGCGGGATGGGCCGCGAGAAGGGGCGTCTGGGCATCCGCGAATACATGCAGCAGAAGAGTCTCTACTGGGGCTTGAACGACGCGCCGCTGCCGTGGGCGAACTGAGCGAAGGGGAATGACGCAATGAGCATCTTGGGAATCGAGCAGATCACGTACGGTGTCGACGACCTCGCAAACTGCCGGCGCTTTTTCGCCGACTGGGGCTTGAAGGAAGTCGCGCACGACGACACGCGTGCGCGTTTCGAAACGATGAACGGCTGCACCGTGCTCGTCGTGAAAGCCGACGATCCGTCGCTGCCGCCCGCGTTCGAAGCGGGCCCGACGCTGCGGGAAGTCACGTGGGGCGTCGCGACGCAGCGCGAACTCGACGCACTGCGCACGAAGCTGGCCGGCCAGCCCGGCTACTACGCGCAGGACGATGCGGTCGGCTGCATCGACCCCAACGGGATGGCGATCCGCATCGAAGTCACGCGCAAGCGCGCGCTCGACATCACGGGCTCGCCGTCGAACGTGTGGGGCCAGACGCTGCGCGTCGACCAGCCGAGCCCGATCTATGCGCGTGCGGAGCCGGTCGAAGTCGGGCACGTCGTGTTCTTCACGAACTGCCTCGACGCGCAGGAAGCCTTCTATCACGAACTGCTCGGCTTCGAGACGTCGGACCGTTATCCGGGCCGCGGCGCGTTCATGCGCTGCGCGCCGCACGGCGGCCATCACGACCTGTTCCTGCTGGCGCTGCCGAACGGAAAACGCGGCCTGAACCACGTCGCGTTCACCGTGCGCGATATCCACGAAGTGTTCGGCGGCGGCATGCACATCGACCGCTGCGGCTGGGAAACGCAACTCGGCCCGGGGCGTCATCCGGTGTCGTCCGCGTACTTCTGGTACTTCCGGAACCCGGCCGGCGCGCTGATCGAATACTACGCGGACGAAGACGTGCTGACGCCCGAATGGCAGCCGCGCGAATTCGAGCCGGGCCCGACCGTGTTCGCCGAATGGGCCGTCGACGGCGGCCTCGACGGCAACACGCGCCGGCAGAAGAACGCGAAGGCGCCGGAAGGCAAGTTCATGACGGAGCGCAAATCATGACCGAAACGAATACGCCCGCGCAGCCCGCGCCGGGCACGGTCGTCGTGATCGGCGGCGGCCAGGCCGCCGGCTGGGTGCTGAAGACGCTGCGCGCGCAAGGCTACACGGGCCGTCTGGTGATGATCGCCGACGAACCGCACCTGCCGTACGAGCGCCCGCCGCTGTCGAAGGCCGTGCTGGCCGGCGACGCCGACATCGAGACCGTGCGCGTCGTGCGCCCCGACGAATTCGACGCGCTGAACGTCGAAGCGTGGCAGCCGGAACGCGCGGCGTCGATCGATCGCGCACGTCGCTTGGTGAAAACCGAGCGCGGTCGCGCGATCGAATACGACCGGCTCGTGATCGCAACCGGCGGCACGTCGCGCCGCTTGCCCGATGCGCTCGTCCACACGCCGAACCTGCACTACCTGCGCACGCTCGACGAAGCGGCCGCGCTCGGCGAGAAGCTGCGCGCGAGCCGGCGCGTGCTCGTGATCGGCGGCGGCTGGATCGGCCTCGAAGTCGCGGCGACCGCGCGCAAGCTCGGCGTCGACGCGGTGGTCGTCGAAGGCGCGCCGCGCCTGTGCGGCCGCTCGGTGCCGCGGGTCGTGTCCGACTTCCTGCTCGACCTGCATCGTTCGAACGGTGTCGACGTGCGACTCGGCGCGGCACTTGAATCGCTCGATGCGCAGCCCGGCGACGCATCGAAGGTGCGCGCGACGCTCGCCGACGGCACGACGATCGACGCCGATTTCGCGGTGGCCGGCATCGGCCTCGCGCTGAACGCGTCGCTCGCGAGCGATGCGGGGCTCGCGGTCGACGACGGCATCGTCGTCGACGAATACGGTGCGACGAGCGACCCGTCGATCTTCGCGTGCGGCGACGTCGCGAACCATCACAACGGCTGGCTGAAACGCCGCGTGCGGCTCGAATCGTGGGCCAACGCGCAGAACCAGGCGATCGCGGCGGCGAAGGCCGTGCTCGGCGTGCGTGCACCGTACGCGGAGATTCCGTGGTTCTGGTCCGATCAGTACGACGTGAACCTGCAGATCCTCGGCGATCTGCCGGCCGATGCGCAGCTCGTCGTGCGCGGCGATCTTGCCGCGCGTCGTGCGACGCTGTTTTTTGTGGGCGACGGGCATGTGAGAGGTGTCATCGCCGTGAACAACGCGCGTGAGCTGAAGCTCGCGCGCAAGTGGATGAACCAGGGCCGGGCAGTGGATACGGCGGCCCTGGCGGACACGACCCAAGCGCTTGCCTGACCGGCCCGCCCGGAAAGAGACCCAGGAGACACCCCGCATGAGCACTTTCGACAACGTCGTGGCCGGCAGGGCCACGATGGAAGCTGCCGCCTCCACGCCCGGCGCGATCATCGCGCGGCTCGAGCGGCTTCCGGCCAATGCGATGCAGATCCGCGCGCGCGTGCTGATCGGCACCGCGACGTTCTTCGACGGCTTCGACGTGATCACGATCGCGGCGACGCTGCCGCTGCTGATTCACAAGTGGGGGTTGTCGCCGACGCAGATCGGCATGCTGATCGCGTCCGGCGCGATCGGCCAACTGATCGGCGCGTTCCTGTTTCCCGCGCTCGCGGAAAAGCATGGCCGCGTGAAAGCGATCGCGTGGAGCTCGGCCGTG
The DNA here is from genome assembly GCF_030481585.1 of Burkholderia sp. AU45388. Taxonomy (NCBI): domain Bacteria; kingdom Pseudomonadati; phylum Pseudomonadota; class Betaproteobacteria; order Burkholderiales; family Burkholderiaceae; genus Burkholderia; species Burkholderia sp. AU45388. Next base: position 203,608 of record NZ_JAUJPV010000006.1, on the reverse strand, counting down.
ATCGGCATCACGAGCATCGCATGCGGCTTCGCGCCGACGTTCGAGATCTTCGTGTTGCTGCGGATTCTGCAGGGAATCGGGCTCGGCGGCGAGTTGCCGGTCGCCGCGACGTACATCAACGAGATCACGCGCGCGCATGGCCGAGGCCGTTTCGTGCTGTTGTACGAGATCGTGTTTCCGATCGGCCTGCTGGTGTCGATGGCGCTCGGCGCGTGGCTCGTGCCGCGCTTCGGCTGGGAGATCATGTACTTCGTCGGCGGGCTGCCGCTGATCCTGTCGCTCGTGCTCACGCGCCTCGTGCCCGAATCGCCGCGCTGGCTCGCGTCGCGCGGGCGCCTCGCGGAAGCCGGGCGCGCGGTCGGCGTGTTCGAAGGGTCGGTACGCGGCGAGCTGCCGCCGGTCACGCACGCGGCTGCGTTCGACGAGATGGTGCGCCAGCATCCGAGGCGCCGGATGAGCGATCTGTTCCGCGCCGCGTATCGCAAGCGCACGCTCGCGGTGGCGACGCTGTGGGCAACCTGCGGGTTCATCCAGTACGGGTTGTCGACGTGGCTGCCGACGATCTACAAGAACTTCTATCACGCGCCGCTGCAACTCGCGCTGAACCTCGCCGTGATCGGCTCGGTAATGGGCGTGCTCGGGTCGCTGGCCTCCGCGCTGCTGGTCGACAAGCTCGGCCGCAAGCCGGTGATCGTGTGGTCGTTCGTGCTGTGCGCGCTGTCGCTGGCGCTCGCGGGTATTTATCACGCGTCGTCGGTGTACGTGGTCGCGGTCTTCTGTTCGCTGTCGCTCGGGTTGATGGCGTCGGGGTTCATTACCGCGTACGTCTACACGCCGGAGCAGTATCCGACGAGCATCCGCGCGGCGGGCTGCGGGCTCGGCAGCGCGTGGCTGAAGATCGCGTCGTTCGTCGCGCCCATGGTCGTGCCGCATGCGATCATCGGCGGGAACCTCGCGCCGGCGTTCTATCTGATCGGCGTGGTGCCGCTGATCGCCGCGCTGACCGTGCATTTCGTCGGGATCGAGACGAAAGGGAAGGTGCTGGAGGCGCTCGAGGCGTAAGCGCGCCGCCGGTAACGGATGAGGTGCTCGGGCCCGGGGCGATGCGCCCCGGGCTTTTTATTTCGCGGTGGTTCGGTCGTTTCATGTCGAGCGTTGCGAACGGGCGCCATGGCTGCCGCACGGCTTACGTGCTCTAATTCACGGTCCCCATTTTTTCAGACCGCCGCCATGCCCCTGTTCGAACCCGTCACGCTGAATACCTCCCGCCTCGTGCTGCGGCCGCTTCGCGACGCCGACGCACCGGCCTTCTTCGAGATCTGGTCCGATGCGGAAGCGATGCGCTATTTCTCGTTCTCGCCGATGACGGAAATCGAGCAGGCCGAGGCGCGCGTCGCGCGCAACGTGCAGACGTCCGCGAGCGGGGAGAGCCTGACCTGCGTGCTCGAACTGCGGGAAACCGGCGAGGCGCTCGGCGAGTGCGTGCTGTTCCATGCGAATGCGCAATGCCGGCGCGCCGAGATCGGCTTCAGCCTGCGGCGCGCGTTCTGGCGCGGCGGGTATATGCGCGAAGCGGCGTCGGCCGTGCTCGAGCATGCATTCGGCACGTTGCGGCTGAACCGGCTCGAGGCCGATATCGATCCGCGCAACGTCGCGTCGGCGCGGCTGCTCGAACGGCTGGGTTTCGTGCGGGAAGGGCTGCTGCGCGAACGCTGGATCGTCGGCGACGAAGTGTCGGACAGCGCGCTGTACGGGTTGCTGGCAAGCGATCGCGGCTGATGCTGCCGCGGTGGTCTGTTTTCCGACCGGGACGAGCGCGCACGCGCTGACGCAATCGCGCGGCGCAACCGGATTCGGCCAGCCCGCTTCGATTCAACGGCCGGCCGGTGGTTGCATTCACAGCTTCGCGAGCCAGCCCTCGACCTTGTCTTTCCCGCGCAGCGCTGCAATCCATCGCTCGGGCAACGCCTGTTCGCCGTACAGCGCGCCGGCGAGGCCGCCCGCGATGGCCGCCGTCGTATCCGTGTCGTTGCCGAGCGCGATCGCGCGCTTCACGCAGTCCTCGTAGCTGCCCGTCGACAGCAGACAATGGATCGCCGACCAGAAGCTGTCGACCACATAGCCGGATCCTTGCGGCGCGTCGAAGCGGCCGTCGAGCACGGTCTTCAGTTCGATTTCGTCGGCCGTGCCTTCGTGGCGCGCGAGCAGTTCGTCCTCGGCTGCGCGCACCGCATCGGGCGCGGGCCGGCCATCGACGATCCCCAGCGCCGTCAGGCAATAGAGCGCGCAGCAAAGCTGCGAACGTACGTGGCCATGCGTGACGACGCTCTGCTTGTGTGCGAGCCGGATCGCGTCGTCGCGCGACGCGGCGACCATCACGACGGGGAAGCAGCGCATCAGCGAACCGTTGCCGTTGTCGCGCTCGTCGCGGGGCCCGGCCACTGCGGGCGCGGCGCCGGCCGCCAGCGCATGGAACGCGCGTTGCGTCTGCAGGCCGACGTCGAACACGCGGCCGTCCGGCGTGAATGCACCGCGCTGAAACCAGTCCAGCAGGTTGCCGGCGAACGTATCGAGATTCAGGTCGTGCTCGTGCAGCAGTGCGTCGAGCAGCGCGAGCGCCTGCGCACCGTCGTCGCTCCAGGTGCCGGGCGGCACGCCGTCGTGCGCGCGTGCGAAGCCCGGCGGCGCAATCATGTCGATCGCGGCAGGCGGCGGGATCGAAGCGGCGTCGTGGAATTCGTACGGCACGCCGAGCGCGTCGCCGATCAGCAGGCCAAGCAGGCCGCCGCGCAGGCGGGATCGTCGGTTCGGAATGACTGTCATCGGAGAGGGTTCGGGTCGGGAGGGCTTGCGTCGCGAAATACCGTGCAGACTAGACCAATCGCGTCCGCATGCCTAGCCGATGGCGTTGCGGCCGGAGAGAAATCATGCGAGTGCGCCGAGAAGAGGCGGGGCGGTGTTCGTCAGGGTCGGCGACTTGCCGGATGCCGCCCCCGAACGTACCCTTGGTCGAATCGACAGTCCGTCCGCAGGAATCGACCATGCATGCCCATCCTTTGCGCCTTTCTCCCGGCGACGATCTGCGCGGCGCCATCGAGGCAGCGCTACACCAGCTTGAAGCGCCTGCGGCCTTCGTGATCCAGGGCATCGGCAGCCTGAGCGTCGCGCAGTTGCGCTTCGCCGGCGTCGATCGGCCGACCGAGCTGCGCGGAGACCTCGAAATCCTGACGCTGGCCGGCTCCGTATCGCCGGACGGCGCACACCTTCATATGTCGATCTCCGATGCAGCCGGCCGCGTGACGGGCGGCCACGTCGCGAGCGGCTGCGTGGTGCGCACGACGGCCGAGATCCTGCTCGCGCTGCTGCCCGCGCATCGCTTCTCGCGCGAGCCGGATGCGGGCACTGGCTTCAACGAACTGGTGATCCGTCGCGTGTCGGGTGGCGACCCGGCATAAAGGGGCAGCGGCGCTAGAATCGCCGGTCATCGAAGACTTTCCCGTTACCGCTCATTCCGCCAAGCGCAATCCATGGACGATACCGAAATCGAACAGCAAGCGTGGGACATCGTCCGGGCCTGGCTCGAAGGCGCGACGCCCGAGCAGTGGCACCGGTTCGCCGCACGCTCCAATTACGACGGCAACGGCCGCGCGTTGCGCTGGCTGCTGGACAACCGCAACGTCGATCGCGCGACCGCATTGCTGATCTACTGGAATCTCGGCGCCGCGTGGTTTGTGCAGTATGCGAGCGAAAGCGATCTGGGCGACGCGTCGTATCAACTCGATACGTTTCGGCTGCTGCGCGACATCGAGCAACGTTACGCAGACGGCTATTACGCCAATCACGGCATCTGGTTCGATCCGCACGACTTCGATGGCGCGGGGCCGAACGATTATCCGGACGTACCGGTCGCGCGGCCCGTGCCGGCACTGATGCTGCAGCCGACCGACGGGCGCGAGTACGTCGATCTCGACGAAGCCGACGGGTATGACGAAGGCTTGCCGTTCGACGTGGTCGAGCGGCTGCACGCGCTGTACGACTGACCCCGCGGGCGCGTCCGGTCGCTGACGCACAAAAAAAAGGCGCCGCGGCCTTTCAGCCCGCGACGCCTTTCAGTGCGCTGCGACGTCGACCACCCGCCGCCGCCCGACTGCGTGCTTACAGCTGCACGGTGTCGGCCACTTCCTTGAAGTCCTCGATCTGGTCGAAGTTCATGTACTGGTAGATCTTGTCGCCGTTGGCGGTGAGCACGCCCATGTCGGCCATGTACTCTTCCTTGGTCGGGATCTTGCCCAGACGCGAGCAGATCGCGGCCAGTTCAGCGGAACCGAGGTACACGTTCGTGTTCTTGCCGAGGCGGTTCGGGAAGTTGCGGGTCGACGTCGACATGACCGTCGCGCCTTCGCGCACCTGGGCCTGGTTACCCATGCACAGCGAGCAGCCCGGCATTTCGGTGCGCGCGCCGGCCGTGCCGAACACGCCGTAGTGACCTTCTTCCGTCAACTGCTTCTGGTCCATCTTGGTCGGCGGCGCGACCCACAGCTTGACCGGGATGTCGCGCTTGCCTTCGAGCAGCTTCGACGCCGCACGGAAGTGGCCGATGTTGGTCATGCACGAGCCGATGAACACTTCGTCGATCTTGGCACCCGCGACGTCGGACAGCGTCTTCACGTCGTCCGGGTCGTTCGGGCAGGCGACGATCGGCTCGTGGATGTCGGCGAGGTCGATCTCGATGACGGCCGCGTATTCGGCGTCGGCATCCGGCGACAGCAGTTGCGGGTCGGCCAGCCACTGTTCCATCGCCGCGATACGGCGCTGCAGGCTGCGCGGATCCTGGTAGCCCTGCGCGATCATCCACTTGAGCAGCGTGACGTTGCTGTTCAGGTATTCGATGATCGGTTCCTTGTTCAGGTGCACCGTGCAACCGGCCGCCGAGCGCTCGGCGGACGCATCGGACAGCTCGAACGCTTGCTCGACCTTCAGGTCGGGCAGGCCTTCGATTTCGAGGATGCGGCCCGAGAAGATGTTCTTCTTGCCTTGCTTGGCGACCGTCAGCATGCCTTGCTTGATCGCGTACAGCGGAATCGCGTTGACGAGGTCACGCAGCGTGACGCCCGGCTGCATCTTGCCCTTGAAGCGGACCAGCACCGATTCCGGCATGTCCAGCGGCATCGTGCCGGTGGCGGCCGCGAACGCGACCAGGCCCGAACCCGCCGGGAAGCTGATGCCGATCGGGAAGCGCGTGTGCGAATCGCCGCCGGTGCCGACGGTGTCGGGCAGCAGCATGCGGTTCAGCCACGAGTGGATCACGCCGTCGCCCGGGCGCAGCGCGATGCCGCCGCGCGTGCTGATGAAGTTCGGCAGCGTCTGGTGCGTCTTCACGTCGACCGGTTTCGGATAGGCGGCGGTGTGGCAGAACGACTGCATCACGAGGTCGGCCGAGAAGCCGAGGCAGGCCAGATCCTTCAGTTCGTCGCGGGTCATCGGGCCCGTGGTGTCCTGCGAGCCGACCGAGGTCATCTTCGGTTCGCAGTACGTGCCCGGGCGCACGCCCTGGCCTTCCGGCAGGCCGCACGCGCGGCCGACCATCTTCTGCGCGAGCGAGAAGCCCTTGCCGCTGTCGGCCGGCTGGTGCGGCAGGCGGAACAGCGTCGACGGCGCGAGGCCGAGCGCTTCACGCGCCTTCGCGGTCAGGCCGCGGCCGATGATCAGCGGAATGCGGCCGCCGGCGCGCACTTCGTCGAACAGCACGTCGGACTTGACCTGGAATTCGGCGATGACCTTGCCGTCCTTCAGCGCCTTGCCTTCGTACGGGCGCAGTTCGACCACGTCGCCCATGTTCATCTGCGACACGTCGAGCTCGATCGGCAGCGCGCCGGCGTCTTCCATCGTGTTGTAGAAGATCGGGGCGATCTTGCCGCCGAGGCACACGCCGCCGAAACGCTTGTTCGGGACGAACGGGATGTCTTCGCCGGTGAACCACAGCACCGAGTTGGTGGCCGACTTGCGCGAGGAGCCGGTGCCGACCACGTCGCCGACGTAGGCGACCAGGTGCCCCTTTTCCTTCAGCGATTCGATGAACTTGACCGGGCCGCGCTTGCCGTCTTCTTCCGGCGTGATGCCCGGGCGCGCGTTCTTCAGCATCGCCAGCGCGTGCATCGGGATGTCCGGGCGGGTGGTGGCGTCCGGCGCCGGCGACAGATCGTCGGTGTTGGTTTCGCCCGTCACCTTGAACACGGTGATGGTCAGGCTTTGCGGCACTTCCGGACGGCTCGTGAACCATTCGGCGTCGGCCCAGCTCTGCAGCACGGCCTTCGCATGCGCGTTGCCCTGGTCGGCGAGTTCCTTCACGTCATGGAACTGGTCGAACATCAGCAGGGTTTTCTTCAGCGCGTCGGCGGCGACCGCGGCGACGGCTTCGTCGGACAGCAGCTCGATCAGCGGCTGGATGTTGTAGCCGCCGAGCATCGTGCCGAGCAGCTCGGTCGCGCGTTCGCGTGAGATCAGCGGGCAGGCCGTCTCGCCCTTCGCGACGGCGGCCAGGAAGCCGGCCTTCACGCGGGCGGCTTCGTCGACGCCGGCGGGCACGCGATGGGTGATCAGCTCGAGCAGCGTCTGCTCTTCGCCGGCAGGCGGGTTCGTCAGCAATTCGACCAGTTCGGCGGTCTGCTGAGCCGTCAGCGGCAGGGGAGGAATACCGAGCGCGGCGCGGGCGGCCACGTGAGCACGAAAGTTTTCAAGCATGGGGAGACCTGCTGATATTGCGTTTGAGGGGAAGGCCTTGCCGGCACTCCGGGGCTATTCCAGGCACTGCTTTGAGCGGGATTCTAATCTCAATGGTCTGGAACGTCAAATGTCTTATGTCTTATATAAGACTTGGTGAGGCGAAAGACGGGCGGCGCGGCTGCATGGCGGGGCGGCCTTGTCGGGCGGGGGCGGCGGGCGGGTGCGCGGTGTCGGTTGAGGTCGCCGGTGGCGCACATATCTGCACAAGGCCGCAGGAAACGGCACACACCGGGCGCGTTCGGGCCGCTACGCTTGCCGTCACGCAGCTTGCAATCGGGTGCCGGAACGTGAGGCGGAAGTCGTCGCGCGCCGGTCGATTCGGCCCGGGCGGTAGCGATTCCCTTGACTCCGGCGATCCGCGACATGCACTCCAGAGACGCGATTTTCCTGATGGCGGCGCTCGTTGCGTCGCCGGCCGTTCACGCGGCCACGCCCGGCGACGAAGCGCGGGAGGCGGCGAGCCGGCCGGTCGCGCTGGTCTATCGCGGTCCTGCCGCGTGCGACGGGTGCGCCGAAACCATCGCCAGACGCCTGCGGGAATCGGATCAGCGGTTCCGGGTGGTCTACGTGGGGCCGGCGGAAAAACTCAAGATCACGCCCGCGGCGCTCGCCGGTGCGGCGCTCTACGTGCAGCCCGGCGGCGGGCAGGACATTCCCGGCGCGGCAGCCGGCATCGGCCGAAATGAAATGCGGGCCGTGCGGCGATACGTCGCGAACGGCGGCCGATACCTCGGGCTGTGCATGGGCGCCTACCTGGCCGGCGCGCAGGGTTTCGCGCTGGTTGCCGGCGATATCGACGGCGAGGTCGACCGGCCGGGCTCGACGCTTCACGGCATTGCCGACACGGTGACGCCGGTCGTCTGGCGCGGGAAAAAGCGCTGGATCTACTTTCAGGACGGCGCGAGGCTCCCGGTCGCGCCGATCGGCTCCGGCTGGACCGTGCTGGCGATCTACCCGAACAAGGACATCGCGGCCGCCACGTATCGCTACGGCAAAGGGCGCGTCGGCCTCGCCGGCCCGCATCCGGAGGCCGATGAAAGCTGGTATCGCCAGAATGGCCTCGAGAATCCGGACGGCGTGGCGCCGGACATGGCCTACGACCTGATCAACGCGACGATGAAGCCGTAGCGGAGGGGCCGCGGCGGGCGCGGTTCATTTATTTCCGTTTGGCGCGATACGCGTCGAGATTTTTCCGTGCCTGCGCGCGGATCGCGCGCTGCATGAACGGCGTCCAGCCGAGCAACGCGCCTTTCATCCCGAGCGCCTGACGTGCCCAGCGCCACAGGTCGAAATGGTCGCGATGCTCGACGATGCGTCCGTCGCGAAACCGGAAGCGCGCATCGATCCGATTGACCACCATCCGTCCGGTCGCGGCGAACCGGTATTGCGCGCGCCATGTCGCGCGGCCGGCCTGGTCGTCCGCGGCGACTTCGCCGAACGTCAGCGAGAACTCCTGCGCCCGCGCGACCAGCATCCGCCACATGTCGCGCGCCAGTTCGCCGCGCAGCTCGCCGAATGCGGGATCGCTGAACACGATGTCGTCGGCATAGCACGCGAGCATCGCGTCGATGTCGCGCTGCTGGAAGGCCGTGTAGAAGCGCTGGATCAACGCGGTGTTCGGATCAGTCATTTTGGGCGTAAAGGAGGGAGAGGGACGGTGACGTCCGTCGAAACATCGATCGGGAAAGTGCGGCAGACAGCGCGAACCGGCGCCCGCGCTTGCCGCGTCGGGCGCAGCCGGCTTGCCGCCGGGATGATACGCGTCAGCGGGCCGCCATCGCAACGTCCTGACTGCTGCGTCCCGTCACCAGGCAGCCCGACATGAAGGCCTCGCTCTGGCTGCCGGCGGCGGCTTCGCCGAAGCCGCGACCGAGCGCGTCGGCCTTCACCTGCGCGGCGCCCTGCTCGCACGCGAGCGGGCTGGCGTCGCGGCCCTGTGCGTGCAGGATCGCGCGATCGCCGATGAGATAGGCCAACAGGGCAAAAACAGCGATATGGACGGCTCGTCTCATGGTTCGTCTCCTCGTTGCTCAAGCGTAACGCGGACACGTTCGACGAAGCACTTGGGGCTTCCCCCGGTAAACGTCTGCTGAAAGCGGTGGCGGCAGGGCGATCCTGTCCTGTTTTTCCGTCGCCGCTGCCCGGCGGGCGGGCAATGCGCGGTAGTTTGACGAATGTCAGGGTACGAGCGGGCGGCGGCGGTCGCGCGGCCGTTCAAGGCGATAGCATGCATGCATGATTTGACGGAGCGCGATGCAAGGTCAACGCGTCAGGTCCGGCAAGCACGCAGGTGTTGAATATCGCTGTCGAAATAGTGAGGAATCCAAATGTTGAACGTCTCTTCCGTCCTGATCAGCCTTGCCCCGATGTGGGCGATCCTGCTGCTGGCTTCCTCGGCGGCCGCCTATTTCGTGTTCTGGCGCAAGGTCATCAAATGAGCGCCGCGTGACCGCGTGCGCACGATGCGCACGCGTGACGCGCTTTTCCGTCATTGCACCGCCGTCACCGGCACGTTCGAAATTTGCACCAGCCGGGCCATCACGCTGCGCCGAAACACCGACATCAGCGCGTGCAGCGGATCGCGTCTCGGCGCGGCCACGACGATCTCGTCGCAGCCGGCCTCGGCCGCTGCGGCCGCGATCGTATCGGCCACCGGGCCGACCTTCATCACGACGCTGAATTTCACGTCCGCATCGCGCAGGATCCGCTCGGCCATCGCGAGATCGTCGGTCGCGAATTGCGTCTCGATCGCGCGCAGCCGCGACAGCGGGTGATAGGCCTCGAGCCGCGTCGATTCCAGCGGCGCCTGCACATTGATCAGCACGACCTCCGACGCGCAGCGCTCGCGATACAGGAATGCCGCGTGACGAACCGCCTGAAGCGAGCGGGGCGAATGGCCGACCGGAACCAGCAGCTTGAGCATGGACGATGAACCCGGAAACGAAGTGCTTCCAGCGTAGCGGGCGGCCGGACGAAGCGATCTAAAGAGATCGGTTGGCTGCATAAAAATGTCGTTAACGCGCGCGGTCCCGTGACGCACCGATTAAAAATATAAGAAATTTAAGTTTATGCGCATAAACGGCAGGGAGCGGCGGCGCCGGCCCCCCCGGTCGCCAGCGGCATCGCGATTCAGTCGAATCCGCAATGAATTGCGCCGCGAAATATCGGAGGTTGTCCGGATCGCGTCGCGTAGAGTAGAGCGGCGGCCGCCGCCGGGCGGCGCGCCACCCGATACCGCTTCCCAGGAGACCTCGCATGCCGCACGGCGCCCCGCAGTTTCTCGCTCCCGCTTCCATTTCCGTCGATCCGATCGTGCGCCTGTCGGCCGGTGAGCTTGCGTCGGCGATCCGCAGCAAGGCGGTTTCGTGCGTCGAGACGATGCGTGCGTATCTCGACCATATCGAGCGCGTGAACGGCGCGATCAACGCGATCGTCGCGCTGCGCGACCGCGATGCGCTGCTGGCGGAAGCCGCGGAAAAGGATGCGGAGCTGGCGCGCGGCGGCTATCGCGGCTGGCTGCACGGGATCCCGCAGGCACCGAAGGATCTGGCGATGACGAAGGGGCTGCGCACGACCTACGGCTCGCCGATCTTCCGTGAGAACGTGCCGCAGGCCGATTCCGTCGGTGTCGCGCGCATGCGCGCGGCCGGCGCGATCTTCATCGGCAAGACGAATACGCCGGAGTTCGGGCTCGGTTCGCACACGTTCAATGAGGTCTACGGCGCGACGCGCAACCCGTACGACCCGACGAAGAGCGCGGGCGGCAGCAGCGGCGGCACGGCGGCGGCGCTCGCGTCGCGGATGCTGCCGGTGGCGGACGGCAGCGATTTCGGCGGGTCGCTGCGCAATCCGGCGGCGTTCTGCAATATCTACGGCTTCCGTCCGTCGCAGGGCCGCGTGCCGCGCTGGCCGGGCGTCGACGTGTTCATGCAGCAGCTCGGCATCGAAGGGCCGATGGGCCGCACCGTCGGCGACGTCGCGCAACTGCTCGCGATCCAGGCCGGCTACGACCGCAACGATCCGCTGTCGCTCGCGGAAGATCCGGCCGTGTTCGCGCAGCCGCTCGACGCGAACCTGCGCGCCAAGCGCATCGCGTGGGTCGGCGACTGGAACGGCTATCTCGCGACCGAGGCCGGCGTGCTCGCGCAGTGCGAGCGCGGGCTGGCGACGCTGCGCGAGATCGGCTGCGACGTCGATGCGGCGCTGCCGGCCTTCGCGCCCGACCGGATCTGGCGTCTGTGGCTCACGCACCGGCACTTGCTGTCGGGCGGCGGGCTGCTCGCGCACTATCGCGACCCGGCGCGCCGCGCGCTGCTGAAGCCCGAGGCGATCTACGAGGTCGAAGGCCTGCTCGCGATGCCGGGCGCGGCGGTGTTCGACGCGAGCGTCGAACGGACCGCGTGGCATCAGGCGGTGCTGAGCTTCTTCGACCGTTACGACTTCATCGCGGCGCCGACCGCGCAGGTGTTCCCGTTCGACGTCGACCAGCGCTGGCCGAAGGAGATCGCGGGCCGCGCGATGGATACCTACCACCGCTGGATGGAAACGGTCGTACCGTGGACGCTGGCCGGCTGCCCGGTGATGAACGTGCCGGTCGGCTTCAACGACGCGGGGTTGCCGATGGGGATGCAGCTGATCGGGCGTCCGCGCGCCGATCTCGCCGTGCTGCAGCTTGCGCGCGGTTATGAGCAGGCGGCCGATTGGGTCGGCGAGCGGTTGCCGGCGTGGATGGCAGCGTAACGGCGCTGCCGGCACGCGGGCCGTAGCGGCGCGGTGACGAAGCGCCGGCGACGCGTTGCCGGTTTTGCTTTGCATCGCCCGACGCGACACGCGCCTCTGACGGTGTTTCGTCGCGCCGCCTGCGCACACCGGAGCCAGCGTCCATTGACGCAACCGGAGAAAGAATGCCGGCACGCGCGCGACATCGCACCGCAAACGCGGACGAATCGGCGCGACGACGTTCGTTGGTCCCGGAATTGCAAGCGGCGGCGCGCGGCGATTTCGTTTCGATGTGTTTCAGTCGTTGCGGCGCCGCGCGACGCGCTTCGACAATATCGCCTCGACCATTCGGGCACGAGGGAAACACATGAAGCACATTCGCGCGACGGGCCGGTATCTGGCCTCGGCAGGCATCGCGTTCGGCATCCTGGTGAGCGGCGCCGCACATGCACAGCTCGACCTGCAGTCGATCGGCGCGTCGTTGCTCGGCGGCGGCCAACAGCAGGCGGCGCCGGCGCAGGGCGGTGTCGCGCAGTTGCTGCAGGCCTATGTCGGTGCGAACCAGCAGGTGCTGAACGGCCAGTCGTCGCTCGCATCGGCGATGGGGCTGACGGGGGCGGCCGGGCAGGCGCGGCAGGCCGCGAGCCAGTTGTCCGGCGGCGATGTGCTGTCGCCCGCCACGCTGTCGCAGATGGGCGGCGCGCAGCAATCGGTGTCGCAGGCGCTCGGCCAGGCGTTCGCGAGCGGCGGCGCCACGCACGGCCCGATCGACAAGCAGGCGTTCAGCAACGGCCTCGCCTCGCTCGGGCAGGGGCTCACGCAGTATTCGCAACTGCAGTCGGGGCTCGGCAATCTCGGTTCGACGAGCGCGGCGTCGCTGCTGCAGTCGGGCCTGAATCCGCAGAACATGCAGGCCGCGACGTATATCGCGCAAAGCGCGCCGGGCCAGTTGCAGTCGCTTGCCGCGACGCTCAGCCAGGCCGTGCAGTTCGCGACGAGCCAGGGCATTTCGGTGCCGTCGGTCGCGTCGTCCGCGCTGAAGCTGCTGCCGTGACGTAGCGCGACGGCGGGTGCGATGCGTGGCCGGCATCGCGCACGCCGGCTCCGGACGATCGTCCCGCACAACATGGGGATTTCGCGCGATGCTATCGTGACGGGTCCCTTTTATCGGTGCCGGTTCATGACTGACTCGTTCGACCTCTCGCGCTATTTCTCCCGCATCGGCTACGACGGCCCGGCCGAGCCGACGCTCGACGTGTTGCGCCGGCTGCATCTGCTGCACCCGCAGGCGATTCCGTTCGAAAACCTCAATCCGCTGACCGGCGCGGGTGTCGCGCTCGACCTGCCCGCGATCGTCGACAAGGTGATCGAACGCCACCGCGGCGGCTACTGCTTCGAACTCAACAAGCTGTTCTATACCGCGCTCACGACGATCGGTTTCAACGTGACGCCGCTGATCGCGCGCGTGCGCTGGATGCGGCCGCCCGAGATCGTCACCGCGCAGACGCACATGCTGCTGCGCATCGACCTCGACGGCGCGGCGTGGCTCGCGGATATCGGCTTCGGCAGCGCGACGCTGACCGCGCCGCTGCGCTTCGCGCCGGGCGAGCGGCAACCGACGCCGCACGGCGCGTTTCGCGTGATCGATGCGCCGGTCGACGGCGAATTCGACATGCAGTTCGAGATTCCCGACGGCTGGCACACGACCTACCGCTTCTCGCTGAAGCCGGCCGAATGGATCGATTACGACGCGGCGAACTGGTTCACGTCGACCTATCCCGAATCGATTTTCGTGAATGACCTGATCGCGTGCCGCGTGCTGCCCGACGGCCGCGCGGCGCTGCTCAATACCGTGCTGACGCTGCGCGACGCGGCGGGGGCCGGGCGCACGGTCACGTTCGAGAATGCCGCCGACTGGGCCGCGTGCCTGCGCGACACGATCGGCATCAACACGGCGGGATTCGATCTCGACACGCTGTTCTCGCGGCTCGCGGCTCGCGGCGCGAACAGCGCGGTAACGCGGACGGACACCCCCGACGGCGGCCCGCCGTGACCGAGTCGGCCGCCTCCTTCATTGCCGCATTTGACTTTTACTAGTTTGCTAGCATACTAGTCTCCATGACCGACGAAGAAGTGAAGCAATTCAACGTGTACCTGCCGCTCGGCCTGATCCGGCAGGTCAAGCATCGCGCGATCGAAACGGAGCAATCGCTGTCCGCGCTGGTGGCCGACGCATTGCGCGCGTATCTGGCCGCGCCGCCGCCCGGCGCGGAACCGTCCAACAAGGAGGCGTGACATGTCATCCGAGCGTATCGAAGCCGTGTACCTGACGACGCACAACTGGGGCAAGTCGGCGAAGTTCTTCCAGGCGCTGGGCTTCAAGCTGGAATTCGAAACCGATCACCACTCGGGCCAGCTGCGCAGCGGCGACGGCCCGTTCCTGTTCATCGCCGAAGTGCCGCCGAGCGAAAAGCCCGACATGCAGGTCGTGATCAAGGTGGCCGACGAGCAGGCGGTGCAGCCGCAGCCGATCGTCGAGGTCGTCACGCCGTTCGAGGACACCCACTGGGGCACGCGCGACATGACCGTGCGCGATCCGGACGGCCGGGTGTGGCGCCTGCAGGCGCCGGGCAAGCAGCACGCGTGAGGTCGCCATGACGGATACCCGCGAAGACGACGCGCCCGACAGCACGGCCGCGCGCGTCGCGCTCTGGCGCGCGCTGCACGTCGAGCTCGATGCACCGCCGCATGTGCTCGCCGACGAAATCGGGCTGCAACTGCTCGCGCCGGCACCCGGCTGGCAGCAGCGCGGCGACATGGATCCTCAGTTCACGCGGCCGTTTCGCGCGTCGATCGTCGCGCGGGCGCGTTTCATCGAGGATCTCGTTATCGAGCAGGCCGCGCGCGGCGTGAGCCAGTACGTGATCCTCGGCGCGGGGCTCGACAGCTTCGTGCAGCGCCGGCCGGACATGGCGTCGCGCGTGACCGTGTTCGAAGTCGACCCGCCGGCGCCGCAGCGCTGGAAGCAGCGCCGCCTGGCCGAGCTCGGCTTCGGCGTGCCCGACTGGCTGCGTTTCGTGCCGGTCGATTTCGAGGCAAGGCAGTCGTGGCGCGACGCGCTCGTCGGCGCGGGCTTCGATGCGGGCCGGCCGGCGGTCGTGGTGTCCACCGGCGTCAGCATGTACCTGACGCGCGAAGCGAATGCGGCCGCGTTGCGCGAAGTCGCGTCGCTCGCGCCAGGTTCGACGTTCGCGATGACGTTCCTGTGGCCGCTGGAGAATGCGGATCCGGACGTGCGCCCGGGGCTGGAAATGGCCGCGAAGGGCGCGCGCGCGAGCGGCACGCCGTTCATCAGCTTCTTCGTGCCGGACGAGATCCAGGCGCTTGCCCTGGAGGCCGGCTTCGCGCAGGCCGAACACGTGTCGGCCGCCGAGCTGACGCGTCGTTATTTCGCCGATCGCACGGACGGCCTGCGGCCGCCGAACCGCGCGGAAGAATTACTCGTCGCGACAGTCTGACCCGTCGCCTTCGTCATGCGCGTCACGTGCGTCACGCGCGTTCGAGCACGGCCATTTCCCGCACGACCACGAGCAGCACCGCGAGGCTCGCGCCGCCGGATGCGCGCAGGTCCGCGAGCAGGTGCTCGTAGCGCGCGAGCGCGGCCTCGCGGCGCACGCGCCACGCGCCGACGATCGTGTCCGGCGTGGTCGAATCCGGCGATTCCGCGAGCGCGCTCGTCGCGAGCGTGCGCTTGAGCCGCGCAATTTCCGCGAGCGCGGCGGCGCGCGCGAGCATGTCCCAGTGCGTCGGCGTCGGCAGGTTCGCCGCGCGTTCGCCGATCCATCCGTAATTGAGCAGCATGCCGAGCGAGAAATAGACGCCCGCAACGAGTTCGAGACTGCGGTTGCAGGTCGCCGCCACTTCGGCGATGTCGAGCAGCGCGGCCGAGATGTCGCCGCTCGCGACACGTACCGCGAGCGCGCTGTCGACCCCGGCGTCGACGAGCACGCGCTGCCGCTCGGACAGCGCTTCCAGATCGTCGGCCGGCAGCAGCGACGGCAGTTGCGGCGCGATGCGCTGCACCGCGTCGCGGCAGCGCGCGATCAATCCGGCGACACCGCCGTCGGCCACCGCGCCGGACTGCAGATGCCGCAGGAACCACAGCGCCGCGCGCTCCAGCAGCCGCGCGACGTCGACGAACATGCGCGCCTGCACGTCGTCGGCGACGCGGTTGTCGAGCGCGTCGATATCGCGCCACACCGCATCGAGGTCGAACACGTCGCGCGCCATGATGCACGCGCGCACGATGTCGCCGGGCTTCGCGTCGGTTTCCTCCATCAGCCGGTGCACGAATGCGCAGCCGACGCGGTTCACGAGCGCGTTGGTGAGGTGCGTCGCGAGAATCTCGCGGCGCAGCGGATGGCGGCGCATCGGCTCGCTGAAGCGCTGTTGCAGCGGCTTCGGGAAGTAGTCGACGAGCATCGCGGCCACCAGCGGATCCTCCGGCACGTCGGATTCGAGCAGCGCGTCGTAGAGCCACATCTTGCTGTACGCGAGCAGGACCGCGCGTTCCGGCGACGTGAGGCCGAGCTTCGCGGCCTGCCGCTCGGCGACTTCGTCGTCGGTCGGCAGGAATTCGATCACGCGGTTCAGGCGGCCCGCGCGCTCGAGCCAGCGCATCAGGCGCGCCTCGGCGTCTAGCAATTCGACCGCATAGCGGCCGGCGATCGACAGCGCCTGCGTCTGGTAGTAGTTGTCGCGCAGCACGAGCAGCCCGACTTCGTCGGTCATCTCGGCGAGCAGCGCGTTGCGCTGCTTCTCGGTCATCTCGCCGTCGGACACGACGAGCCCGAGCAGGATCTTGATGTTGACTTCGTGATCCGAACAATCGACGCCGGCCGAGTTGTCGATCGCGTCGGTGTTGATCCGGCCGCCGCGCTGCGCGAACTCGATGCGGCCGAACTGCGTGCAGCCGAGATTGCCGCCTTCGCCGACGACCTTGCAGCGCAGGTCCGCGCCGTTCACGCGCACCGCGTCGTTCGCGCGGTCGCCGACCTGCGCATGGGTTTCGCGCGCGGCCTTCACGTAGGTGCCGATGCCGCCGTTGTACAGCAGGTCGACCGGCGCCTGCAGGATCGCGCGGATCAGCTCGGTCGGCGGCAGCGCGTGCGCGTCGATGCCGAGCGCGGCCTGCACGGCAGGGGACAGCGGGATCGTCTTCGCGGTGCGCGGATACACGCCGCCGCCGGGCGAGATCACCGACGTATCGTAGTCGGCCCAGCTCGAGCGTTCGAGCGCGAACATGCGCTGGCGCTCCGCGAAGCTCGTTGCCGGGTCGGGGTTCGGGTCGAGGAACACGTGCCGGTGATCGAACGCGGCGACGAGCCGGATATGCGGCGACAGCAGCATCCCGTTGCCGAACACGTCGCCCGACATGTCGCCGACGCCGACCACGGTGAAGTCGGTCGCCTGCGTGTCGACGCCCATCTCGCGGAAGTGCCGCTTCACCGATTCCCACGCGCCGCGCGCGGTGATCGCCATCTTCTTGTGGTCGTAGCCGACCGAGCCGCCGGACGCGAACGCGTCGTCGAGCCAGAAACCGTATTCGTGCGAGATCGCGTTCGCATAGTCGGAGAAGGTGGCCGTGCCCTTGTCGGCGGCGACGACGAGATACGGATCGTCGGGGTCGTGGCGCACCACGTCGCGCGGCGGCACGATCGCGTTGCCGGCGAGGTTGTCGGTGAGGTCGAGCAGCCCGCGCAGGAACGTCTGATAGCACGCGATGCCTTCGCGCATCCACGCTTCGCGATCGCTCGGCGGCGGCGGGTTCTTCACGACGAAGCCGCCTTTCGAGCCGACCGGCACGATCACGACGTTCTTCACCATCTGCGCCTTCATCAGCCCGAGCACCTCGGTGCGAAAATCCTCGCGTCGATCCGACCAGCGCAGGCCGCCGCGCGCGACGCGCCCGCCGCGCAGGTGCACGCCCTCGACCCGCGGCGAATACACCCAGATCTCGAACATCGGCTTCGGTTCGGGCAGGCCCGGTACCTTCGCCGGGTTGAACTTGAACGACAGGTACGGCTTCGATTCGCCGTTCGCGTCGGCGAGGAAGTAGTTCGTGCGTTCGGTCGCGTTGATCACGCCGAGGAACTGGCGCAGGATGCGATCCTCGTCGAGGTTCGGCACCTGGTCGAGCGCGCCTTCGATCGCCTTCAGCAGCCGTTCGGCCTGCACGTCGCGCGTGTCGCCGATGCGCGGGTCGAAGCGCAGCACGAACAGTTCGACGAGTTGCCGCGCGATCGCCGGATTGCCGGTCAGCGCGCGTTCGATATACGCGTCGCTGAAGGTCGAGCCGACCTGCCGCAGATATTTCGCATACGCGCGCAGGATCGTCACTTCGCGTGCGCTGAGGTGCGCGCGCAGCACGAGGCGGTTGAAGTCGTCGTTCTCGATCCGGCCGCTCCAGATCCGGTCGAACGCATCCTCGAACAGGCTCTTCACGCGCTCGATGTCGAATTCGGTATCGTCGGCGAGCTCGAGGCCGAAATCGTGTACCCACGCATGCGTGGCATCCTGCGTCTGGATCCGGTACGGCCGCTCCTCGTCGACGCGCACGCCGAGATGTTCGAGCATCGGCAGGCTGCGCGACAGCGCGATCGGGTCGCCCGCGCGATACACCTTGAAGCGGAACGCGCGCGGCTCGGCCTCGATCGGCCGGTACAGGTTCATCGCGAGCTGGCCCGAATCCTTCACGCGCTCGATCAGCTCGATGTCGCGCACGGCCGTGCGCGCCGGATAGTCGTCGCGATAGCCGGCCGGGAACGACTCCGCATAGCGCTGCAGCAGACGGTTGCCTTGTTCTTCGCCGAATGCGTCGAGCAGCGCGTCGGCGAGATCGTCCTGCCAGCGGCGCGTGACCTGCACGAGCCGCGTTTCGAGTTCGCGTGTGTCGACGTCGGGCATCGTGCCCGGCTCCGCATGCACGACGAAGTGAATGCGGGCGAGCGCCGATTCCGACAGCAGCGGCGTGAATTCCACGTTCACGCCGTTGTACGCGTCGACCAGCAGCTTCGCGATGCGGCGGCGCAGGTCGGTGTTGTACTTGTCGCGCGGCACGAACACGAGGCACGACACGAAGCGGTCGAACCGGTCGCGCCGCACGAACAGCCGCGTGCGCTGGTGTTCCTGCAGGCGCAGGATGCCGAGCGCGATGTCGTAGAGCTGGTCTTCGTCGGCCTGGAACAGTTCGTCGCGCGGATAGGTTTCGAGCACCGTCACGAGCGATTTGCCGAGATGCCCCTTCGGCAAAAAGCCCGCGCGCCGCACGATGTTCGCGCACTTGCGGCGCACGATCGGAATCTCGGTGTACGAACCGAAATAGGCGGTCGACGTGTAGAGCCCGATGAAGCGGCGTTCGCCGGTGACCTTGCCGTCGGCGCCGACGAGCTTCACGCCGACGTAATCGAGGTAGCCGGGCCGGTGCACCGTCGCGCGCGAATTCGCCTTGGTCACGAAGATCGGCCATTGGCCGGTGATGATGTCGGCGGCGGCGGGCGGCAACGGCGTCACGTCGGCTGCGCCGGACGTGCGCAGCGATTCGCGCAGAATCCCGAGGCCCGAGCCCTCGATGCCGCGCAGGCCGAAGCCCGTGCCGTCCGACACGAGCGCGTAGTCGCGCTGGCCGAGGAACGTGAAGTGATCGGCGGCCATCCATTCGAGGAACGCGCGCGCCTCGATGTCCTCCGCCGTCGATTCGCGCGCCTTCATCTCCTTGATCGTCGCGCGGGCGATGTCGACGATCTTCGGCCAGTCCTCGACCGACGCGCGTACGTCGCCGAGCACGCGCGCGATGTCCTCGCGCAGCGTGTCGAGCAGCGCGGCGTCGCCGCAGCGGTCGACTTCGAAATGGATGAACGACGCGAGTTGCGAATGGCCGTCGCCGGAGGTCGCGCCGCCCGCGTCGACGCGCTCGATGCCGCCGCCGGCGCCGCGCCAGATGCGGAACACCGGATGCAGCGCCGAATGCAGCGCGAGCCCGAGACGGTTGATGGCCATCGTCACCGAGTCGACCAGGAACGGCATGTCGTCGTTGACGATCTCGATCACCGTGTGGTCGGAATGCCAGCCGTGCTGTTCGAGGATCGGGTTGTACACGCGCAGGCGTTCGCTGCCGGGCACGAATTTCTGGGCGGTCTGCCAGTGCGCCATCGCGGCGCCGTACAGGTCGGCGATGCCGCGGCTCTGCAGATCGTCGGCATCGACGAAATCGTAGTAATGGCGCAGGAAGGGTTCGACGGTCCGGAACGTGGCGTCGGGCAGGCGGGCGCGCGCGAATTCGACGACATCGGCGAGCAGGTGTGCGACGACTTCCTCGTTCTTCGCTTCCATGGCGGTCTCCGTCGGGTGGCCATTGGCTGCTGCGTCTGTCCGGCATTATGCGCCGATTGCGTGACAAAGCGATGTGCGGGCGCACAAGGGCGCAGGGCGGAGAAACCCGCATGCAGCGCCGCTCGCGCGCGCCGCGATGCAGGGTTCAGCGCAGGGCGGACGGCGCCGACGCGACGCTGCCGTCGGCGCTCAGCGCTCGTCGCTCCACAGCTTGCCGGCGGTTGCCCAGTTCTCTTTCTTCACGTCGGTGAGGATGATGTCGACCGAGCCCGGCGTGCAGCCGAGCGTCTCGCACGTGACGCGCGTGATTGCTTCGACGAATGCGCGCTTCTGCTCCACGGTGCGGCCTTCGAAAAGCTGGATGTTGAAAGTCGGCATGACATAGGCTCCGGTTGGGATTGAACGATTGACGATGAACGATTCGGTCGGGTGCGCAAGCGCAGTCAGTCGCGATACGACGGATCGATCCGGTCGAGCCGGCGCAGCAGCGCCGGCCATTCCAGTTCGCCTTCGACCGCGCCGCCGTCGCGCAACTGTTCGGCGGTGCGCTCCGCGATGGCCGGCGCCGGCAGCACGAGCGGTCCGCCGCCTGCTTGCGCGCGCACCTGGATATCGCACGCCTTGATCAGCGTATCCATCAGCACGTACGCTTCGGCGACGGTCCGGCCGACCGTCAGCGTGCCGTGGTTGCGCAGCAGCATCGCGGATTTCGCGCCGAGGCTCGCGGTCAGCCGCGCGCCTTCGGCCGGCGAGAACGCGAGCGCTTCGTAGTCGTGGTACGCGAGATCGCCATGAAAGCGCAGCGCGTGCTGCGATGCCGGCAACAGCCCGTCGCGCTGGATCGACACGGCGATGCCGGCCGTATTGTGCAGGTGCATCACGCAGACGGCGTCGGCGCGCGCGGCGTGCACGGCCGCATGCAGCGCGAAGCCGGTCGCGTTGACCGCATGCTCGCTGTCGCCGATCCGGTTGCCGGCCACGTCGATCTTCACGAGGTTCGATGCGCGAACCTCGTCGAACGTGAGGCCGAACGGGTTGATCAGGAAGTGGCCGGGTTCGCCGGGCACGGTCGCGGACAAATGCGTGTAGATCAGGTCGTCCCAGCCGTTCAGCGCGACGAGCCGATATGCGGCGGCGAGGTCGACGCGCAGCCTGCGTTCGGCGTCGGAGATCGGGCCGCCGGGCTTCACGGCATCAGGACGGTGTGCGAATGACATCGGGTTCTCCGAGGGTGAGGCGGCGCGCGACGGTGATGGTCACCCACGTCGCGAGCGCGAACGGTGCCGTGAACACGGGGAAGCCCGCGCGCATCGCGAGCCACTGGATCAGCGCGGCGAGTGCGGCGGCCGCGAACGCCGCACGCGGCCCGCGCGCCATCAGTGCGAGCGCGGCGAGCGCGCCGTTGAAACCGAGCAGGCCGTCGGCGAACGACGCGTCGCTCGCGCCGAGCGCGACCAGCAGCACGGTCGACACGATCGCGCCGCCCAGCGCGAATGCGGCCGCGCGGCGCGACGCGAGGGCGAGGCCGGCGACGACCAGCGCGCCGGCCCATGCGCCTTGCGCGAAGGTGGTCTGAGCGATGCCCGACAGCAGCGCGTCGGTTGCGCCAGCGAGCGTCGGCACCGGTGCGGCGGTCGCACCGTCCGCATGCTGCACCGCGACAAACGGCAGCCACAGCGCGGTGACGGCCAGGCACGGGCTCGAATACGGGCACTGGCGCCAGCGCGCGAGCGACGTCCGCATCGCGCGTTGCACGAGCGCCGCGCCGATCGCGACCAGCGGCACCAGCGCGACCGCGACGAGTGGACTGGGCGCGAACGATACGGCGATCAGCGCGGCCAGCGCGCCGTTGAAACCGTGCAACCCCTGTTCGACGTCGCGGCGTTCGGCGCCCGTCAGCACGGCCGTCATGCTGGCGGCGGCCGAGCCGACCAGCGCCGCGCAGGCGAGCCGCAGGTCGTTCAGCGCCAGCGCGGCGAGCAGCAGCGCACCGGTGAGCGCATTCGCCTGCAGCACGATCTGCCCGATGCCGCGCAGCAGCATGCGCAGGTCGATCGACGGCGAGGCGGGACGGGCGGTAGGCATGATGGCGGCGGGATGGGATGAGCCGCGAGCATAGGACACAATCCGGTGCACCGAAATAGGGAATCCTGGATAGTCAGGATTTGGGGCTGGGTTGCCGAGGGGGTGATCCATGCGCGTTGGCTTCACGGCTCCAGCGACCGGGCTACCGTACGAGTGGCCGGACCTGGCCGACGAACACGACTGATGCGAGTTGGACTCGATCGACGGCGGCATTCCGGATAGCGACGATTTATGTGACGATGCCCCGACGCGGGATACCAAGGAGGTGGAACGATGCGCGAACTACGTTGGTCGTCGCTCGAAGGCGACGGGGTCGAACATCTGACGTTCGACCGGAGCGGCGGCGCGATCGTCGTCGAAAGCGCCGTGGTCGGTCAGCGGTACGGCCGTGCGTACGGGCTCGCGTACCGGGTCGAGTGCGATCCGCAGTGGCGGGTGAAGTACGCGGTGCTCAAGGTGATGGGCGGCGGCACGCTCGAACTGCACGGCGACGGAGCCGGGCACTGGCGCGACGGTTCAGGGCGGGAGCTGCACGAGCTGGATGGCTGCATCGACATCGACATCGCCGCGACGCCGTTCACGAATTCGCTGCCGATCGGCCGCCTGGGGCTCGCGCGCGGAGAGCGGCGACCGATCGACGTCGCGTACATCTCGACGCCGGATCTGAAGGTCACGCCGGTCAAGCAGGCGTACGCGTGCATCGAACCCGGCCGCCGCTATCGCTACGAAGGCATCTTCCGGAATTTCACCGCGGAGATGGACATCGACGACGACGGGCTCGTGATCGACTACGAAACGCTGTTCAAGCGCCTGCCGCCGCTGCGCTGAACCGCGGCTTCCGTTCGCGCGGCCGGTGCGGTCGCCGATGCCTCGGCGACCGCGGGTCTTTCATGCGCGGCCGCGAACCGGTCGATCCGCGACGCGATCAGGTCCGGATGGCGCAGCACGATCCAGTGCGTGCCGTCGATTTCCTCGCGCACGTGCTCGCCGAGCCAGCGGTCGAGGTCGACCGACATCTCGGGCGTCACGTAGCGGTCGCGCACCGGCACGAGGATCTGCACCGGCGCCTGTGCGTACCGCTCACGCGGCTTGCGGGCCCGTGCAAGGAAGTTCGCACGGTACATCTGCATCCCGTTCAGCGCGTTCTTCAGTTGCACGGGATCGCGCTCGGCGCGCACGCGTTCGGTGAGCTGCAGCCAGTGCGGCCACAGCGCGGCGCCGCCGAGCCGCCACACCAGGGACGGCACGACCGGCAGATGGAAGAACGCGATGTACCAGGATTTCAGGCTCTGCCTGAGCCGCATCTTCGCGCGGAACACGTGATCGAGGCACGGGCCGGAGATCGACGTGTACGACGCGATGCGGCCGCGGAACGCGGGGTCGGTCACGGCCTCCCAGCACTGGATCGAGCCCCAGTCGTGGCCGACCAGGTGGAACGGCCGGCCGCCGCAGGTCGCGTCGGCCACCGCCTTCAGGTCGCCGGCGAGCCGCTCCAGCGTGTAGTCGGCGCGGCGGCGCGGCGCATCGGATGCACCGGCGCCGCGCACGTCGTACGCGATCACGCGGTAGCGCTTCGCGAGCCGCGCGCGGATCGGCGCCCACACGGCCGCCGAGTCCGGGTAGCCATGCACGAGGATCAGCGGCGGCGCGCGACGCGACCCGCTGACGTAGACGGCGAGTTTCACGTCGCCGGACCGGACGGTCAGCATCTCGTGAGCGCGTGCCATCGCGTCATGCCTGCGCAACCGAATGCAGCGGCACGCGGCGCGGGGCGGCTTGCGCCGCATAGCGCGCGTTGGTCGCGTCGATGTTCTCGAGCAGCGTGTCGAGTTCCTGCAGGTACTGATGGTTGTCGTGATCCCACGGGTGGAAGCCCGGGCGGAAGTAGTCGAGCCATTCGCGCGCGATGCTCGGGAACACGCCGGTCCGCGGGCTGTACAGATACTTCACGAGGCGCCACATGCCGCCGAACCGGCCATGCTTGCGACGGTGCGACAGCATCAGCCGCACGTGGAAGTCGAACACGATCGTCCAGAACATCATGGTCGTCAGCAGCATCGTGCCGGTGCGCAGCAGGTAGCTGCCGAGGCCGGGCTTCATCACGACGTTCCATACGTCGTACGACACCGCCTTGTGCTCGGTTTCCTCCATCGCGTGCCACATCCACATCTGCTGGTAGCCTTCGACCGAGCCGTCGATCCGGTGCTCGTGGCCCGACAGCAACTGGTTCGCGAGGATCGCCGTATAGTGTTCGAGCGCGATCGTGATCGCGAGCTGCATCGAATGCGGCAGCGTCTTCTTGAAGAAGCCGAGGATCGTCCACAACCGCTTGTCGAGCTTGTGCGCGGGCAGCCCGGACGCCTGCAGCAGGTCGTTGTATTCGATGTGCTCGCGCGTGTGCATCGCTTCCTGCCCGATGAAGCCGATCACCTGCTTCTTCAGCTCGGGATCCTCGATCCGGTCGCGGTAGTTGCGCACCGAATCCATGAAGAAGCGTTCGCCGGCCGGGAACAGCAGCGACAGCGCATTCATGAAGTGCGTGACCGGCACGCCCTGCACATGCCAGTCCTTCGCGCGTTCGGGTGGCAGCGCGAAACGGATGTCGCGCCGTACGGGCATCATGTTCGGTGTCGTCATGATTGTTCTCCCTGATTGCCTGCGTTGTTGTAGGTGGCATGCACCGGTGCCGGCGTGCCGCGTGCGGCACGGCGGGCCTTCGCGGCCTCGCGGCGCGTCGCGAGCACGACGAGCGCCTGGTACGCGGCCGGCAGGATGCGCGCCATCCAGTCCGCGCCCTTCGCGTCGCGGCCGATCAGCACGCGGCGCTTGTTCTTGCGCACGCCGGCGAGGATCGTGCGTGCGGCGTCGTCGGCGGTCGTGATGAAGAACTTCTCGAAGCTGTCCTTGCCTTGCTGTTCGCTCTCGACGATGAAGCCGACCATGTTCTTCGCGACGCGGCTCGACTGCGCGATGTTCGTGCGGATGCCGCCCGGATGCACGCAGGTGGCCGACACGCCGCACTTCATCATGTCGAGTTCCTGGCGTAGCGATTCGGTGAAGCCGCGCACCGCGAACTTGGTCGCGTTGTAGCCGCTCATGCCCGGCTGCGCGAAGATCCCGAAGATGCTCGACGTGTTGATCACGTGGCCGTCGCCCGATGCCTTCAGGTGCGGCAGGAACGCTTTCGTGCCGTGCACGACGCCCCAGAAGTTGATGTTCACGATCCACTCGAGATCGCTGTAGTCCATTCCTTCGATCGTGCTCGACAGCGCGACGCCCGCGTTGTTGAAGATCAGGTTGACCTTGCCGTGCACCTTCGCGGTGTCGTCGGCCCACGCGAACATCGCGTCGCGATCGCCGACGTCGAGCACGCGCGTCGACACGCGCACGTTCGGCGCGATCGCACGGACGATCCGTTCGGTTTCGGCGAGGCCGACGCCGTTCTTGTCGGCGAGCGACACGTGGCAGCCGGCCTGCGCGAGCTGGATCGAAAGCGCGCGGCCCATGCCCGAGCCGGCACCCGTGATCGCGGCGACCTTGTTGGTGAAATCTCTCATGTCGATGGCTCCTTGTCTGGCTCAGGCCGCTTCGGCGGACGTGGAAGCGGAAGCGGCCGGCGCGGCGGCGGGCCGCGCGGTCGTGTCGTGCGGCGCGCGATACGCGTGGTAATCGGCGATCGAGAACTGCGCCGTGGCCTGGCGGAAGCGCCACGTGAAGCCTGGCCACAGTGTCGTGTTCTTGCCGGTGCGCGGGTCGAGGTACCAGCTCTTGCAGCCGCCCGTCGACCAGATCGCCTTCTTGAGCTTGCCCTGCAGGTCGTCGTTGTACTGCGCCTCGACGAGCGGGCGCACCTCGATCGCCTCCGCGCGCTCGCGGCGCATTGCCTGCAGCGCGCCGAGGATGTATTCGATCTGCGACTCGATCATGAACACCATCGAATTGTGGCCGAGGCCCGTGTTCGGGCCGACGATCATGAAGAAGTTCGGGTAGCCGGGCAGCGTCGTGCCGAGGTAGGCGTGCGCGCCGTCGCGCCACGCATCGACGATGTCGAGACCGCCGCGGCCGATGATCGCGCCGCGCGGATACGGGTCGGCCACCTGGAAGCCGGTGCCGTAGATCAGGCAGTCGACTTCATGGCGCTTGCCGTCGGTCGTCACGACCGCGTCGGCTTCGATGCGATCGATGCCGGTCGTGATCACGTCGACGTTCTTGCGCGACAGCGCGGGGTAGTAGTCGTTCGAGATCAGCACGCGCTTGCAGCCGAGCGTGTAGTTCGGCGTGACGGTCTTGCGCAGTTCCGGATCGGGAATCTGCTTGCGGATGTGGCGCAGCGCGAGCTTCTGCACGTTCTTCATCAGCGACGGATGGATCGCGAAGCCGAGCACGCGCGATTCGAGCATCCAGTAGATGCCGCTGCGCACGATCTTCTGCGTGAACGGCAGCGTGCGGAACAACCATTTCTCGACACCGGTCAGGTTGCGGTCGGGCTTCGGCATGATCCACGGCGGCGTGCGCTGGAACAGCGCGAGCGTCTTCACGCGCGGGGCGATCTGCGGCACGAACTGGATCGCGCTCGCGCCGGTGCCGATCACCGCGACGCGCTTGCCTTCGAGCGGGTAGTCGTGATCCCACTGCTGCGAATGGAACGCGCGGCCCTTGAAGGTTTCCACGCCGGGAATCGCCGGCAGCGCGGCGCGCGACAGCCCGCCCATTCCGGACACCAGCACGCGCGCCGACAGCCGCTTGCCGTTCGCGAACGTGAGGCGCCAGCGTTGCGCGGCTTCGTCGTACTCGGCGCGCTGCAGCTCGTGATTCAGCCGCAGGTGCGGGCCGACGCCGAAGCGCTGCACGCAGTCTTCCAGATACGCGCGGATCTCCGGCTGCGGCGCGAACATGCGCGTCCAGCGCGGGTTCGGCGCGAACGAGAAGGAATAGACGTGCGATTGCACGTCGCATGCACACCCGGGGTAATGATTGTCGCGCCACGTGCCGCCGACCGACGCCGCCTTCTCGAGGACGACGAAGTCGGTCACGCCGGTTTGTTTCAGGCGGATCGCCATCCCGAGGCCGGCGAAGCCGGTGCCGATGATGGCGATGTCGATGGTTTCATCCAGGCCGTCATGGCCGGGCGGACCGAAAGGCAACGTGCGAGCATTCATCCGGGTGTCTCCGATCTGGCTCATTTTTTAATGTTACATTGGTTGATGTAACGATAGTGGGTGAACCCGAAAACCGCAAGAGGCTAGAGGCGACGCTCTAAGGGCCGAAAGCCACGCGGGGAAAGGCTGCGCGGGGTTTGGAACGGCCCCGTTTCCGCAATGCGGAATGCGCGGAAAGGGCCGTCGGCAGGGCGAGAGGAAGAAAAGGCGGGACCGCGAGCGGGCGGTGGCCTGTTTGAAACGGTATCAGGGACGGGTCGGCTGGCCGACTGCCTCATGGAAAACCCCCGCCACGATCGTGACCTGCGCGAGCGCATAGAGGCCCCAGATCGGGTAGTCGATGCCTGGAAAACCGCCGAGGAACCGGCCGACGCCGATCAGTGTGTCGGAGCCGACGAAGATCAGGCTGCCGATCGCGACCAGCGGGCCGTGCGTGCGTGCGGCGAGCGCGAAACTCGCCATCGCGCACAGCACGAGCATATAGACGGCGACCGGCGCCAGCAGCGCGCCGAGGTGCGGGAAGAACGCCACGTACAACGCCGGCGCGGCGATCCACAGCCCGACGAGCGCAACGATGCGCCAGCCATGCGGCCGCGCGCGCCACCGGAAGAAGATCGCGCAGTAACACAGGTGCGTGAGCAGGAACGCGCCGAGGCCGAACACGAACGACGGCGGCCACTCGGGCAGTGCGAGCAGCACGTCGCCGAGCACGGCGGTCGCGAGCGCCGCGCACAGCCACGCGCGTTCGCGCGGCGCGCCGCAGGTGCTGCCTGCCGCGAGCAGCAGGATGCCCATCACGGCTTTCGCGGCGGCCTGGCCCGGATAGGGCGCGGCGGCGAGCGACAGGCCGTACAGCAGCGCCGCGGCGATGGCGAGCGGCCAGAGCCGGCGGTAGGTGGCGGGAAGCGTGGCGATCAAGGCGGGTGTCTCCGGTTTGTTGTTGTCTGCGGTGGACGGCGCGCCGTCGACAGCGCGGCTGCCGGCCATTATCCGGAAGGACGGGCGTGCGAAAACCGGCGAATCCTTCTAGGAAACGACGGCGACCGGCGGCGATGCCGCTACCGGACTTTTTTCGCGCGTTGCCCCGGCTGAACCGGGGCAACGGTTCCGATTCGGCTTGCTACGATCGCCGCGGTATTGCCGTTGTCGATGTCCCGCCTCGCTCCGCGACCGGATGCGCGAGCCGGTACATGCCCGATGAATCCCGCCGTGCCTGGCCCGCGCACTCAGTCGAAGCGGGGCGGCGCGGTCACCACGAAAACAGGTCCGACCATGACCGAACTTCTCCACGGCGACGGCGCGATCCGTCGCACCGCGCCGTACGGTTCCTCGATCGAAAACACCTATGCGGGCGTGCTGTCGTTCATGCGCCGCAATTACTCGCGCACACTCGACGGCGTCGACGTCGCGATCTCCGGCGTGCCGCTCGATCTCGCGACGACCTATCGCTCCGGGGCGCGGCTCGGGCCGGCCGCGATTCGCGCGGCGAGCGTGCAGCTCGCGGAGCTCAATCCGTATCCGTGGGGCTTCGATCCGTTCGACGATCTCGCGGCCATCGATTACGGCGACTGCTGGTTCGACGCGCACAATCCGCTGTCGATCAAGCCGGCGATCGTCGAGCATGCGCGCACGATCCTGCGCTCCGGCGCGAAGATGCTGACGCTCGGCGGCGACCACTACATCACTTATCCGCTGCTGGTCGCGCACGCGGAGCGCTACGGCAAGCCGCTGTCGCTGATCCATTTCGACGCGCACTGCGATACGTGGGCCGATGACGATCCGGACAGCCTCAATCACGGGACGATGTTCTACAAGGCGGTGAAGGAAGGGCTGATCGATCCCGCGACGTCGGTGCAGGTCGGCATCCGCACGTGGAACGACGACTTTCTCGGGATCGAGCGGCTCGATGCCGCGTGGGTGCATGACCATGGCTCGCGAGCGGCGGTGGAGCGGATCGTCGAGATCGTCGGCGCGCGGCCTGCGTATCTGACGTTCGATATCGATTGCCTGGATCCGGCGTTTGCGCCGGGGACGGGGACGCCGGTCGCGGGCGGATTATCGTCGGCGCAGGCGCTGGCGATCGTGCGGGCGCTCGGGGCGGTGAATCTGGTCGGGGCGGATGTGGTGGAGGTGGCGCCCGCGTACGATCACGCGGACATCACGGCGATCGCCGCCGCGCATGTGGCTTGCGATCTGCTGTGCCTGTGGCGGCAGAAGAAGGTGGCGGAAGCGTTGCGTTGAGCGCGTGCGGCGCGGGACACGAAAGCGGCCGGCGGGGCGACGCGCCCGGCCGGCCTGCTGATGGATGAGGCCGTGAGCGTTACTTCGCCGCCAGCGCACTCGCCACGTTTTTGTCGACCCATGCGTTCTCGGCCACGTTCAGCTTCCGCGGAATCAGCTTCGCCGCGTAAAACGCATCGGCAACACCCTGCTGCGCGGCGACGATGCGTTCGTCGATCGGCACCGCACCGAACGGCACCCGCTTGATCCACGTCTCGACGAGCGCCTCGGGCAACCCGACCTTCGGTGCAAGCAGCGCGGCCGTGTCGGCCGGATGCCCGTTGACCCACTGGCCCGTTTCGCGCGCCTGTTTCAGGATCGCGCCGACCACGTCGGGATGCTGTTGCGCGAAACGCCGCGTTGCCTCGTAGAAGTTGTTGGTCGCCGCGAGCCCCGTGTAGTCGGATAGCGTGCGCACCTTCAGCGCGTTCTGCGCGGCCGCGTAGTACGGATCCCACACGGCCCACGCATCGACATTGCCGCTTTCGAACGCGGCGCGCGCGTCGGCCGGCGCGAGATACACCGGATGAATTTCGTCATAGCGCACGCCGGCTTTCTTCAACGCCTCGAGCAGCAGGTAGTTCGCGCTCGAGCCTTTCTGCAGCGCGACCTTCTTGCCGCGCAGGCCGGCCACCGTCCGGATCGGCGAATCGCCCTTCACGAACACGGCTTCGTCATGCGGCGCCGGCGGTTCCGCGCCGACATAGACGAACTGCACGCCGGCCGCCTGCGCGAACACGGGCGGCGGCGCGCCGGTGTAGCCGAAGTCGATGCTGTTCGCGTTCAGCGCTTCGAGCAGTTGCGGGCCGGCCGGGAACTCGAACCATTGAACGTCATAGCCGAGCGGCTTGAGTCGCGCTTCGAGCGCGCCCTGCGCCTTGATGATCGACAGCAGGCCGGCCTTTTGATAGCCGATGCGCACGATCCTGTCGGCGCCGCCTTGCGCGAATGCCGACGCGGCGGACAGGGCGACGAGCGAGACGGCGGCGGCGCGAGTGATCCAGCGGGTGAAACGAATCATCGAATGAACTCCATGCGAGACATCTTCGGGGAGCGGCCGGCGCCGCTCGGTTGGAAGAATCGTCGCATGGGCGATAGCGGCCGCAAACGAAGCATTGCCGATATGGATATGACGGCGGCGGCCCTATGCTTTGGCATCGTGGCCTGCCGGGGCGGACGACTGCGTCGTGCCGGACTGCGGTGAAGGAGGTGAACGGGCGCGCCATGCAAAAAAACCGACGGGCACGTTGCCCGCCGGTTTTTTATGACCGTCTGCGGATATCGACAGCCGCGCAACCTTTAACCGCGCGTATCGACCCAGTTGCGCGCCCAGCGTGCCGAATGCGCGAGCGCCTGCGCTTCGCTCGGGAAGTAGTCGAGCGAGTAGAACTGGTAGCGGCCTTCGTCGCGCGTGCTATCGGCGCGTTCGAGCAGCAGGTTGGATGAAAAACTCCCGTCGGGCAGGCGATGCGCCGAGGGTTGGACGGCATAGCCGTTGTACTGTTGAATTCGTTGGTTGTGCATTTTAATTTTAATGATGATCGAGTGCGCGCGTGCCGTGCGAAATGCGCACGGGTACGCCGATTCAACGCCATTGCGAGCGGAATCTGGCGCAGTCGGAAAGCGAAAATAAGGCGTTGCGGCCGGAGGGGGATGAAGTGCAACGAGACGTGTAGCGCGTGGCAAGCTGCTGAATAAACAGATGCAGCTGAAGCCGATCGCGCCAACTTTAGGAGACGAAGCTCCGTGGGGATGTCGCTGCGACCCGGCGTCCGTCGACGGACGCCGGGCCCTTCAAACTTTACAGCGGCTTGATGTTGGCCGCTTGCAGACCCTTCGGGCCCTGCTTCGTTTCGAAGCTCACTTTTTGGTTTTCAGCCAACGTCTTGAAGCCGTCGGCACGAATTTCGGAGAAGTGAGCGAAGAGGTCGTCGCCGCCGTTGTCCGGCGTGATGAAACCAAAGCCTTTGCTGTCGTTGAACCACTTGACGATACCGGTATCCATGAAGATTCCTTGAGAAAAAAATAGAGATTTGCTCTGTTGAAGAGCGCGTGAAGCGTCAAGGAGGGAGAGGACAACGAATACCGCTTGGGAGGAGCGAGCAATTGATGAACAGCAATCGGACTTCTTGGACTTCGGCGCATACACTAACCGTCGGGCGGGCTTGCGTCAACGAATAACTTGTAACTGTGTCGCGACGAGGGGGCCGTGGGCGGAGCGATGCGGGGCCGTCTGGCTGGAATGCGCGCCGAGCGGCGCTTCTGGCCATCCGCCGGTAATGGCCTGCGACCTTGCCGCGAACCGGATCCGCGCGCGTCGTGGCGACAAGCCGACGCATGCACGACGGCCGCGCGCCTATGCGTTGTCGCCGTCGCGTTGCGTGTCGCTCGTACCGGACTGCCGCGCCGCTTCGGCTTCGTCGTTGAGCTTCTTGTCGAGGATCGTCGCGACCCGGCCGCCGAGATACGCGCCGGCCGCGGTTTCGAGCGCGCGGTTCGTCTCGCCTTCGACGAACACGGCCGCGAGCGGGCGCAGCCGCCAGATCGCGTCGACGAGTTCGGGCACGTCGGTGGCCGGCGGCAGCGTGCCGGCGTCGTAGCGGTCCAGCCGCTTCACGACGAGATCGACGAGCAGCCGCGCGATCGCGTCGAAATGCGGCCGCGCGAGGCTGATCACGTCGAGCAGCTCGCGCGGCGGAATCCCTTCCTTCGTCATTGCGGCCGCCGCCTCGAGCAGCGCGGGGCTTTTCGCGACGAACGACAGACCGCGCCGTTCGAGCAGCCCGAGTTCGGTCACGCGCGACAGTTGCGTGGTCGCCTGCGGGCCGAACATCTGCGCGAGTTGGGCGAGCGAATAGGTTTTCGGCAGCTCGTGCGACCAGCGGCCGCCGATCGCGTTTTCGAGGCCGAGGATCGAGCGCAAGTCGTGGCCTTCGTCGATCGCCTTGATCAGGTCCTGGATGTTCGACAGCGTGTAGCCGCGCGCGAGCAGATGGTTGATCAGCTTCAGGCGCGCGACGTGCGTGTCGTCGTAGATGCCCACGCGGCCGCGTTTCTCCGGCGGCGCGAGCAACCCGCGATCCTGATAGGCGCGGACGTTGCGCACGGTGGTGTCGGACACGCGCGCGAGTTCGTCGACCGTGTACTCGTTGCGGGAATCCGGCGCGGCCTCGTCGGGCGTGGAAGAAGTCTGTTTTGACATGCGGCCATTTTAGCGCGCCGCGGCAGGCTCGGGCGAGGCGGGGCGCGTGTTCGCGCCGGCGCCGAGCGGGCGCTGCATCAGCGCCGTGTCGATCCAGCGGCCGTGCTTGAAACCGACCGCCTTCAGCAGGCCGGCCGGTTCGAAGCCAAATGCGCGATGCAGCGACGTCGAGCCGCCGGTGCCGCCGTCGGCGATCACCGCGATCATCTGCCGCCACGGGCCGCCTTCGCAGCGCGCGATCAGCGCCTCCAGCAGCGCGCGGCCGATTCCGCGCCCGCGCTGCGCCTCGTCGATGTAGATCGAATCCTCGATCGTGAAGCGGTACGCGCTGCGCGTGCGGTACGGCGTCGCGTACGCGTAGCCGGCCACGCGAGCGTCGCATTCGGCGACGAGATACGGGAGCCCGTGGTTCAGCACCGCGTCGCGGCGTGAGCGCAGCTCGGCGGCGTCGGGCGGCGTTTCCTCGAACGACGCGACGCTGTGGTGAACATGGTGCGCATAGATCGCGTGGATCGCATCGAGGTCGGCGTCGGTCGCGTCGCGCACGACGCAGGCGGGAGCTGTGGACATGGCGGCAGGGCGGACGAAGTGAAGACATTACTATGCCGGCCGCCGCGGCGCGTGGCAAAGCCCGTTTGCGTTTCGGCGGCTTTACAGCCGTCCGTCCGCTGCATGAACCGCATCGGCGATCGCGTCGGCCACGCGCTGCACGCGCGGCGACCGGCGCACGTCCGGGTGAACGACGAGCCAGATCTCGCGCTCGATGTCGCAGCGCGGCGCGTTCGTGAGTTCGACGAGCGGTGCGCCGGCGTGCGCGGCCAGATCGTCGAGGAGAAACCGCGGCAGCAGCGCGACACCGGCCCCGGCTGCGCAGGCGCGGTGCTGCGCGGCCAGGTCGTTGGCGATGAACGCAAAACGGCGCCCGGCCGCGAAGCGTTCGAGCCATTGCTGCTGCGGCGTTTGCGCGAGTGCATCGTCGTAGCCGACGAACGGCCAGCTGTCGGGCGGCACGTCCGTCCATTCCGGTGCCGCGCACAGCGCGAAGCGCATCGTGCCGAGCCGGCGCGCGGCGAGCCCCGGCTCGCTCGGCCGCGACAGTCGCACCGCGAGATCGGCTTCGCGCGCATACAGGTTCGCCGCGTGCATCTCGCCGATCAGGTCGATCCGCAGCGCCGGCCATGCGCGCTGCGCCCGGGCCAGGCGCGGCGCGAGGAAATGGCTGGCGAACACCGGCGACGCCGATACGCGCACCACGCCGTCAAGCGCGGCCGCGCCCTGCGCCGCCCGTGCGAACGCATGCGCGTCGGCTTCGAGGCGCGCGGCGTGCTCGGCCAGGTGCAGCCCTTCGTCGGTCGGCGGCCAGCCGCGCGGCAGCCGGTCGAATAGCCGGATCCCGAGCGCCGACTCGAGCGCGTCGATGCGCCGCGCGACCGTCGAATGCTGGACCTGCAGCGCCCGGGCCGCGGCCGACAGGCTGCCGGCGCGCATCACCGCAAGGAAGTAGCGGACATCGTCCCAGCTCATCTGCAGCGCACGCGCGGCGGGAGAATCGTGATCGGTCGAATTTTGCACAGTAGATGGGCGTTCAGCGTGAATTCCGTTCGATTATGCACGATGGGATGATCGTGTCACTTCATTCGATAGAGAGGAACGTCATGACCCAGACTGCCAACGCCGTCCGGATCGGAATCGACCGTTACGGCGACGCCGACGTGCTGCGTCGCGTCGATGGGCCCGTCGCGCCGCCCGGCGCCGGCGAAGTGCGGATTCGCCAGACGGCGATCGGCGTGAATTTCGTCGACATCTATTTCAGGACGGGCGCGCACGCGTTGCCCGCGCTGCCGGCCGCGCTCGGCGTCGAGGCGGCCGGCGTGATCGACGCGGTCGGGCCGGGCGTAACGGCGCTCGTGCCCGGCCAGCGCGTCGCATATGCCGGCATGCCGACCGGCAGCTATGCGAGCCTGCGCACGATGCCGGCCGAGCGCGTGCTGCCGATTCCCGACGGGCTGAGCGACGAAGCCGCCGCCGCCGGGCTGCTGAAGGGGATCACCGTCTACATGCTGCTGCATCGCGTCCGGCAGGTCGGCGCCGGCGATACGGTGCTCGTGCATGCGGCGGCCGGCGGCGTGGGGCTGCTCGCGACGCAGTGGGCGCGTGCGCTCGGCGCGCGGGTGATCGGCACGGTCGGATCGGCCGCGAAAGCCGCGCTCGTGCGCACGCACGGCGCCGAAGCGGTGGTCGATTATCGCGAGGAAGATTTCGTCGCGGCCGCGCGTGCGTTCGGCGGCGGTGCAGGCGTCGACTATGCGATCGACGGAATCGGTGGCGACGTGCTGGCCCGCACGCTCGGAGCGATCCGTCCGTTCGGGATGGTTGCGAGCATCGGGCAGGTGGCGGCGATCGGCGCGCGGCAGACGTTCGATCTCGACGAACTCGGGCCGGCCCGTTCGATCGCGCTTTCACGACCGAGCGTGCTCGGCTTCATCGCGCGCGACGTCGGTGCATATCGGGACGCCGCGCGTGCGACGCTCGACCGGCTCGCGGGCGGGATGCACGTCGAGATCGGCGCGCGGCTGCCGCTCGAACAGGCGGCCGATGCGCACCGGTTGCTGGAGTCGCGCGCGACGACGGGCGGGGTTGTGCTGCTGGCGTGACGGCGGGTGCGGGCGGGGCGCGTCGCGCTCCGCCTGCCGCTTCAGTGATGCTTGCGCAGCGGCGCATCCTCGACGAACCACGCGAGCACGAACGCGATCGCGATGATCGCCGCGGCCGCCAGATACACGACGTGCAGCGAGCCGGCGAACGCGTGCAGGTACGCGTCGCGCATGGCATCCGGCAACTGATGCACGGCGGCCGGGCCGAGTGCGGGCGGCAGCTCGGTGCCGGCCGGCAGCGCATGCGTCATCCGCGATTGCAGCCCGTGCGAAAACAGCGCGCCGAACCCGGCGACGCCGAGCGAGCCGCCGATCGAGCGGAACAGCGTCGCGCCCGACGTCGCCACGCCCATATGCCGGAATTCGACCGTGTTCTGCACGGCGAGCGTCAGCACGGGCATCACCATCCCGAGCCCGATCCCGAGCAGCGCCATGTACGCGTACATCGTGTGCAGAGGCGTATCGAGCGTCAGCGTCGACAGCAGCGCCATCGCGACGCCGCCGGTCAGCGTCCCCGCGATCGGAAACGGCCGGTACGAGCCGAGCCGCGAGATCAGCCGCCCGCTGACGATCGACGTGACGAGCATCCCGCCCATCATCGGCAGCAGCTGCAGGCCGGCCTGCGACGGCGTCGAGCCCTTCACGACCTGCAGGTAGAGCGGGATGAACGTGACCGAGCCGAACAGCGCGACGCCGACCACGAAGCCGATCAGGCTGACCAGCACGAAGGTGCGATGACGGAACAGGTCGAGCGGCATGATCGGCTCGGCCGCGACGCGTTCTTCGTAAATGAAACCGCCGATCGCGACGAGGCCGAGCACGAGCGTCATCCACAGCTGCGGCGACGTCCACGGCAGCAGCGAGCCGCCTTCGCTCGTGAACAGGATCACGCAGGTGAGGGCGGTCGCGAGGAACGCGGCGCCCATGTAGTCGATCCGGTGTTTCACGTGCGCGGTGTGCGGCCGGAACGCCATGCCGATCACCGCGAGCGCGAGCAGGCCGAGCGGCAGGTTGATCGTGAAGATCCAGCGCCATGAAAGATGCTCGACCAGGAAGCCGCCGAGCAGCGGGCCGACGATCGTCGCGAGGCCGTAGACGCCGCCGAACATCCCCTGGTAGCGCGCCCGGCGATCGGGCGGAACCAGATCGCCGATGGCGGCCATCGTGACGACCATCAGGCCGCCGCCGCCGAGCCCTTGCAGCGCGCGCAGCACGATCAGTTGCGTCATGTCTTGCGCGACGCCGCACAGCGCGGAGCCGGCGAGGAACAGCACGATCGCGGCCTGCAGCACGATCTTGCGGCCGTACAGGTCGCCGAGCTTGCCGTACAGCGGCAGCACGACGGTGGACGACAGCAGGTACGCGGTGACGACCCACGACAACTGGTCGAGCCCGCCGAGTTCGCCGACGATCGTCGGCAGCGCGGTCGACACGATCGTCTGGTCGAGCGCGGACAGCAGCATGACGAGCAGCAGCGCGGCGACGATCAACCCGGTCGGCGCGTCGCGTCGGGCCGCTTCGGCGGCGGGCGGGGTAAGAAAGGTGTCCGTTGTCATCGAGATATCTGCCATGGCAGGGAATTGGATCGAAATATAGTCATGGATGATTGACTAGTCAATTTCTGCCCAGCCTCGATATGTTGCAGTCGTAACAGGAGATTGCCCGCCTGAAAAATTGACCACGATCAGCCGCAATGCAGGGACGGACTCAAGTTTTTTGCAGGCAACCCGTAATACAGAGGGCCGCGGACCGATTGCCGCGGCATTTTTCATCGCTCACGTGCCGTCATGAACCTGAACGCCCTGTTTTCCCGTTTCTCGATCCGTACGCGGATTTTCTCCACGCTCGGCCTCGTCGCCGCGCTGCTCGTCGTGTCGGGGCTGATCGGCCTCGCGGGCATGCAGAGCTCGAACCGCGCGCTCGACGAGGCCTATACGCAGCAATTGGCCGCGAAGACCGCGCTGTCCGCGGCGAGCCTGAACCTGACGATCGTGCGCACGACGCTCGACCGGGCGCTGCTCCATCCGGAAGCGCCGGAAGTGCCCGATCTCGTGAAGAAGGCCGAGAGCTATCTCGCGAAGGCGGACACGGCGTGGCGCAACTACGCGACGATGCCGCACGACGGCGACGAAGGCCCGCTCGCGAGCCGCCTCGATGCCGCGCGCCAGGCGCTGATCGGACAGGCGCTGAAGCCGCTGATCGATGCGATCCGCGAAGGGCGGCGCGACGAAGCCGACCGGTTGCTGATGACGGTCGCACCGCCGCTGTCGGTCGCGCTCACGCAGGCGACCGACGCGCTCGATGCGTACCAGGCGGCGCGCGGCAAGGACGTGTACGACACCGCGCAGACCTATTACGGCTGGATGCGCATGGGCGCGATCGCGGGCATCGCGTTCGGCCTGGCCGCGTGCCTCGGTTGTGCGATCGGCCTGCATTTCGCGATCACGCAGCCGGTGAATCGCCTGTTGTCGCATTTCCGCCGGCTGTCGGACGGGGATCTCACGTCGGAAGTGCATTGGTCGTCGCGCGACGAGATGGCCGAACTGGTCAAGGGGGTGACCGGCATGCAGCGCAGCCTCGCGGATACGGTACGTCAGGTGAGCCAGGGTTCCGAAGCGATCTCGACGGCGACGCACCAGATCGCGGCCGGCAACACCGACCTGTCGCAGCGCACCGAGGAACAGGCGTCGGCGCTGCAGGAGACGGCCGCGAGCATGGAGCAGCTCACGGCAACCGTGAAGCAGAACGCCGACCACGCGCTCGAGGCGCAGGCGTGCGCGGACAGCGCGAGCGAGATCGCGACGCGCGGCGCGACGGTCGTCGGCGAGGTGATCGGCACGATGAACGAGATCGACCGGAGCTCGCAGAAGGTCGCCGACATTATCGGCACGATCGAAGGCATCGCGTTCCAGACCAACATCCTCGCGCTGAATGCGGCGGTCGAGGCCGCGCGCGCCGGTGAGCAGGGCCGCGGCTTCGCGGTGGTCGCGGGCGAGGTGCGCACGCTGGCACAACGCTCGGCGTCCGCCGCGAAGGAAATTCGCACGCTGATCGGCGAATCGGTCGAGCGTGTCGCGACGGGCTCGCGGCTCGTCGGTACGGCCGGCGCGACGATGCAGGACATCCAGCAGGCGATCGGGCGCGTGACGGGCATCATGACGGAGATCGCGGCCGCATCGAGCGAGCAGCGCGACGGAATCGAGCAGGTGAACCGCGCGGTGTCGCAGATGGATCAGGTGTCGCAGCAGAACGCGGCGCTCGTCGAGCAGGCGGCCGCGGCGGCCGCGTCGCTGGAGGAGCAGGCGGATGGGCTGCGTCGCGCGGTGGGGGCGTTTCGGGTGGGTTGAGCGTGACCGGGTGAATTGCCGCAGATCTGTGGGCTGATGCGACCTGTTTCGCGGGTTGGTCGATGCTCTCGTCGGTGATCCGAGCGCGCAGTCTGTCGAGAAACAAAGCCCCGCTAGTGGGGCTTTGTTTCTTATAAATCGAAAACTTAGGGTGTAACCTTTAAAACAAAGGCAATCTGGCGCGAAGCCAATCCCACTTGGAGGGGGGGATCATCAGATGTTTTTTTATATTCGATTCAT
Source organism: Burkholderia sp. AU45388 (assembly GCF_030481585.1). Classification (NCBI taxonomy): domain Bacteria; kingdom Pseudomonadati; phylum Pseudomonadota; class Betaproteobacteria; order Burkholderiales; family Burkholderiaceae; genus Burkholderia; species Burkholderia sp. AU45388. The sequence goes on along the minus strand of NZ_JAUJPV010000006.1, from coordinate 164,748 downwards.
CGGTCAAGTCGATATAGCGAACCAGGTTGCCCTCGTAACGCAGGGGCGGGTGAGAGCTATCTCCGTGATACCAGTTGACGGAGAAATATCGTCTCGCAAGAAGCTCGCCATTTTCACTAAACACGCTTAGTTCGATGTTGTCGTCGGTCGCGTCCTGATCATTCCCGCCAGTGCCACACAGCTTGAATCGATACCAAACGCCATTCATGTTTTTTATGCCGCCATCCAATGTATCCGCTCGATCATAGAAATCGCATCGTCCGTAGGCGGGGCGACTGAAATGAATGATCAAACCTGCGCATAGGTAAATGGCAATGGCTAGGCCAATGTATCTGGTGGCTCTATTCGGCATATTTCGCCAAGATTAAGGTCGATCGGTTTATTAAGCTTCAAATAGACTGGCTTCGAATATAGCATGAAGTCTCTGCCTCTGTGATGCCTCTCTCTCCAGCGACTGTAATCTGCGTTGTAGATCGGAAAGTAAACGTCGGGTTTTTTGAATTTCCCGAACATGCTTCTTCGGGTGTCGATTGGTTTGTTGATATTTTTTGACCAAATATCAATGTCGAATTCTCGCCTTGGCGATCCTGATCCGGTGAGAAGCGACCCTGTCGCAATGATCACTCCATGCGTGTTCCAGTGGCCTAAATATTGTTTTCCGTTGAATGAGTAGTTGTCTTTCACGTAAACATAGATGTGCGTAATTTTCCCCGTGGCGCTTAGGCAATAAAAGGTGCTTGATTTTTCATATTTGAAGTATTTTTCACTGGAAATTTCGACGTTTCCAATGGCCGCATAAATATTAAAATTGGCCAATGCCCCTGTGAGATCCGTCGGGAAAAGGTTTTTCAGGGTGTCAAAATTTCCTATAAGCGAGGAGGTGTTGAAATTTAATGTCGAATTTATGTCAAAAAATAGCTCTTTGACAAAGGACTTCGTGATGTCTGTTGCTGTGCGTATGGAGCGCTCGCTGTAGATATCGTTTGCAAGAAGTTTCTCGTATTTTTTCCTGACATTTCCGAATTTCAACACCCAATCAAGAGTAACGTCATCGTTATTCATTGGCTGGACCGACGTTGGATCGTCATTGTAGGTATGCGCCGCGCCCGCAAACCAGATTCGCGCAAGCCTGGCTGAAACCTTCCAGCCCAGATTGTCCATCGCAATCGGCACGTCCTGGAGATCGAAAGGCGGCGGGGTTTCGCAAACTTCCGATTCCGCCTGCGTCGGCGGTTCTTTGGTTCTTGCCTGATCGGTTTGCGGCGGCGGTCGAGGTGGCGCAGGAGGCTTTGGGGCATTCGAAGGCCTGGAAATCGCTTTCGGAGGCGGTGGCGGCGGCTTTTCCCCCGGTGCAAGCCGGTCGATCGATACGCTCCTTTGCGTATCAAGCGGAACGCACCCTTGGGAACCCCTGTATTCTCTCAACGCCGATCCGAACAATCCCTTTTTCGGTTTGTAGTACGGCAGTTTTTTCACGTCGGCCATGGGCTATTCCGTTTGCAACGAATGGCCTGGCATCGTAAAAGCCGGCTGCAAACGGGCAAACTGTCAGGTATGGCCTAAAGAGGTCGAAACGAGCGTGGACAAGGGGCCGGAGCATCGAGAAATGTGCCCGATTGTGTCAACGGCCACGATATCGGAGAGTGTCCCCGGGGCGGACAGGCGTTCGCCCGCCCGCCGCGTCAACCCGCCGCGTCCGCGAGTTGCGCGGCCGCGCGCGACGACGCGACGATCAGCAGCTTCATCGTCGCGCGCGTCGCGCCGACGAACAGCTTGCGCGCGGCACGCGCGTCGAGCGTGTCGAAGTCGACTTCGGTGAGGATCACGCACGGCGCCGACTGGCCCTTGAAGCGGTAGATCGAATCGAGCAGCACGTCGCCTTCGCGATATTCGGGGTTGCCGAACAGATCGTACTTGCCGGTGAAGCGCTTGATCCGGTGGGGGCCGAGCTGGTCGAGCGGCGCGAGCACCGAGCCTTCGCGGCCGCGGTACGACAGCACCGCGATGTCCTGCTTGCGGAAGCCGAGCGACAGCGCCTGCGTGATCGCGCGCTTGGTCGCGTCGATGCAGGCTTGCGCCAGTGCGTCGCCCGACGCGCCATCTTCCCCGTATGCCGACACCGACGGATCGGAGCCGTCGAACGGGCTGCCCGAGCGCAGTTCGGCCGCGAGCGGCTCGACGCGGCCGACGACGTCGCGCACGAATTCGAGCAGGTCGCGCGGGCTGCGGTAATTCGTGAGCGCCTTCAGCGTGACCCAGCCGGGCAGCGCGACCGGTTCGCGCATGTACAGGTTCTGCAGCGGATCTTCCAGCCACCACCATGCGCCGTCCGGCACGAGCAGGCGCTCCAGCGCGGCCGCCCACGGCGCATGGAAATCCTGCCCTTCGTCGACGATCAGCACGTCGAAGCGCCAGCGCTCGGGAATCGGCGCTTGCGCGAAGCGCGCCTCGAGCCGTTCGAATTCGCCGGGCACCTGGAAGTCGGGCGTATAGCCGCCGTCGCGCGCGACCCAGTCGCACAGCTGGTGGTAATTCGCAATCTTCGCGCCGGGCGGCGCGATGCGCGCGATGTAGTCGGCGAGCGGCCGGTTGAAGCATACGTAGAGCACGCGCCGGCCGGCCGCGACGGCGTCGCGCATCACCTGCACCGCGAGCTGTGTCTTGCCCGACCCTGCGGTGCCGGTGACGCGCAGCCGGAACGGCGTGAAGTCGAGCTGGCGCGCCCATGCGGCGAGCCCGCCCGACAACCGCGTGACGAGCGTGCCGGCCTGCCCGACGAGCGCGCTCGTGTCGGGCGTGAGCGCGAGTTCGTCAGCGAGGAAATGGTGGAGCTTCGGCGCGTTGGGAAAGTGTTCGTCGTCCTCGGGCAGGATCCGCAGGATCACTTGCGCGAGCTGTGCCTTGCGCGACGCATCGACGATGCGGTCGGGCGCGACGCCGGCGATCGACGCGTCGCGGATCGAGTAGTCGGGGCAGTACAGCAGCGCCTCGACGCCGTAGACGCCCGCGCCGAGCGCCGCCGTCAGCCGCCGGTGCAGCGTTTCCTGCGTGCGCGCGAGCTGGATCGGGACATTGCGCTCCTTCTGCAGGTAGACCTTCACGAGCCCTTTCGGGGTTTCGCGCAGGAAGCCGGCCTTCTGCTCGATCAGCAGCACGCGGCCGGCGGGGCTCACGACGACGAACGCGGCTTCGCCGAACACCGAGAACGCCTGGTCTGCGCGCGTCCAGTGGACGCCGTGATACACGGTGTAGCTGTCGGGCAGCGCGTGTTCGAGCGAGGCGAGCGTTTCGCGTTCGCGTTCGGCCGCGCCGGTTGCGGCGAGGCTTTTCCAGTCGTCGGGGATGAGGCGGGCCATGGAGTTGGGCGGCGGATGCCGGCGTGGGCGTGAACGGGTGCGGCTATTGTACTGAGGAACCCGTTCATGCCCGCGGCGGCGCGCGTGCGTCGGCCGTTCGACGGGCGGCCTGCCCGGCGGACGTCAGCCGCGCGCGAGCCGCTTCGCGAGATCGGCGCTGAGGATCGCCATGCGCGCGGGTTTTTCGTAGCACACCACGTCGAACGCGCGGATCACTTCGCTGATGTCGGCTTCGCTCGCGCGGCCGGTGAGCAGGTCGCCCGTCAGCACGAAAATCGGCGCGCCCGGGTTGTCGGACGTGCGCACGGCCTTGATCGCGGTGGCGGCCGTGCCGTCGTCGAACAGCCATTCGGTCAGGACCGCGTCGAAGGCCTGGCCCTGCAGCGCGTCGACGAACGCCGCGAGGCCGTCGAACGCGGCCGTCGCGAAACTTTGCCGTTCGAGATAGCGGCACAGCTCGGTCGCGCTGACGCGATCGGGATCGATCACCGCGATGACGAGCTTGTCGCTCTCCGCACGGCGCGGGTAGATCTCGATCTTGTGTACGTCGTATGCGTTCTGGTACAGCACGCCGGTATGGCGCAGCACGCGCCAACGGCCGTTCTGTTCGTACGCGACGAACTCGGGGCGCGCGCCGGCTTCGAGCGGCGCGCCGATCCAGGCGGTGCATGGAATCTCGGCGACGCCCGCATACAGGATGGCTTCCTGCGAATAGGCGCCGACCATGCCGGGGTCGAGCGTTTGCGCGCCGAACAACTGGGCGGCGGGCTCGCCGTACGCTTCGGCGACTTTCTTGATTTGCGCGAGCGTCCAGGGGCTGCTGCCGCGCAGTTTGCGGTGGCCTTGCGAGAAACTCAGATCGAGGATGCGGCACAGCTCGGTGGTCTGCTGGCGCTTGCCGATGCCGTTGCGGGTCATCAGCTCGCGCACGCGCTCGGCAACCGCGAGGGAATCCGTGGTGATTGCTTCAGTGGTCATGCTACGGGAACGGATCGTGACGTTCAGAACGACGCCTTGCGGCAGTCTCGGCGGACAGTCTTCATGACGTCCAATGGCGAGCCGACCGGCCACGCACGGAAAAGATAACTTTACCGCAAAATGGTCGGCATTCAGTGTGGTGAAAGGTGCGTTTGTGTGAAAGGTGTGTCATGAAGTTACGTCCGGCCTGTCGCGGCGCGTGGGCGGGAAGGCGCGTTCGGCACCGTCGGGGCGGATTTCAACCGGCCCGGATGCGATTCCATACGAAGCGGCGGGTAATCGCCGCGCCATGCACCAACGCGGGGCGCGTACCGCCCGGAAGGAGGTATTCGCCCCGAGTTTTGGAGGATATCGCGCGACGGCCGGCCGAAGCCTCCGGAGGATGGGCGATCGACGGTTTCCTCTAGTGAAACCAACGCGGATACATTTTCGGCGCCAGCGCAGCGGCGTGCTACGATTTTCCTGTCTCAAAAAAGTGTTGAACCGATGCAGAAGAAATTCTTGATGCGCGGATACGAGATGAACTGCGAGCCGCGCGTGACGGAGTCCGGCAAATATGCTGCGCAGGTCGAGGTCACGAAGGTGGGTTTCAGCCGGGAGGCTGCGTTCCGCAAGCTGGGTGAATTCGAGACCGAAGCCGAAGCAGTCGCGTACGCAAGACAATTCTCAGAAGAGTGGCTGAGCCGCTATGCGTAGCGCGGCGCGTGCGCATGCCCGTGCAATGCGGGCATCGGTCGACCGGTGCGGCGCCCCGGGCGACGGGAATTCCTGCCTGAATATTGCGAATGCGTTCGGAAATTTGTAGATTGATGATTCCATCTGCCGCTGCTTCGGTCAGCGCGGCGTCGACCCGCTTGCGCGCCCGCGCAACGATCACGGATCGCTGACGGGCAATCTCGATCACCATTCGTGTTGTTCGACGTTTCCGTTCGAGAGGAGGGGTGTCTGGGCCCGCGCCCGACGACGACCGGGATGGTCTCCGGCCGTGGGTTGTCGGGCGCTTCTTCCCCGTGACGGATCGCGTCCGCTCGTTCTCTTTGTGCAGACGATTACCCCTCGCTGCGTCCACGAGCACGGACCGAACATACTCGGTCACGCCGGATCGGCCGCGGTTCCGGTAGCAGGAAGCGATTGTCGCGATCGCTTGTTGACCGGGGCCGACCGCACATGACATTGCCAGTTCTCCGACATGGAGCGGGCATGGTTTGACGTTGTATTTGCAGTCCTTATCGAATAAAAAATACTGGAGTGCGATGGGACGATCGCGTCGGACGTCGAGTCCATTTCGACGCGGCGGTTCGCGTTGCGCTCCGCGGCCTCGCCTCGTCGAACGGAATTTCCGCAACGGCCTCGGGTGCCGGAGCGCCGGCGTCGGTCGACGAGTGCATCGCTGCCGGTATCGACGCGCAAGCGACGGCAACCGTCAATGCAACACGCGGCTCCGGCGCCGTGGCTTCGGCGGGCCGCGCGACCGCAATCGGCGTCAATGCGATGGTCGGCCACGAAGGGATGGCCGAATGACGGTTTCCCGCAATTTATCGCTTCATACGACGACGTTGCCGCGATAAGCTTTGCCGGCCATGCATTGACACTCGATAGAAAACAATGACCACCACCTATCCGCTGCACGACGCATTGAGCCACCCCGATACGGCGTTTCCGCCCGAAGCCGACGTCGTGATCGCCGGGGCCGGCATCATGGGCTGCGCGGCGGCTTACTACCTCGGCCTGCGCGGCCTCAAAGCCGTCGTGCTCGACAAGTCGCGCATCGCCGGCCAGCAATCGACGCGCGCGTGGGGCTTCGTGCGACAGCAGGGACGCGAATCCGCCGAAGTGCCGCTGATGATGGCCGGCATGCGGATCTGGGAAGGCCTGGAGCACGCGCTCGGCTTCGATCTCGAATGGCGGCAGGGCGGCTGTCTCTACATGGCGGACAACGAAGACGACTGGGCATCGTTCGAGGCGTGGCTCACGGTCGCGCGCGAGCACGGGCTCGACACGCGCACGCTGACGCGCGCGCAGATCGACGAACGCGTGAATGGGCTGTCGACGCACGCACGTACCCTCGGCGGCTTGTATACGGCGACCGACGGGCAGGCCGAGCCGCGTCGCGTGGCCGCCGCATTCGCGGCGCGCGCGACCGAGGCCGGCGCGCGTTTCTTCGAAGGCTGCGGCGCGACCGCGATCGAGACGGCCGGCGGCACGGTCGTCGGCGTGGCAACCGAACGCGGCACGATCCGCACGCGGCGTGTGATCTGCGCGGCCGGCGCGACCAGTTTCCGCCTGCTCGACGGCGTCGGCATCCGGCTGCCGCAGCAGGCCGTGCGGGGCACCTGCATGCGCACCAACGTGGTCCCGCCGGTGACGGCGGCGACGGTATGGGGCCATGGCCTCGGCATCCGGCAGCGCAGGAACGGCGCGATCAATCTCGCCGACGACATGCAGGTCGACGTCGATCTGACGCTCGGCCATTTGCGCGGATTGAGCCTCTTCTGGCCGCAATTCTGGTCGCAGCGCGACAAATTCCGGCTGCAACTGGGTGCGTCCGCGTGGCGCGACGTGCTCGCCCGCATCAACGGCCCGACCGGGCCGATCGAGCCGCGCGATCCGCAGCCGCAGCCGAATCGCGCGCATGCGCCGCGCGCGCTTGCGAAGCTCAAGGCGATCTTTCCTGCGCTGAAGGATGCGCAGATCGTCGAGGCATGGGCCGGCCTGATCGACGTGTTGCCGGACGGCATCCCGGTGATCGATGCGCCCGGCGCGCCATCGGGGCTCGCGATCGCGACGGGGTTCTGCGGGCACGGTTTCGCGATGGGGCCGATCGTCGGCCGGCTGCTCGCCGAATGGATCGACACGGGCGCGCCGTCGCTCGACCTGTCGGCGTTTCGCGCGAGGCGTTTCGTCGACGGGACGATGGTGCGGCCGCGCAGCATGCTGTGACGGCCGGGCGCACATGTTCCCGTCGTAGAATCGAGCCCGCATCCCTCAGGAGATTCCCCGTTGGCCACGCCATCCGATCAACGCCGCTCGTTGCGCATGCGCCTGCGTCGCGCCCGCAATCCGTGGCAGGCGCCGCGTGCGCGCACGCTGTTCACGCGTCCCGCGACGTCGCCGCGGCGCACGCTGCTGTTCCGTCTCGGCGCGGTCGTGCTGTTGTGCGCGCTGGCGTTCCTCGTGCTGTATCTCGATCGCGACGGCCTGCGCGATTCGACCAAGAGCACGCCGATGACGGTCGCCGATCTCGTGTACTTCACGATGGTCACGGTCGCGACGGTCGGCTACGGCGATATCGTGCCCGTCACGGCGCGGGCGCGCCTGCTCGATGCGTTCTTCATCGTGCCGATCCGCATCGGCATCTGGTTCATTTTCCTGGGCACGGCGTATCAGTTCGTGATCCAGCGTGTCATCGAGGAATTCCGCATGAAACGCCTGCAGAAGCAACTGTCCGATCACATCGTCGTGTGCGGTTATGGCCTGTCGGGGTCGATCGCGGTGCGCGAGTTGCTGGAAAGCGGCACCGATCCCGCGACGATCATCGTGATCGATGCGCAGCAGCAGGCGCTCGAAGCCGCGACGTCGCTCGGCGTGACCGGATTGCTCGGCGATCCGGCGCACGAGGATCTGTTGCAGCAGGCGCAGGTGCGCGCGGCGAAGGCCGTGATCATTTCGGTGACCGACGATCCGACCGCGATCCTGCTGACGCTGTCGGTGCGCAGCATCGCGCCCGACACGAAGATCGTCGTGCGGATCCAGGAGAACCTGTACCAGCGGCAACTGCGGCAGGCCGGCGCGGACGTGATCGTGTCGTCGACGAAGATCGGCGCGCTGCTGCTGGCGGATGCGGTTCATAGCCGTTACATCGTGCCGTTCGTGAACGACATGCTGTCGACGCGTGGGCGCGCGACGCTGGTCGAGCGCGAGGCGTTGCCGCATGAGGTGGGCTGCCTGACGAACGTCGTGCCCGGCGCGATCGTGGTCGGGCTCGATCGCTGCGGGAAGATTTACTCGTTTTACGAGGATCCGCCATGCAGGATCGAGGCGGGCGATACGCTGGTGGTGATTCAGTCGGCGCGGATTCCGGATCCGGATGTTTGAGGGCGGTTGCCCGTCTTCGCAACACCGGGATCGGCGACACTTTATTTCTCGACACTCAAGCCCCTGAGTTTGCGACAGTTTTCCGTTTCTCAGTCGATGCCGACCGGCGAAGTGACACTTTCACTTCGCAAACGGTGACGACTTTATTTTTGTCTACGGAAGCAGATCGATCCTTCCCAAGGATATTTCACCACGGGTGCTTGCGATCTGATGTCCTAGGCTCCCGTCAAACGCATCCGCTTTGTATTCGGCAACGGCTCGTGCTGCATCGGCCCCTTGACGAGTTCGCTCATCGCGTCGCGGATCCAGCGGTTGGCCGGCTCGTGATGAAAACGCGGATGCCAGTGCAGATAAAGCTCGTACGTGGGCGCGGGGAAGGGCAGCGGCAGCAGCTTGACGTTCACGAGCTCCGCGAAGCGCCGCCCGACGGCCTGAGGCACCGCCGCGATCATGTCCGACCCGGCGACGACGAACGGCACGCCGATAAAGCGCGGCGTACTGAAGCGTACGTTGACGCGAATCCCTAGACGCTCGTGCGTGCGTGCCAGCACGTCCTGCTCGCGGCCTTCGGGATGCACCATCACATGGGCGGCGGCACGGTACTGATCGAGCGACAGCGTGTCCCCGATTTCCGAATGACCTTCGCGGGCGATACACACGTACGAATGCCGGTACAGCGCCTTGCGCTTCAGCGATTCGCTGTTCAACCCCGGAAAGTAGCCGATCGCGAGGTCGACGTCGCCGCTTGCCAGCCCCTCCTCCAGTTCCAGCATGCCGAGCGCGACCGTCTTGATGTTCACGTGCGGTGCGGCCTTGTCGAGAAAGCTCTCCAGGCGGGGCAGGAACACCATTTCGCCGATGTCCGACATGCACAGCACGAAGTTGCGCGACGACTCGGCCGGGCGGAACTCGGGCATCGGCAGGATTTCGGTCTGCACGAGATCCAGTAGCCGCGCTACCGGCTCGCCGAGGGCCTGCGCGCGCGGGGTCGGCTCCATGCCGCGGCCCGTGCGCACGAACAGCGGGTCCTCGAACAGTTCGCGCAGTTTCGACAATGCGTAGCTCATCGCCGGCTGGCTGAGCCCGATGCTGACGCCTGCCTGCGTCACATGGCGCTTTTTCAGCAGCGCATCGAACACTTTCAACAGATTCAGATCGACCTGACGAATATCCATGGTTTGGATGATACCTATCGATTTCACATAATTGACGGATTTTATCGGGCTTCCTACCATCGTTTCCACAACAAAGGAGTGAGACACCATGTCCGATGGACGCAAGCCGCAACGCCCGTTGCGCAGCAATTTTCCGCGCGGTTCGTACCTCGGCGCGGTGCGCGCCGCTCAGTGGCGCAATCTCGGCATCCGCGAGGAAGACCTCGACAAGCCGAAGATCGCCATCGTCAATTCCTCGTCCGAACTCGCCACCTGCTTCAGCCATCTCGACGGCATCGCCGCGCAACTGAAACAAGCGATCCGCGCCGCGGGCGCGCTGCCGTTCGAGATCCGCACCGCGGCGCCGAGCGACTTCATCACCGGAGCAGGCGCGCGCGGCGCCTACATGCTGGCCGCGCGCGACCTCGTCACGAACGACATCGAAGTGGCCGTCGAGGGCGCGCAGCTCGACGGCATGGTGTGCCTCGCGTCGTGCGACAAGACCGTGCCGGGCCAGCTGATGGCCGCCGCGCGACTGAATATCCCGAGCATCGTCGTCGCGTGCGGTTATCAGCCGAGCGGCGAATATCGCGGCGAGCACGTGGACATCGAAGACGTGTTCGTCGGCGCGATGCATGCACTGACCGGCACACTGCCCGTCGAGGACCTGATCGGCATGAGCCAGAACGCGATTCGCGGCCCGGGTGTGTGCTCGGGTCTCGGCACCGCGAACTCGATGCACATGGTCAGCGAGGCGCTCGGCATGTCGTTGCCCGGCAGCACGCCGGTCGCCGCCAACAGCGACAGGATGTTCGCGTTCGTGCGCGAAGCCGGCGCGCGCATCGTCGAGATGGTGCGCGACGACCTGAAGCCGCGCGACATCCTCACGCGCGGCGCGTTCGAGAATGCGGTGAAGACGGTGCTCGCGGTCGGCGGCTCGATCAATACGGTCAAGCACTTGCAGGCGATCGCGGCCGAAGGCCGGCTCGACGTCGACGTGTACGCGCTGTTCGAAGCATTCGCCGCGCAGATCCCGGTGCTGACCGGCGTGCGTCCGGTCGGTTCGCACACGATCGAGCAACTGGAGGCGGCGGGCGGCGGCCGCGGCGTGATGAAGCGGCTCGAAGCCTGGCTCGACACCGGTGCGCTGACGGTGACCGGGCGCACGGTGAAGGACAACCTGGCCGATGCGAGCGTCGCCGACGACGACGTGATTCGCCCGCCGCAGCGCGCGTTCGCGAACCATCCGGCCATCGTGCTGGTGCGCGGCAACCTCGCCCCGCAGGCCGGCATCGTCAAATTCGGCATCTCGCCGACCAAGCAGCGTGCGTTCAGCGGCGATGCGATCTGCTTCTCGACCTCCGACGAGGCGATCGCCGCGATCAAGGACGGCCGCGTACAACCGGGCAAGGTCGTCGTGATGCGCGGCGCGGGCGTGTGCGGCGGCCCCGCGATGGGCGGTGGGGCGTCGCGCGTGGTGTTCGCGATCGACGGTGCGGGCTTGTCCGAGCAGGTCGCGATGCTCACCGACGGGCATCTGTCGGGGCTCGTCTGCAAGGGGCTGGTGGTCGCGGAAGTCTCGCCGGAAGCCGCGACCGGCGGCCCGCTCGCGTTCGTCGAGGACGGCGATACGATCGAAATCGATCTGGACCGGCGCGTCTGCGATCTGAAGGTCGACGAAGCCGAGCTGGTGCGCCGCCGCGCCGCGTGGCAGCGTCCGGCGCCGGTCAACGATACCGGCTGGCTGAAAATCTACCGCGCGACGGTCGGCACGATGCCGCAAGGCGCGGTGCTCGGCGCCGAGCGGCCGGCGCGGGAGCGTTGAGATGGGCGACGAAACCGCAATCGACATCGGCACCGTGATCGAGCGGCGGCAGACCACCCGCTTCGGTGTGCTGCTGATCGTCGCGATGGGCGTGATGATGATGACCGAGGGCTACGACCTCGCCGCGATGGCGTTCGCGGCCCCGGCGCTCAGCCGCGCGTGGCACCTCGAACACGGCGTGCTCGGCCCGGTGTTCGGCGCATTCGTGTTCGGCACGATGATCGGCGCGTTCGTGCTCGGCTATCTGGGCGACGTGATCGGCCGCAAACGCATGATCGTGATCGGCAGCGTCGTGCTCGCGGGCTTCACGTTCGCCGCGTCGCGCGCAACCGGCCTCGAACAGCTGCTGGTACTGCGCTTTCTGGCGGGCATCGGCATCGGCGGCGTGGTGCCGAACGCGATCGCCTACACGACGGAGTTCGCGCCGAAACGCTGGCGCGCGACGTGGGTCACGCTGATGTACTCGGGCTATACGATCGGCAGCAGCGCGGGCGGCCTCGTGTCGGCGTGGCTTGTGCCGAAGTTCGGCTGGCAGGTGGTGTTCGTGATCGGCGGCATCGCGCCGCTCGTGTCGAGCGCGATGTTGTGGTTTGCGGTGCCGGAGTCGATCCGCTTCCTGACGCTCAAGGGCCGTCACGCCGAAGTCGCACGAATCGTCGCGCGGATCGCGCCGGGCGTCGTTGTCGCGCCGCATACCCGCTTCGTTATCGGCAGCGCTTCGCAGAACCTCGCACACGAGCGCCGCCGCGACGGCTCGCTGCGGCTGCTGTTCGCGGGCCGGCTGCGCGCGCTGACGCCGGTGCTGTGGGCCGTCTACATCGCGAACTCGATGGCGCTGTTCTTTCTCAGCAGCTGGCTGCCGGCGCTGATCGAAAGCGTCGGTCTCGCACCGCGCGACGCGGCGCTCGTCTCGACGATGTTCCAGGTCGGCGGCACGCTGGGCGGGCTCGCGCTGATGCGCTTCGTCGACACGCGCGGCGCCATCATCATCACCGTGCTGCCGCTCGTCGGCACGCCCCTCGTCGCGCTGCTCGGCACTGGACTGCCCGCGCCGATGCTGGTCGCGGCGGTGTTCCTGACCGGCTTCACGGTGGTCGGCACGCAGTTCGGCCTGAACGCGGTCGCGGCACTCGTCTATCCAACCGCGCTGCGCGCGAAAGGCACGGGGGCGGCGGTCGGTATCCAGAAGATCGGCGCGATCGCCGGGCCGGTGATCGGCGGGATGCTGATGGCCGCGCATCTGCCGGTCGAACGGATGTTCTTTCTCGGCGCGGTACCGGTCGCCTTCGTCGCGCTGCTCGCGTTCGCGCTCGGCCGCCTGCATCGCCGCGGCGACGATGCCGCGCCGGACAACGCTCAAACAGGAGCCGCCCATGTCGCTTGAAGTCGTTCCCATTGACGCCGCGCGCCCGGATTTCGTCGGCCTTGCCAGCGGCATCGATCTGACGGCGCCCGTTTCCGAACCGCTCGCGTGCGCGATCGACGCCGCGATGAACCGCTACGCGGTGCTGGTGTTCCGCGGCCAGCCGCTCACGCAGGACCAGCAGCTCGCGTTCGCGCGCGCGCTCGGGCCGCTCGATCTCGGTTTCAAGCGCGTGGCGCGTCCGCATGCGCGGCTCGCCTTCCAGGAACTCGCGGACATCTCGAACGTGGACGAGTCCGGACAGATCGCGGACCGCGCGCACCGGCGCATCGTCGGCAATCTCGCGAACCGGCTGTGGCACAGCGACAGTTCGTTCCAGCAGCCGGCGGCGCGCTATTCGATGCTGCATGCGGTGATCGTGCCGGAGTGGGGCGGCGAGACCGAGTTCGCGGACATGCGGGCCGCGTGGGATGCGCTCGATCCTCGCGATCGGCGCGAACTCGAAGGGCTCGAAGCGGAGCACTACGCGCTGCACTCGCGCTTCCTGCTCGGCGACACCGACTACAGCGACGAGCAGCGCAACGCGCTGCCACCGGTGCGCTGGCCGCTCGTGCGCGAGCACGCCGGGTCGGGGCGCCGGCATCTGTTCATCGGCGCGCACGCGACGCATGTCGTCGGCCGCACGCTGGCCGAAGGCCGCGTGCAACTGATGGAGCTGCTCGAGCATGCGACCGCGCGTCGCTTCGTGTATTCGCATCGCTGGCTGCCCGGCGACCTCGTGATCTGGGACAACCGCTGCACGCTGCACCGTGGCCGTCGTCACGATCTGTCGGTACGCCGCGAGCTGCGGCGTGCGACGACGGTCGACGTCGACCGGCACGCGGCGGCGCCGGCCGAGCCACTCCAACCTGCACTGGGAGCACGCTAAATGCAGTTGAACGACGACGAACGGGCAATGCTCGACGGCCGCGACGGTGCGGCCGTGCAGCGCGCGATGGATCTGCTGGTGCGCTACGGCGAAGCGCTCGGCGCGTCCCGCCTGGTGGATACGAACAACGTGTGCGGCACGGTCGGCGCGACGATGCCGTTCCTGCGCGATTACGCGGCGAAGCACGGCGGCCTCGACGCGGTGTTTTCCGAATTCAATCTCGACAGCCCCGAGGTGGTCGAGGTGCCGAAGGCGAAGGTCTTCAGCAGCCATCTGCAGCAGGGGCTCGACCCGCAGCATGCGCAGCGCCAGGGCGTCGACGGCGAGATCGTGAAGCTGTACCGCCAGGGCGAGGCGTTCACGGGACGGCTCGGCATTCAGCCGCTCAATACCTGTGCGCCGTACCTGATCGGCAACGTGCCGGCGCGCGGCGAGCATTGCGCGTGGATGGAGTCGTCGGCGGTCATCTACATCAACGCGGTGCTCGGCGCGCGCACCAATGCCGAAGGGCGCGAGAGCACCGGCGCCGCGATGCTGACCGGCAAGATTCCGTACTGGGGCCTGCACCTCGATGAAAACCGCGGCGGCACGCATCTGATCGAACTCGACGTCGAGGTCAAGACGGTGCAGGACTGGGGGCTGCTCGGCTACTACGTCGGCGAAGTCGTGCAGGACCGCATTCCGGTGATCGACGGGCTGCGCGACGTGCCGAACCTGCCGAAGCTCAAGCACTTCGGCGCGGCCGCGGCTTCGTCGGGCGGCGTCGAGATGTACCACGTCGTCGGCCAGACGCCGGAAGCGCGCACGCGCGACGAAGCGTTTCGCGGCCGCAAGCCGCTCGAGACGATCCGCTACGGCGCGGCCGAGCGGCGCATCGCGTACGAGCGCGTCAACACCACCGCGAAAGATGCCCAGGTCGACTTCGTGATGCTCGGCTGTCCGCACTATTCGATCGAACAGATCTGGGAGGTCTGCCAGTTGCTCGAAGGCCGCCGGATCGGCGCGAATACCGAACTGTGGATCTTCACCGCGCGCGCGACCCGCCAGCTCGCGGACCAGGCCGGCTATACGAAGCTGATCGAGGACGCGGGCGGCGTGCTGATGACCGACACGTGCTCGGCGATCGGCCGCGTGATGCCCAAGGGTACGCGCGTCGTCGCGCTCGACTCGGCGAAGCAGGCGCACTACCTGCCGGCGATCATGGGCGTGCAGGCGTGGTTCGGCACCACGGCCGACTGTATCGAGGCGGCGGTGAGCGGCCGCTGGCGCGGAGGGCTGGCCGCATGAGCACGAATCGCGACATGACGGGCAACGCCGGCACGCCGATCGTGCTGCGCGGGCGCAAGGTGGTCGGCGGCTGTGTCGAGGGCGAGGCGCTCGTCACGCGCGATCGCATCTCCGGCTGGGGCGGCATCGATCCGCGCACCGGCACGATCATCGAGACGCGTCACGAACTGCGCGGCCAGAGCTTCGCGAACAAGGTGCTGGTGTTTCCCGGTGCGAAGGGTTCGTCGGGATGGTCCAGCCAGTTCCATATCGCGCGGATCGCCGGCACCGCGCCGGCCGCGATGCTGTTCAACGAAATGACGACCAAGATCGCGCTCGGCGCGGTGGTGAGCCACGCGCCGTCGCTGACCGGTTTCGACGTCGATCCGCTCGACGTGATCGAAACGGGCGACTGGGTTCGCGTCGATGCCGAGCGCGGCGTCGTCGAAGTGCTCAAGCGCAGCCGCACCTGATTCCGGCGCGCGGCCTCGGCCGCGCCGCCGCCATGGCTTTTCAAGGTTTCAAGGAGAACATGTTTTGAAGACTGGTACTCGTATCGTCCGCCGCGACGGCCGGCCGACGGGCTGGACACTCGACGCCGACGTGTGCATCGTCGGCGCGGGCATCGCCGGCACCTCGGCTGCGCTCGAAGCGGCCGCGCTGGGCCGCAAGGTCGTGCTGGTGGACAGCCTGCCCGCGCTCGGCGGCCAGGCCGTCAACTCGATCATCGGCACGTTCTGCGGGCTGTTCTCGAACGGGCCGAAGCGCTTCCAGGTGACGCACGGGATCGCGGACGGCATCCTGCGCGATCTCGGCGAGAAAGGCGCGCTGCACTACAAGGAAGGGCCGCTGACGACCGTCGTGCTGTACGACGAAGTCGCGCTCGCGCGCTGGATCGAGCAGAAGATTCTCGACGCAGGCATCACCGTCGTGCTCGGGGCCGTGTTGCGCGACGTGGTGCGCGAAGGACGGCGCGTGCGCGAGCTCGACGTCGCGACGCGCTACGGCGACGTGCGCGTCGCGGCCGACGGCTTCGTCGACGCGAGCGGCGATGCCGCGCTCACGTGGCTGGCCGGGTTCGACTGCCAGGAGCCCGAAACGCCGATTCGCGGCACGCAGATGATCGTGCTCGAGAACCTCGACGAGACCGACCTGCCGACGCCGCCCGCGTTTCGCGAGCGCGTCGAGGAAAAGGCGCACGCGTATGGGCTGGAGCGCAAGGACGGCCTCGTGTTCTATTTCCGCGGCCGCAACATCGGCATTGCCAACATGACGCACATCGAGACGCCGCTCGAACCGATGGCGGCGTCGCGCACCGCGCTCGCCGGCCGCGAACAGGCGGACCGCGCGTTCGAGTTCCTGCGCGCCGAGTATCCGCACATTTATCGCAACGCGCACATCCGCAGCTACGGGCTGCCCGGCATCCGGCAGACGCGCTGGATCGTCGGGGCCCAGCAGTTGCGCTCGGAAGACGTGATCGCCGCCAGGAAGTTTCCGGACGCGGTCGCCCGCACGTCGTGGCCGATCGAATTGCACGATCGCGACGACGGCTATGAATGGAAGCCGTTCGGCGACGACCATCTGCATACCGTGCCGTTCGGCAGCCTCGTCGTGAAGGACGCGGACAACCTGATCGCGGTCGGCCGCTGCATCGACGCGGACGCGACCGCGCTGTCGAGCGTGCGGGTGATGGGGCCGTGCATCGCGATGGGCGCGGCTGCGGCGCACGCGTTCGATCTCGCGGATGGCGGCAGCGTCCACGACATCGATCGCGGCCTGCTGCGCGAGCGGCTCGCCGACAACGTCGATCGAATCGATCCACCGCATCTGCAGGACTGACGCAACACCCGCCGGCGGCACGGCAAGACCAAAGAGGTGCATCGGGCGCGCCGCAAGCACGCTCGCGAACAGCACCCACTGCCGCGCCGGCCAGAGACATGACGGAACGCGCGACGCGCCGGGATCTGCCGGGGCTCACGCGGCACCTGAGGAGGAGACGATGATTCAACCCTTGCCCGATGCGCGCACGGTGGACGTGTCGCGCCTGATCGACGAACAGAGGATCGGTCGCTTCGCGATCCTGCTGATCGCGTCGACATGGCTCGTGATGCTGACCGACGGCTACGAGCTCAGTGCGCTGGCGTTCGCCGCACCTTCGCTGATTCGCGCATGGCACATCGAGCGCAGCGTGCTCGGCCCGGTGTTCGGCGCGAACATCTTCGGCATCATGATCGGCTCGATCCTGTTCGGCTATATCGGCGACCGGATCGGCCGCAAGCGCGCGATCCTGTCCGGTGCGTGCTGGTACGGGCTCGTCACGCTCGCGACCGCCTGGGCGTCGACGGTCGACCACCTGCTGTGGCTGCGCTTCGCCGCGGGTATCGGCATCGGCGGCGCGGTGCCGAACGCGTTCGTGCTCGTGTCTGAATTCGCACCGAAGCGGCTGCGAGCCACCTGGGTCACGCTGATGTTTACCGGCTATACGCTCGGGGCGGGCTTCGGCGGCGGCGTCGCCGTGTGGCTCGTGCCGCACTTCGGCTGGCCCGCGGTATTCGTGGTCGGCGGGCTCGCGCCGCTCGTGGTGGCCGCCGCGCTGTCGTTCGTGATGCCGGAGTCCCTGCGCTATCAGGTGCTCAAGGGTTGGCCCCGCGACGGTATCGCGGCGACCGCCGCGCGCGTGCGGCCCGAACTCCCGTTCCCGCCGGATGCGCGCTTCGTCGTGACCGACGAGCCCCGGGTCGCGAAGTTCTCGCCGCGCATGCTGTTCGCCGGCCGTTTGCGCTACGTGACGACCGCTCTGTGGCTCGCGTACATCGCGAATTCGATGGCGCTGTTCTTCCTGCAAAACTGGTTGCCGGTGCTGATCGAGGCGACCGGCGTGGCCGCGCATCGCGCCGCGCTGATGACGACGCTGTTCTCGATCGGCGGCACGCTCGGCGGCCTCGTGCTAATGCGCTTCATCGATCGTCATGGCGTGCGGCTCGTCACCTGTTTGCCGCTCGTCGGCTTTCCGCTCGTCGCGGCGCTCGGCATGAACCTCCAGACGGCCTGGCTGACGGCTGCCGTGTTCGGCGTCGGTTTTTGCGTCGCCGGCACGCAGGCTGGTCTCAATGCCGTCGCATCGATCGTCTATCCCACCAGCTTCCGCTCGAAAGGCACCGGCACCGCGATCGGCGTGGCGAAGATCGGCTCGATCTCGGGCCCGATGATCGGCGGGATGCTGCTCGCCGGACATCTGCCGGTGCGCGAGCTGTTCCAGGTCGCGGCGCTGCCGGTCGTTGCCGTCGCGGCGCTGATGTTCGTGCTCGGTCGCATGTACCGGCCCGGCGACACGCACGCCGACGGGCTCGCGGAGTGCGATCCCGCGGGCGCCGAACCGCCGCTGCCCGCGGCGGAGCGCTAGGAACGGCAGCCGGGCCCGCCGGCTGGGCGCGGCGCGTGGTCGAGCGTGATCGCTAGAGCGATGCATGCGGCGCATTCGCGCCCCGACGCTCGTTTCCGCCGCCGTTGATCCGCATCCCCTCATTGCATCGAAACCGGAGAAGCACAATGAAAACGGCAGTCTGCACTGCTGCGGTGGCTTGCGTCCTCGCGGCGCCGCTCACGGTCCGCGCGCAAAGCTCGGTCACGCTGTACGGCATCATCGATACGGGCATCGCGTGGACGAATACGGTCGCATCGTCGATCAGAGCGCAGGGCGCGTCGCGCTGGTCGATGGCGACCGGGTGGGGCAGCGGCGACCGCGTCGGCTTCCTCGGACGCGAGGAACTCGGCGGCGGCCTGTCCGCGGTGTTCCGGCTCGAAGCGGGTTTCAGCGGATTGAACGGCACGTCGTCGCAGGGCGGCCGGCTGTTCGGGCGGCAGGCGTACGTCGGCCTGTCGAGCACGCAGTATGGCAAGCTGACGCTCGGCCGCCAGTACGACTATACGTTCGACTACGTCGCACCGCTGATGGCGTGGCTTCAGTTCGGCAGCATCTACGGCGCGCACATCGGGGACGTGGACGACAGCTTCCAGACGTTTCGCCTGAACAACAGCGTCAAATACGAGGTGAGTCCGCTCGCGGGATTGAAGCTCGGCGCGCTCTATGCATTCAGCAACCAGGGCGGCGGCGTCGGCCAGGGTTTCGCCAACAACCGCGCGTACGGCTTCGGGCTCGACTACGTGCGCGGGCCGATGCACGTGGTCGCGAGCTACCTGCAACTGAACAACCCGTCGGCGGGGATCGCGGCGTCGGGCAATAATCCGAACGGCGCGATCGGCGACGAGTACAGCGGCTCGACCAGCATCTTCTATAACGCGGGTTTCGTCGAGCGTCAGCGCATCTCGGCACTGGGCGGCGGCTACTCGTTCGGCGCGGCAGCGGTGAACGTGGTCGTCACCGACACGCGGCTCGACTATCGCGGCGGCCACAGCCTGCGCGTCGACAACTACGAGATCAACGGGCGCTACCACTTCACACCGGCGCTGATCGGCGGCGTCGGCTACATCTTCACGGATGGCCACGGGTACGCCGGCAGCGGCGCGACGTCGTTCGCGACCGGCGACCGGCCGAGATGGCATCAGGTGGATGCGGGCGTCACCTATCTGCTGTCGAAGCGCACGGATCTGCACATGTCGATGGTCTATCAGCGGCGGGCCGGCGATGCGAGCACCGTCGCGATCAACTTCTTCGGCCCGGCGGGGGCGGGGCGCAGCAGTCAGATCGCGGTGCTGGCGGGGCTGCGACATCGCTTCTAGCGTACGAACGGCGCGCAGCGGGCCCGCGCGCGTTGCCGAACGGGACAGCATCGTCACGACGAGCCGCGCAACGCGGCGGTCACACCAATTGAAAGTCCACGGCGGAAGATGCGCTGCGCGCCTTGAAGAGTCGCGTCGGGCGTAATAGGAGGGAGGAACTCCTATTACGGGTCGAGACGGGTCGTCAGGGGGTAACGGCCGTGCGAGCCTGCGACGAATCCGAGAAGGGCAGGAATCGCGATCCCGTGGAGCTTCAACCGTTTAAGTAAGGCGGCGGTTTCATTCGACATGACCGGCCGCCCGGAAAATGCTCTAGCCGGAAGGAACCGGAGGTCTTGCTCACGATGGTGCGCGGCTCTGCTGCGAGCCCTACAGCTTGAAAAAGCGAACGGTAGAATTGAGTTCGTGACCCTGCGACTTGAGCGAATCCGAAGCGGCGGCTATTTCTTCGACAAGTGCGGCATTCTGCTGGGTCGATTGGTCCATCAAGGCGACCGCCTGATTCACCTCATCGATCGAACGACTCTGTTCGCGAGCCGACGTGGCAATCTTGTCCGTGATCGTCGCGACATGCGAAATGGCCGTGGCCAACTCGGCAATGGTCTTTCCGGCGAGGTTCACCTGTTCGGCACCCGCCTCGACATTCGCGACAGATGACTCCAGCAAGCCCTTGATCTCCTTGGCTGCGGTCGTTGAGCGTTGGGCAAGGTTTCGCACCTCGGCGGCGACGACGGCAAAGCCGCGTCCGCTTTCGCCCGCACGTGCTGATTCAACCGCTGCGTTCAAAGCGAGGATGTTCGTCTGGAATGCGATGCCTTCGATCATGCCGACGATCCCTACGATCTTGCTGGATTGCTCGACCGCGACGTTCATCGTGTTCGCGGCCTTCAAAACCGCTTCATTCCCGCGATGGGCTGTCTCGACTGCGCCGCTCGCCACGCTATTGGCGCTCGTTGCCTGTTCGGCCGCGCCGCGTACGGTTCTCGCAAGCTCCTCCATACTCGCAGCCGTCTGCTGTAGCGAAGCCGCCTGCTGCTCGGTCCTTGATGACAGGTCCAGATTCCCTGACGATACTTCCCCCGCCGCGAGCTCGAGGTGGCCGCTGGTGCTCGCGACATTCTGCATGACGCCGTGGAGCTTCGCGACAAAGGCATTGAAGTGACGCGCCAGAAGGCCAACTTCGTCTTTGCTATCGAGCGGCAGCCTCCGGGTCAGATCACCGTCGCCGGCAGCAATCTCATGCATGGAAATAGCGAGGCTGCGGATTGGGCCTGTCATCTTTCGCCCGAGCAGGATCGTCATGCCAAGCCCTGCGGCCAGCACGAAAAGGCCCGTCGCGATGAGCGTCAAAGTCAGCCTGTTGGAGGCCGCCATCATTTCCGGCCTAGGCACCAAGGCGAAATATTTCCAGCCGTTCCTTCGCGACGTATAGATGAAGGATTCGTATGAAACGCCGTCCATCCGTACAGTGGTCAGCCCGTCTGGCGACGCGGCCAGTTGCGTGTAGCCGCCGCCAAGGCTTTTCAGATCCTTGAACTCGTGTTCCTTGGCCTTTGGGTCGATCAGGATCTTTCCGTTGTTGTCTGCGACGAGCAGGTAACCTGTCTCGCCAAACTTGATACCGCTGGTGAGGCGAGCGAAGTCGGCAAGCGAGATGTCGCCCTCGAGCACGCCGAGGATTTCTCCCTTGCTGTCTTTCACGACTCGAGCAAACGAAATGATCGCACCGCCGGAACCCGCCGCGCTCAGATATGGAGCAGGGCGCACGACGCGATCGGGCGCCGTCAACGCTAACTGATACCACGGCCTCACGCGAGGATCGTAGTGGTCGCCATTCATGCTCTCGATGGGCCATTGGACGTAGCCACCCCAGCGAGTGCCTATATCGAGGTATCGCATGTTCGGGTGACTGTCGCCAAACTGCTTCAGCAGAGTGAAAATAGTTTTCTCAGTTTCACCGTTAGCATCCGGCGTCATCTGGCCACCATGAGTCAGATAGTCGGTGATGCTCTGATCAGCCGCTCTTAGTTGCGTTGTCTGTACAAGGTAGCTGATGTTTTGCTCGACCTCGCGAAAATTGGTGTCGAGCGATTCATCGGCCTGAAGAATGCGCTCATGGCTGGATCGCTCGAACTGGTCGACGGCCTGCTGTCGCACACTGCGCGCGCCGACCGCGGTTAGAAGGAGAACCGCAACCGCGAGTGCAGCACCGGCCACAGCGCTGAACTTGAATGCGATCGAACTCGTAAGCTTCACAAATGCCCCCTGAGCAGAATCTGAACTTGAACCGTAATGTCTTGCGGCGCGCAACGAACGCAGAGCGGATGGTTATTAATGGTTGTCGGCTTCTTTTCCGGTGGCTTGAGCAGTATCGGTGCAGAACTTCGACGTATTTCTGCGCCAGGCACGGGCGCCGTGTTGGTGTTTGAAAGATTGAGGACGGTTTGCGGGGATGAAGTACGTCTCTCTCGACACAAACACGCATTTCAAAAAGCGCTTGAGCTATATCCGGATCCCGCCCGACGCGTTCGGTCCCATGCGCGCGCAGCTTTAGACGGCTGGCATCAACCGCGGTGTGCCGTTCCCCGATCTCGACGGGGTGGCAGGCCGGATCGCCGACGCAATCCTCTACCCCGACGATCAACCGACGCCAGGCGCCGGCAACCTTTGAGGAACCCGATCGGCTGTTTCTCATCAGGTGGGTGATTTGTCAGCTTCCCCCGTTTTCGGGGGCACTGCCGTCTCAGGAAGCGACGCTAATCCAATGTCGTACCCGGCGCCTCTGCGTTGGAGGCCTCCCCGGAGCCCCTGACGGATATCCGCATTGCTGCCATGACCGCTGCGAACCAGGTCGGCGGGATCGCACTCGATCCCCCGGTGTTTGATGTGCAACAGCGCAAGCTCGAGGGCGGCTTGCCGCCGGAATCTGCATGCAATACGTCAGCGGTAGTGATACGAAGGCACGAGATCTTGCACGTGAGGCGAGCCGTTGCGATCGGCTCGACGAATAAAATGGCTGGCCGATGACTTGGCCAGCAAAAGGGTTCTGGCGATCCGAGGTTGATGTTTGCCAGAACCCAGGCACTGTGCAGAACAGCGAAGCCCAGATGTCGATCTAGCGCGCCGATACCCATCGTCGACCGATCATGTCGACGATGGACGCCGCGTCGAAGCGATACGCCATCAGCGCAGCCAAACCGCGCCGTCCGTCGATGGACGCCGGAGCGCTCGTGAAGCCGTGCTTCGCGATCAGTGCGGCCTCGATCGCGTCTGCGACGGCCTTGCCGGTTTCGAGCGCGCCCATGTCGTGCGTCACGTTATGAGCGAGGCCTGCGGCCTGGGTGGCTGCGATGCCCAACGCATGGCGTGCGCACGTTTCGTCGAGCCGGTACAGGCGTGCCGCGGCGAGTACAGCACCCAATACACCAATCGCCGATGTCACGTTCCAGCGCGCGCGGAACGCATCGCTGTCCACCGCGCCGAGCAGCCGAGCCGCGGCTTCGATGCCGACGGCCGCGGCTTGCGCCATCTCGAGCTCGGGTGTGTCGAGTGCATCGCCGATGGTCATGACGGCGGCGAGCACAGCCACGTTGTGCGTGGCGTCGACTTGCGCCAGCACGGCGCCCATCGTCCATGCGCGTACCCGTAGATCGCTGGCGGAACTGCCTTGCGACTGCAGCAGTGCCCCCAGTGGGGCCGCGATGGCGTCGTCAACGTGTGCGCGCGCCTCGGCGAGACGCGCGCGTGCGTGGTCGACGGCAGTGGCGGACGTCGCGTCGAGCGGGCCGCAGGCCAAGGTGGTCAGTGCTTCGGAGACGGTGGAATGTTGAGCAGTTTCATGCATGGTTCAGTTCCTTGTTCGGCGCGCACAGCGCAAACAGCGTGTCGAGCGACGGTGCGGAGTCGATCGCTTCGACAGTCGCGGCAAGGCTGGCCGCGCTGCCCTTGCCGAGTACGGGGTCGACCAACAGGCGGACTTTTTCCATCAGTTCTTCGTCGGTGAGCGGACGAGCGAGGCTGCCGCGCGCGTGTTCCACATGATGTTCGAGCACCGCGCCGTTCGTGAGCGTCGCGCGGATGAACACTTCGTCGCGATTGACCGTCGGGTCCGGTACGAGCCTCGTCAGCGCGCGAATGCGCTGCACGTCGTCCTTGACGACGCGTGCATCTTCGTACTGTGCGAGGCCCACGCGCCTGTCGCACAGCGCCGCCGCCACGCCGTGAATCGCGCTGAAACGAGCCTGCAGGCCATCCTTCGGTTGCGGATTGCCCATCAGTTCGGGGACGAGCGGATGACATCGCAGTGCTATCGACTCGAGAGCGCCGACGTCTGCCACGTGTGGTGCGATGGCAAGGCCGGCGTCGATGGCCGGATGCGCGACGATGCCGCACGGGTAGGGCTTGTACGTGTTGAAGCGTAGCTCCCAGCGCTCACCGAACGCGTCGTTCATCTGCCCGAAGTCAACGCGCGTCGACATTGAATGCGCATATCCTCCGCGTGCTTCGAAGATATCGCTGCTGGCCTGCAGGCCGGCCTGCGCGAGACGGGCTGCGGCGACGCCGTTGGCCGCGGCCTTGCCCGCGTGATACGGCTTGGTCATCGTGCCGAATGCCTCGCGCTGGCCGACGAACATGGAAGCGGCAATCGCCACCGCTTGCGCGAGCCGAGTTTCGTCGAGTCCGAGCAGCAACGCGGCGGTCGTCGCGCAGCCGATCACGCCGCAAGTGCCGGTGATGTGCCAGCCGCGGTCGTAATGTTCCGGCGAGATCGATACGCCCACGCGCAACTGCGCTTCACAGCCGAGCGCGAATGCGGTGAGGGCGGTGCGCCCCGTAGGTTTCGTCTCGGGCGCGAGTGCGGTGATGACAGCCAGAATCGATGCGGCCGGGTGGATGACCGTTGCCAGATGGGTATCGTCGAAATCGTCCAGATGCCCGGCAAAGCCCGTAGCCAGCGCGGAAAAATGCACGTCCACGCGCTCGCTGCGGCCCGGCACCGGCGCGCACGCGGCGACGCCGAGTTCCCGAGCGGCGGCAAGAATCGCGTCGACGCCGGGATGGCCCGACGCACCGATCGCCGTGCCGATCACATTGATAAGCGAGCGTTGCGCTTCGCGCGCGACGGTAGCGGACAGCGGACGCTGCGCGAGGGCATACAAGCCATGCGCGAATGCGGCGGCAATCGAACTCATTGAGACAGCTCCTCTAAACGGATGCCGTTGGTGCGCGGCCCGAGGGCGCTCACCATCACGACGATGACCAACATGGCCGACGAAATCAGCACGAACACGGCAGGCACGCCCGAATGCTTGAGGAGCGCCGCCACCCAAAACCCGACAAAGATCGAACTCAGCCGGCTCCAGCAAAATACGAAACCGACCGCGCGCGCTCGTATGCGGGTCGGGTAGAGCTCTGCTTGGTAGGTATGAAAGATCCCGATCAGCCAGTTATTGGCGATCGTCACGGCCGCGCCGCACATCAGGATCGGCCCGGGCCCGCGCGCCATGCCGAACAGGACGCCTGCCACGGCGACGACGGCCGCGCAGCCCACCAGTTGCCATTTGCGCTGCACGCGCTCGGCGAAACACATCGCCCCGATCGCGCCGAGCGGTGTGGCGAAGGCGATCACCATGGTGTAGAGCAGCGAGTGTGTGAGCGTGATGCCCTTCGTAAACAACAGCACCGGCACCCACGCGCCGAAGCCGTACACGCCGAATGTCTGGAAGAAGTTGAAGCACGAGAGCATGATCGTGCGCGGCAGATAGCGACCTTTCCACATTTCGAGCCACGAGCCGGTGCCTTCTTCGGAGGCGAGCGGCACGTCGAGAGCGGGGGCGTCCAGCCGCTGCCCCGTTTCCGCGATGACCTGCCGCTCGATCTCGTCGACGATGGCGCGCGCTTCGGCTTGACGGCCCTTGCTTTCCAGCCAGCGCGGCGATTCAGGCAGTCTGCGCAGAATGAACCAGATCAGGACGGCGCCCGCCGAGCCGATGATCATCACCCACCGCCAGCCGTCCAGACCGAGGATCGTGTACGGCACGAGCAGATACGACAGCACGGCTACCGTCGGCACGGACGTTAGGATGACGAGAATACTGAACGCCGAATAGCGACCACGTGTGTGATTGGGTGTCAGCTCGGAAATGTAAGTGTCGACAGTGATGAGCTGCACGCCGATGCCGACGCCCGCCAGGAAGCGCCACGCATCCATGCCAAGCGCCGACGTCTGGAAAGCCGCCGCAAAGGTGGCGATCGAGTAGGTCACCATCGCCGCGGCAAACACCGCGCGGCGCCCGAAGCGGTCCGTGAATCCGCCTAGCGCGACGGTACCGACGAACATGCCGGCGAAGAACGATCCGAGGAAGCTCGCGAAGCCATTGACGTCGAACATGCTCGCCGTGGTGGCGCGATAGAGGCCACTGTGGATGAGCCCGAGCGAAATATAGGCAGCCATGAACATTTCGTAAAACTCAAACCAGCCGCCGATGGCGATGCGCGCGACCAGGCCACGAAAGTAGCGGGTCGGCGGGAGTCGATCGAGTCGGGCGGATACGCTCGCTTCGACCGTACTTGCGATGGCGACATCTTTCTCCAGATACATGACAGTCTCCAATGTTGATTTATGTGGCCCTTATTTATCTGTCGACACTTTGGCAAGATTAAGCGAATCAATGGGATTTTTCAAAGTATTTTTCTTTAAAGTGGATACACTTTGGGGTGGTAACGTGCCTGCCTCGTCCGATCGCCTCTTGGTAGAATCAGCGCACCGGTGCAAAAGGCGCCTTGTCGGATGAGGGAAGGAAGCGGAATGAATGAAAGCGACGTCGTGCTGGCGGACACCGAAGACCCCGCGGAGGCCGGCGGCGAGAGTTCGCGGGTGGCGGAAATCGTCGACTGGGTGGCGCGAAGCATCATCGAAGGCCGGTTGCAGCCGGGCGACGACCTGAATTCGGTCGAGCTTGCCCGACGTTTCGGTGTCAGCCGGACGCCGGTGCGCGAAGCATTGTTTGTGCTGCATCGCGAGCGCATGGTCGACTGGTCGCCACGGCGGCGCCCGCGCGTGGCGGCGATGAGCCTGAAGGACGTTCGCGAGGTTTACCATCTGCGCGCGCTGCTCTATGCAGAGATGTCGCTGGCGATCGTCGAGCATGCGACGGAAGACGACATCGCGTCGCTCTGGAGAGCCTATGGGGCGCTGGCTCAGGCCGCCAGCCAAGGCGATGTCGACGCTTACTTCTGGGCCAACGTCGCGTTTCGTGACGAGGAGTTGCGTGTGAGCCGCAATGCAATCTTCAAGGAAGTGCTCGACTCCATGCGTATGCGGACCAATCGGATGCGGCATCTGAGCACGTCGTTGCCAGGTCGGATGCAACGCTCGTGCGCAGATCACCTGCGGCTGTGCGAAGCGTATGCGGAACGAGACGGCACGCTTGCTGCGGCGCTCAATCGTTCTATCGTGATAGGTGCGTTGAAATCCATCGAGAATATCTGGGTCGCCTGATCATCGAAGCTCTCCACTCGTATATCCGCTGGTACGAGGCAATCCGGATCAAGGTCTCGCCCGGCTCCCTCAGCCCACTTGAATACCGGAAGCGTGTTGGAATCGTGGCATAACCGGCCCCGGATTTTGGCCGCTCTCCTTCACGGCGCCGGCGGCAAGCTGCACCTCGATGCGCCCCGGACGCGTTGCCATCGCCGCCCTTTGGCGGTCGCGTAATCCAGATCGACGGAATGATCGGCACGGAAATGGCGGCCGAGACGTAGAGGATGTCGTTCAAGCTCATCGATCGAAAGCCAGCCCATCCCGACTCGTCTCACCACCGCACACGCTCGGCCATTCTCGATGCCGTCACGGCAGCGTGCTGCCCGTTCGGGTCGAAGCCATTCGATGGCATGGGGATGCTCATGGACCTGCGACCGGCAGTGTTGGCGCTGTCGCGAATGGCCCATCGTCCACCTGGTTATATTTGTGATCACAAAGCAAAATATTTTTGCGGTAGCATACGTAAAACCCTATTTTTGTGATCACATCGTGAGTGACATGCCATGAATGACGCTTTGAGCGAGTTCCTGACCCGGCACCGCATCCGCGAGGTGGAGTGTGTCATCCCCGACATGACGGGCATCGCGCGCGGCAAGATCCTTCCGCGCGATCTGTTCATGGCGTCGGGAGAGATGCGCATTCCCAAGAGCGTGCTGCTCAACACCGTGAACGGGCAACAGCCGGACAACAGCCCCTTCGTGGGCGATACCGACCCAGACATGGTCTGCAAGCCCGACGCCGCCACCGTGCGCATCGTGCCGTGGGCGGCTGAACCGGTGGCCGTGGTCATCCACGACTGCCTGGAATGGGACGGCCAGCCGGTGCAACTCTCGCCCCGCGCGGTGCTCCGCCGCGTGCTGGCGCTGTACGAAGCACGCGGTTGGCAGCCCATCGTGGCGCCCGAGATGGAGTTCTATCTGGTGGCACGCAATCAGAACCCGCACGAGCCGCTGCAGCCGCCGCTGGGGCGCACCGGAAAGCCCGAGGTGGGGCGGCAGAGCTACTCCATCGACGCGGTGAACGACTTCGATCCGTTCTTCATGGAACTCTCCGCCTTCTGCGACCAGCACCAGCTGGGCGTGGAAACGCTGATCCACGAGGCTGGCCCGGGGCAGATGGAGATCAACTTCAGCCACGGCGACCCGCTCGACCTGGCCGACCGCGTTTTCCTGTTCAAGCGCACGGTGCGCGAGACGGCGCTGCGCCACGGCGTCTTTGCCACGTTCATGGCCAAACCCATGGAGGGTGAACCCGGCAGCGCCATGCACATTCATCAGAGCATCAACGACGGCGAAGGCCGCAATATCTTCAGTAATACCGACGGCACGGCCAGCGAACACTTTCACCACTTCATCGGCGGACTGCAAACCTATATCCCGCAGGTGATGCCCATGCTGGCGCCCTACGTCAATTCATACCGGCGGCTGGCGCCGTACATGTCGGCGCCCATCAACGTGCGCTGGGGGCAGGACAACCGCACCTGCGGTATCCGCGTCCCCAAGTCCGGCCCCGGGGCCCGCCGGGTCGAAAACCGCGTGCCCGGCGTCGACGCCAATCCCTATCTGGCCATGGCCGCCACGCTGGCCTGCGGCTACATCGGCATGCGCGACCGGCTGCCCCCCAGCGAGCCCACCGACGGCAGCGCGTGGAACGTCGCCCACGAACTGCCGCGCCATCTCGAAAACGCGATCGAGGCCATGCGCGCCTGCGATGCCATGAAGGAGGTACTGGGCGAAACTTTCGTCGATGCCTTCTGCGCGGTGAAGGAACTGGAATTTTCCACCTACAACCGTGTGATCAGTTCGTGGGAACGAGAGCACCTGTTACTGCTGGTTTGAGGAGTCCGTAATGAACCACACCCTTCCACATACCGGCATCGGGCGCGAACGCGTACAGGCCTTGCTCGCGCGTGAACGCGCCGAATACGCGCAACGCAACCCGAAGTCGCAAGCGATGTCCACACGCGCCGCGCCGCAGCTGATGTTCGGCGTGCCGCTGCACTGGATGAACGACTGGTCCACGCCTTTCGCGCTGCACGTGGCGCAGGCCCAGGGCGCGCAACTCACCGACGTGGACGGCCACACGCTGGCCGACTTCTGCCTGGGCGACACCGGCGCCATGTTCGGCCATTCGCCCGCCGTCGTGACCGAGGCACTGGCGACCCAGGCACGGCACGGCCTGACCACCATGCTCCCCAACGAGGACGCATCCGTCGTGGGTGAGTTGCTGGCTCGGCGTTTCGGCCTGCCGAAATGGCAGTTCGCCATGACGGCCAGCGATGCCAACCGTTTCTTGCTGCGCTGGGTGCGTGCCGCCACCGGGCGGCGTACCTTGCTGGTGTTCAACGGCTGCTATCACGGCACGGTCGATGACGTCTTCGTCGACCTGGTGGACGGCCAACCCACGCAACGTGCCAGCCTGCTGGGCCAGGTACACGATCTCACCGCCACCACGCGCGTGGTGGAATTCAACGACCTGGCCGCACTGGAAGCCGCGCTGGCCCCGGGCGACGTGGCCTGCGTTCTGGCCGAGCCGGTGATGACCAACATCGGCATGGTGCTGCCCGAACCGGGCTACTGGGCGCGGGCGCAAGACATCATCCGCCGCCACGGCAGCCTGCTGATACTGGACGAGACGCACACGCTCAGCAGCGGCCCCGGCGGCTATGCGCGCGCTCACGGCCTGCAGCCCGATGCCGTGGTGGTGGGCAAGGCACTGGGCGGCGGCATGCCATGCGCGGCCTATGGTTTCAGCGCCGTGCTGGCCGAGCGCGCCGAGGCCGCCAAGCGCACGGCACCGCCGGGCCACTCGGGCATCGGCACCACGCTTACCGCCAACCTGCTGGCCATGGCGGCGATGCGCGCCACGCTCACTCACCTGATGACGCCCCAGGTCTTCGCCCCCATGCACGCGCTGGCCGAGCAACTGGCCGCCGGGCTGCGCACGATCTTGGCCCGCCACGGCCTGCCGTGGTGCGTCACCCAGGTGGGCGCCCGGGTGGAGTTCCAGTTCTGCCCGCAGCCGCCGCGCAACGGCAGCGAGGCCGAGGCGGTCATGGATGCCGAACTGGAGCACGCGCTGCATCTGGCCTTGCTGAACCGCGGCGTGCTGATCACGCCTTTTCACAATATGATGCTCGTTTGCCCTGACACGACTCCGATGCACGTGCAGCGCCTGCTCACCGCATTCGATACCGTGCTGGCTTCGCTCACCGCCGCTACCGATTCATGAGTAACGACATCGAACCCACCACCACGCAGCAGGACACGATCTACGCCACGTTGCGGCAATGGGTCACCGTAGGCCGCTTCCTTCCCGGCGAGCGCTTGAAGATCCGCAACGTGGCAGCCGAGATGGGGGTGGGGCAGATGCCGGTGCGCGCCGCGCTACAGCGTCTGGCCGCCGAAGGCGCGCTGGTGAACGTGCCCAACGCCGGAATGATCGTCCCCAGGCTGACGATGCCCGAATTCGACGATCTGCTGCAAATGCGCATGCTGCTCGAGGGCGAGGCCGCCGAGCGCGGTTGCCTGAGACTGGAGCCGGCCGAACTCGCCACGCTGCGCAAGCTTTGCCAGCGCATGGCGAAGGCGTTGAAGAACCCCGCGAATCGGCCGGCTCGCGCCCGAGCGCCCGCGGGAGACAAGCAAACGCTGCGGCAGCCCGCCGTTTCCTTGAAGGCCGACCAAGCCACCGATTACCTGGCCGCCAACGAAGACTTCCATGTCCTGCTCTACAAGGCGGCCGGCTCGCCGTTGCTGTTCGAGCTGATCGATACGCTGTGGCTGAAGGCCGGCCCAATCTCGAACCGTCTCTTCGACACGGCCGAAGCCTCCGCCGTGTTGAACGACGCCCACGAAGACCTGATGGATGCGCTGGACAGGCGGGATGCCGCCGCGGCGCGACGCGCGGTGGAGCGCGACATCTTCGTGGCGGGACAGTTTCTGAGGTCAACGCTAAAACGCGATTGAGCGCAGGCGCGACTCGACCGTCGCGCCGTCGCGCAGCTAGCGCCGACCTGTCCCGTCTCGTCCTCGAGCGTCATGAACGGCATACCGTTCGCGGTTCCCGGCCTGTGCCGTACCGTGACCACTCCTCACGCGCGCAAGTTGGACGCTGTGCAACGTCGCCCGTTGCCCGGCCGGCCTCCGAGGCCGCGGCCGGTTCGCGCGCGTGCGGACGTCGCCCCGATTCTGGTCGCTTGACGAAAAAGTGGATCATTTATAGAATGATCACTTCCTAAATGGAGTGATCAAAATGGTTCAGCCAGTCGCAGGCCGCTCCCGGGGCCGACCCAGAACCTTCGACGAGCAGCGGGTTCTCAGTCGCGCCATTGCCTTCTTTAGCGCGTCGGGGTATTCGGCCGCCGGGATCAGCGATCTGTCCAGGGCGACCGGTTTAACTACCGGTAGCCTCTACAAGGCCTATTCCGATAAAGAAGGCATCTTCGCCAAAGCACTCGAGTGTTATATCGCCCGACGCGAGGCGGAGGTGGCCGCCATACTGGCTGATGCGGAGAGCGGGCGCGCCGCTATCGCGGCATTGCTTGGCCTTTATGCCCGGCTTAGTCAGGGCAAAGAGGGCAAACTCGGCTGTCTGTTGGTGGCAGGGATTACAGAGTTACCCCAGTTTTCCCGCGTGGGCGTTGTGATGCGTGACCAGCTTGCGCGGCGTCGCGATCTGCTGATCGGACTGGTCGGCCAGGGGCAAGACGACGGCTCGATCACGACCACGGCTGCCCCGGCGACGGTGGCCGATCTGTTGCTTGCGCTGCTGCAGGGAATGCGCGTGCTCGGGAAAGCCGAATCGTTCAGTGAAGATACGGACGCGTTCGTTGCGCTTGCACTCAAAGTCCTGGAATAACCATGAACGGCTCCATTTTTTGGGCTCTCATCGGCGGGACCATGTTGCCATTGCAGGCGGTGATCAATGGGCGACTTGCGCGCCCGTTGGGATCGCCTCTTTGGGCAGCCGCCGCATCCGGCGCAGTCACAACGGTCGCGCTGGTCGTGATCGGTTTGGCGACCACTGGCGGTTTGCCGCGCGGCGAGGGCGGCGTCGATCTGCCGGTCTGGTCATGGAGCGGCGGCCTGTGCGGCGCGCTCGCACTGACAGCAATGACCGCCGCCGCGCCGCGACTCGGCGCTGCGACCATGATTTCGATGGTCATCACCGGGCAGGCGCTATTTTCCGTCGTGATCGATCAGTATGGGTTGTTCGGATCGGCCTCCCATCCCCTCACCGCACGGCGAGTCATCGCGGTCTTTCTGCTGATTGCGGGTGCCGTGCTTTTTTCGAAGAGGAATCCTTGATGATACATGGCGAGATGCCGGCGGCGCCCGCCGGCTTTGAACATCGTTTCGCGACGGCGAAAGGCTTGCGTTTTCACTATGTCGATGGCGGTGCGGGTGCCGCACGCACCATCGTCCTGCTCGCGGGCTTTCCCGAGAGCTGGTATGCGTGGCGCAAAGTGATGCCGTTACTGGCTAGCCGCTTTCGCGTCGTCGCCATCGATCTGCCAGGCCAGGGCGATAGCGATCGGCCGATGGATGGTTACGACACGCAAACGGTCGCGCAGCGCGTGCACGACCTCGTAAGCCATCTCGGACTCAAACGATACAGTCTCGCCGCCCACGACGTCGGCGCGTGGGTGGCATTTCCGTATGCGCATCTGTTCGGCGAGGAGGTTGACGCACTGGCATTGCTGGATGCGGGCATTCCAGGCATTACCTTGCCGGACATGCTGCCGTCTTCGTCCGACCGGTCGTGGAAGACCTGGCACTTTTCCTTTCATGCCGTTCCGGACCTTCCCGAGATTCTTCTCGAAGGTCGTGAACGGGCCTATCTGGAATGGTTTTTCTGGAGCAAGACGGCCAACCCGGCGTGCTATGGCGAGGACGAGATAGCCGAGTATTTGAGGATCTACCGCGCGCCTGGGGGCATGCGTGCAGGCCTCGCGTTCTATCGCGCCGCGGCGCTTTCGGTCGAGCAGAACCGGGCGCTGTCGCACGAGCGGAAGCTGACGATGCCGTTGCTCGGCCTCAGCGCGGATCAGGGATCGATCCCGGACATGGCAGCCGCGCTTCGCCCGTTTGCAAACAACGTCACGGGCGAGATCGTCGCGAATTGCGGACACTTTCAGCCGGAGGAGCAGCCCGAAGCCGTGTCGGAGGCGTTGGTGCGGTTCTTCGCTTCGCCGTGAGTTCGGTCGATCCAATGGATACGCGGCAACCGCTCCATTCTTTCAAAATACCGCCGCATGTCCGGTGTGCTCGCCCGTTGCGTGGACGAGCCGATTGCCGCCGAGCGATTTTGCTCGATACAGTGCCTGGTCGGCAACCGAGAGCAAGTGGGTAAGCGAGGCCGTCTCATGATCCGATTCGGCCAGGCCGATGCTGACGGTCGCGCGGATGCGATTGCCGTCAGCGCCATGCGATATCGCCGCAAACCGGTTTGCGACGGTCTCGGCCACCGCGCTTGCGCGGTGGGCGTCGTAACCTGGCAGCAGCGCAGCGAATTCTTCGCCGCCGATGCGCGCGAGAACCACGCTCGTCTCGGTGTCGACAACGGATCGGACCGTATCCGCGAATGACTTCAATACGTCGTCGCCGGTTTTGTGCCCGAAGCGATCGTTGATTCTCTTGAATTGATCGAGATCAAATGCAAGGAGAGTGGTCGGTAGCCGACGTATCCCGTGCTCGTTGATCACCCGCTCCCCCTCTTCAAAGAACAGCCGGCGATTCCCCAGGCGAGTCAAGTAATCGGTACGGGACTCCTGCAAGAGTTCGCCATGAATTTCTTCCCGCGTCAGGCGGAGCAACGTCATCGGCAAAATAACGGAATAAAGGACGCCCTCGTACATGGTGATTTTGCTGGCAATCGATTGTGCGCCCGCTCCACAGGCCGAGACCAGCCATGGCAGAGCGAATGCTCTGGCGGCATAGAACAGTGCGTGGATCCCCGTGACCGCCACTGCGACGCGTCGGGATTGAACCGCTGGAATGCCGTCGCGTCGCGTGAGTTCGAAGGCCGTCATGGCGGAGACGAGCGCGATCGGGATGGCGCTGACATAGAGCCATATGACCGTCTGGGAGGACGCTGTAGAGGCCGCCCATGTAAGCCCCATCAAGAGAAGCAAACCCATTGAGCTTCCGACATACCGTCGGCCATTGAACATTGCCACGGCGTGCAGAACCAGGAGATAGCCACCCAGAATCACGAGGTTGCTCACGGCGGCGCCAGCGGCGCCCAGCAATTCGCGCCGAAATGCCGCCAGCGCGCAGCCGCTTCCGAGTGCCGCATATCCAATCGCCAGCATGCGCAGTTCGTCGCCGCGCTTGGGATGGGAAATATGCTCCCAGTACGTCATGGCGGAACTGGCAAGCAACGTTCCGATCGCCAGGAGGTAAAGGGTAGCTAGATCGACTGTCATTGCCGACGCCAAGGCGGGTCCCCGCCACGACGAGGAAAGGTTGAGGGAATACCGGGATAACGGCAGATGCGTCGAATTCTTGAAAAAAGTCCGGGCGGACCGCCGGCGGCATGAACCCGTGTTTCCGACAGAGGCGGCCAGGCATCGCGAGCAGCGATGGCGGGGCGACGATCAATGCCACGTTGCGAATGGGTGGCCGCGCCTCGATGTTGCAAGCGCCGCGGTTTCGAGGTGTTCCGGAAAAGGGGCCATGTCCGCCATGAAGACGCCAACGATCGAGGCACTTCCGGCAGCCGCCTGCTTCGTCGACGTGTGCCTGACGTTATGCTTTCCTACGCGAAGCATTTCGCGAACGCGGCGGCTGCTCGATCTGCCGGAACGGAACACTTCGCAGCGGAATCGGCGGTCTTCATGAAACCGTCTCCCAACCCGGACGCGCGTCGCGGGCGGCAGCAGGCGCACGAGCCAGGCCGGCCCTCGCTAACGAAACGCCCGCATCTGCCCCGTCATCATCTGCAGCATCTTGTTGGCCGCCACCGACAGCTTGCGGCCCACGCGCGTGACCATGTGCGCCTCGGCGTTCTCGAGGATCGGATGCGCGATCTCGATTGCGAACAACTCCTTGGCCTGCAGTTCGGCCGTTACCGCGAAGGCCGGCATCACCGCGATGCCGAGCCCGGACTTCACGAACTCCTTGAGGATCGCGAATGAATTGGTGGTGACGCTCGGGGCGAGCCGCACGCGCTCGGCGTATTCCACGGCCTCCATCATCTGCCGCGTGCCGTAGGACGGGTGGGTGGCCGCCAGCGGGTAGGTGGCGAGCTGCTGCACCGTCAGCACCTTGTGGCTGCGGCGCGGGAAGTCCGGGCCGACGATCGCCATCATCGGCTGCCGCTTCGACGCGCGCGACACCAGCTTGGGCTCGGCGGGCGGGTTGTAGACCAGGCCGATCTCGCCCTCGTCGTTCGAGATCTTGCGGATCACGTCGTTGGTGCTGCCCACGTCGAGGTTGACGCGGATCCCGGGGAACTGCCGGCAGAACTGTTGCATCGGCCCGGCCAGCAGGTCCGAGACGAAGCCCTCGCCGAGCACCAGGCTGACCTCGCCGGTCTTGAGCCCGCGCAGTTCCTGCAGGCGCGAGATGAGGTCGTCGCGGTGCGCGAGCTGCTCGCGGAAATACTCGATCACGCAGCGTCCCGCCTCGGTGGGCGTCACGCCGCGCGCGTGGCGCTCCACCAGGGTGGCGTCGAGCTCCTTCTCCAGCAGCCCGATCTGGCGGCTCACGGCCGACGGCGCCACGTCGAGCCAGTCGGCCGCGGCGCGAATCGTGCCGCAACGCACGGCCTCGTAGAAATAGACGATCCGGCTGTCGGTCAGGGTATCGCTCATGATCCGGGTGTTCTAAAAAAGAGAACAATATCAATATTGGCGTTGATTGATTATACGGGTCGCCGGACGGAACATCGTTGTCATGCAAGGCGGGCGCAAGCTGATGCGCCGGCCTCGAACCAACAGCTATCAGGAGTCGTCGGATGAAAACGGTGGGCGTGATCGGTCTGGGCAACATGGGGCGCGGCATGGCGGGTTCGCTGCGGCGCGGCGGCTACACGGTGCTCGGTTACGACGCGGCGCCCGGCGTGGCGCTCGCGCTGGCCGGGCAGGCGGTGCTGTCGGCGCGCGATTCGGTGGCCGAGATCGCGCGCGACGCCGACGTGCTGCTGCTGTCGCTGCCGACCTCGGCGGTGGTCGAGGCGGTGGTGCTGGGCGCGGGCGGCGTGCTCGAGAACGCAAAGCCGGGCAGCATCGTGATCGACACCACCACGGCCGATCCGGACAGCACGCGGCGCGTGGCGGCGGCCCTGGCCGAGCGCGGCATCGGCTTCGTCGACGGCCCGGTGAGCGGCGGCCCGAAGGGCGCGGCCACCGCCACCATGACCATGGTGCTGGGCGGCTCGGACAGCGATATCGCGGCCATCGAGCCGATCCTCGCGGTGATCAGCGCCAAGCGCGTGCATGTGGGCCCGGTGGGCGCCGGCCACGTCACCAAGCTGCTCAACAACCTGTTGACCGGCGTGCACCTGCTGGTCGCCAGCGAGGCGGTGCGCACCGCGCACGCGGCCGGCGTCGATCCGGAGAAGCTGGTCGAGGCGCTCAACGGCGGCTCCGGGCGCAACAGCGCGACGCTGACCAACTACCCGACGTGGATCTTCAACGGCAAGTTCGATTCCGGTTTCACCATGAAGCTGATGCGCAAGGACGTGCGGCTCGCGCTGGGGCTGCTCGACCAGTTCGACAGCGTGGCGCCGGTGGCGCGCGAGGCCGCGCGCGTGTGGGCCGCCAGCGAGGGTTCCGTCGCCGACGGCGAGGACTTCAACCGCATCGTCGACTTCCTCGACCCTGCCTGAGGCCGGGCAGCTCGCGCCACGATCCCGTTCGACCTACTTATACGGATACCCGACATGACCCAGCACGCAGACCAGTTGCTCGCCGCCTTCGCGCATTTCTTCCCCGGTGTCGCCACGATCGGCTCGTATATCGACGGCGAACTCGTCGCCGGCCAGGGCGACACGATCCAGCTTGACGATGCGGCGACGGGCGAGGCCACGCTCGCCTATCGCGACGCCGGCGCGGCCGTGATCGACCATGCCGCCGAAAGCGCGCGCCGCGCGCAGCGCGAATGGTGGGCGCTCACGCATGCCGCGCGTGGCCGCGTGATGCAGGAAGTGGCGCGCGCGATCCGCGCCGAGGCCGAGGCGGTCGCGCGGCTGGAGGCGCTGGGGTCGGGCAAGCCGATCCGCGACTGCCGGGGCGAGGTGGCCAAGGTCGCCGAGATGTTCGAGTACTACGCGGGCTGGACCGACAAGTTCTACGGCAGCGTGATCCCGGTGCCGACGTCGCACCTCAACTACACGCGCCGCGAGCCGGCCGGCGTGGTGCTGCAGATCACACCCTGGAACGCGCCGGTGTTCACTTGCGGCTGGCAGGTCGCGCCCGCGGTGGCGATGGGCAACGGCGTGCTGCTCAAGCCGTCGGAGCTGACGCCCTTCACGTCGCTGGCGCTTGCCCGGCTCGGCGAGCGGGCCGGGCTGCCGCGCGGCCTGGTCAACGTGCTGGCCGGCTTCGGTCACACCACCGGGCAGGCGGCGATCGCGCATCGCGTGGTGAGCAAGGTGGTGTTCGTCGGCTCGCCGGCCACCGGCGCGCGCATCGCCGAGGCCGCCGCGCGCCGCGTGCTGCCCTGCGTGCTGGAGCTGGGCGGCAAGTCGGCCAATATCGTGTTCGCCGATGCCGACCTCAAGCGCGCGGCGCTGACCGCCCAGGCGGCGATTTTTGCCGGCGCGGGCCAGAGCTGCGTGGCCGGCTCGCGTCTGCTGGTGCAGCGCGCCGTCTACGACGAATTCGTCGCGATGGTGGCTGCCGGCGCGAAGAAGATCCGTGTCGGCGCGCCGCTCGACGAGGCGACCGAGGTCGGCCCGATCAACAATCGCAAGCAGTACGACCACGTGATGTCCATGATCGCGCGCGGCGTGGCGGCAGGCGCCACGCTCGCCAGCGGCTCGGCCGAGCGCGTCGGGGAGGGCGGCGGCTACTTCGTGGCGCCCACCGTGCTGGCCGGCGTGTCGAATGCGATGGAGGTGGCGCGCACCGAGATCTTCGGGCCGGTGGTGGCCGCCATCCCGTTCGACACCGAGGAGGAGGCGATCGCGATCGCCAACGACACCGACTTCGGCCTGGCCGGCGCGGCCTGGACCACCGACGTGGCGCGCGCGCATCGCGTGGCCGCGCAGGTGAATGCCGGCACCTTCTGGGTCAACGGCTACAAGACCATCAACGTGGCCTCCCCGTTCGGCGGCTACGGCATGAGCGGCTACGGCCGCTCGAGCGGGGTCGAGGCGCTGTACGAATACACGCAGACCAAGAGTGTGTGGGTCGAGACGGCCGAAGCGCCGCCCACCGCGTTCGGTTATCTGTAACCACCGGCCCGCATGCGACGGCAGCCGGGCTTCAAGGGGAGACTCGTCATGGAACACGCACTGGGTATCGAGCGCCGCGAGCTGGGCGGCGCGGCCACCGCCAAGGTCCTGCTTTACGCGGCCGGCATCCTGCTGGTGGCGGAATGGATCGGCTCGTTCACGTTCAAGATCGGACCGGGCAAGGTCGTGCTGCTGCCGATGATCTGGGCGCTGCTGCTCGGCGCCGCGGTGGGGCTGGCCAGCGCGCGCTGGAACAGCAGCGCGCGCCTGAGCGTGCCCGACCAGTTCTTCGCGGCCGCGATCCTGCAGCCGGCGCTGCTGCTGTTCGTTTCCAAGCTCGGGCTGATGGTGGGCAGCGCACTGCCCAAGCTGGCATCGGCGGGCTGGGCGCTGGCCTTCCAGGAATTCGGCCACTTCGTCGGCACCATCCTGCTCGGCCTGCCGCTCGCGTTGCTCCTCGGCATCAAGCGCGAGGCGATCGGCGCGACCTTCTCGGTAGGCCGCGAACCGAGCCTGGCGATCATCGGCGAGAAGTACGGGATGGATTCGGCCGAGGGCCGCGGCGTGCTGGCCGAGTACCTGACCGGCACCGTGTTCGGTGCGGTGTTCATCGCCGTGTTCGCCGGTTTCGTGAGCAGCCTCGGCATCTTCGATCCGCTCGCGCTGGCGATGGGCTCGGGCGTCGGCTCGGGCAGCATGATGGCGGCCGCGTCGGGCGCGATCGCCGCGCAGCAGGACCCGGAGACGGCGAAATCGGTGCTCGCGTTCGCCGCGGCCAGCAACCTGATCACCACCACCATCGGCACCTACTTCACGCTGTTCATCTCGTTGCCGCTCGCGGTCTGGGGCTATCGCGTGCTGGAGCCGCTGATCGGCCGCACCACCAAGGCATCGGCGCAGCCCGGGGCGGCCAGCCCGTCGCTGGGCGACGTGCGGACCGAGGCACCCACGCTCGGCTATGGCGGCAAGCTGCTCGCCTGGATCGTGACGGCCGCGATGGCGCTGGTGTGCGACTGGATCGCCCACGGCACCACCCCGCTGGCGGGACTGCCGGGAATGGCGATCATGGTGGGCGCGACGATCGTCGGCGATGCGCTGGCGCGTGTGACGGGGCGTCGGATTCCGGCGGTCTGCTGGGTATCGGTGGTGGCGATGTTCCTGACCTCGCCGTGGTCGCCGTGGGCTTCGCAGATCGCCGCGCTCAGCTCGCACAACGATTTCCTTGGCGTGACCACGCCGATGCTGGTGTTCGCGGGGCTGTCGATCGCCAAGGACATCCCGGCCTTCCGCCGGCTCGGCTGGCGCATCGTGCTGGTGTCCTTCGTGGCCAATGCCGGCACCTTCATCGGCGCGACCCTGGTGGCGCAGCTGTTCCATATCTGACCCGAGGCCTCGCGGCACGGCGGCGGTCGGCATGGCCGTCCGCCGCCGTGCCGCGACGACCGACGAGAGCGCTCCCATCCGCATGAAACTGATCGATTCCATCGTCGCGCACGCCGACGAACTGACGGCGATACGCCGCGATATCCATGCCCATCCCGAGGTGGGCTACGACGTATTCCGCACCGCCGAACTCGTCGCCGAGCGGCTCGAGCAATGGGGTTACGCCGTCACGCGCGGCGTCGGCCGCACCGGTGTGGTCGGCACCTTGAAGCGCGGCGGCAGCATGCGTGCGATCGGCCTGCGCGCCGACATGGATGCGCTGCCCGTGCAGGAGGCCAACACCTTCGCGCATCGTTCGACGGTGCCCGGCGCGATGCATGCGTGCGGCCACGACGGGCACACCGCGATGCTGCTGGGGGCCGCGCGCCATCTGGCGCGGCATGGCGAGTTCGACGGTACCGTGCAACTGTTCTTCCAGCCGGCCGAAGAGACGGGCGGCGGCGCGCGCGCGATGATCGAGGACGGCCTGTTCGAGCGTTTTCCGGTGGATGCCGTGTTCGGGCTGCACAACTGGCCCGGCATCGCGGCCGGCGATTTCGCGGTGCGGCCGGGGCCGCTGATGGCCTCGACCAGCCTGTTCCGGATCAACCTGCGCGGCGCCGGCTGCCACGCGGCCATGCCGCACCTGGGCCGCGATCCGGTGTTCGCGGCGGGGCAGGTGCTGAGCGCCTTGCAGGGGATCGTTACGCGCAACCGCAATCCGATCGACGGCGCGGTGCTGTCGGTCACGCAGGTGCATGCGGGCGAGGCGATGAACGTGGTGCCGACCGATGCCTGGCTCGGCGGCACGGTGCGGACCTTCTCCGAGGCGACGCTCGACCTGATCGAGACGCGCATGCGTGCCGTGGTGGCCGCGACGGCCGCGGCCTTCGATTGCGAGAGCGAGGTGGATTTCCAGCGCCAGTATCCGGCTACCGTGAACGACGCCGAGCAGACGGCGGTGGCGGTGACGGTGATGCGCGAGCTGGTGGGCGACGCGCATGTGAACGCCGCCGTCGATCCGACCATGGCGGCGGAGGACTTCTCGTTCATGCTGCGCGAGAAGCCGGGTTGTTATGCGTTCCTCGGGAACGGGGTGGGCGATCATCGCGTGCATGGGCATGGCGGCGGGCCTTGCCTGCTGCATAACGCCAGTTACGACTTCAACGATGCGTTGCTGCCGGTGGGCGCGAGTTATTTCGTGAGGCTGGTGGAGCGGGTTTTGGCACGGTAGGCAGGCAGTGGCGAGTTTTCGCGGCCGAGCGTGATGAACGAGCGCCGCCGAGGTGAGCTCGGTGTGGGGGGCGCCCGTCCGCAAGCCGCATGCAGTCACGCGTTCAAGCGTATGTCCGGACATGCGCCCACGGTATATCGACGTGGGCAGCGAGCGCGGCGGCGTTTGACGAGAACGTGATGCGAAGGCCGCGACGTTGCCGGGCTCGCTCACGAGAGGTAGTCCGCGGTGCTGACGCTTCCTCCCGCCCCTGGAGCGTGGCGGCCGCGCGACAGCCCCGGATGGGCGTTCTCGGCAGGTGTTATATTGCGCGCGCATGCGCCCCGACCGATGAGCCAGAAAAATCAGTATCCGCGGATCGGCGCGCCATAGAACGACAACAACGACGGGTCCGTCGCGCCATCGGTACAGCCTCTTCGTGACCAGCGCCAGGCCCATGGGTCTATGCACCGAGGGGATCGACATGAACCGGGTCTATCGGCTGGTCTGGAGCCGTAGCTTGCGTGCTCCGCAAGTGGTATCCGAACGCACGAAGGCGTCACACGGCGGGGTCGACGCCGGTCATGGCGCCACGCCCGCGCACCGCCGCGCTTCCATCGCTTCGATCGTTTCAATCGGCGTGTCGCTCGGCCTGGCCGGTGCGTCTGTCCCGGGCTGGGCCGTCACGTGCTCTGCCGGCACCATCGCGAATTGCAGCGCCCCCGGCGGCGACGGCATCCCGGACCGAAGCGGCAACGGCGGCAGCGGTAACGGCGGTGGCGGGGGTTCCTCCACGTTGGGCGGAGGCTCCGCCACGGTCCAGGTTCCCGGCGGCGCCACGTCGGGCGGGACAGGCGGCACCGGCGCGACGAACGACAGCGGTCAGGGCGGCCCCGGCGGCGCACCCGCGGTGGTGCTCGCCGGCGATGCGGTGATCAACGCGAACGCGCAAGGCGGCGCAGGTCAGTCCTTCGATGGATTCAATTTTGCCGGCGGCGCCGGCGGCGGCGGCGCGGGCGTGTATTCGACCGGCACGAGCGTGACCGTCGGCAACGGCGTGACCGTGCAGGGCGGCACCGGCGGGAATGGCGGGGCCGGCACGTCGGGTCCTGCGTCGAACGGCGGCGGTGGCGGCGGAGGAGGCGGTGGGCTGGTCATGGTGATACCGGCGGGCGAGGTGACGAACCAGGGGGCGCTCGTCGGCGGAAACGGCGGCAACGGGGGCGGCGGCGGAAACCCGGGTGGCGGCGGTGGCGGCGGCGACGGGCTGCTGACCTTGGGGCCCGGTTCGCAGGCGACCAATCTCGGGACCATCGTCGGTGGTGTGGGCGGCGTCGGCGGCGGCGGCGCAAGCACGGCCGGCGCCAGCGGCGCGGGCGTCAACCTCGCTGGCGGCTTCACCGTGCTGGTCAACGTCGGCATGATCGGCGGCGGCGCCGGCAACGGCGGGGCCGCCGGCGCCGGTGTCATCGCCAATGGCAGCGATGTCGTCGTCAACGGCGGCACGATCGCGGGCGGCTTGTACGCGGACGGCGTGACGCGTGCGGCAGCCATCCGTTTCAACGGCACGAACAATACGCTGCAGTTGGTCACCGGGTCCAACATCGTCGGTAGCCTCGAGGTGACGGCCGGGGCGACGACCACCATCACCGCGGGCTCCGCGGGGCTCTCGTTGTCCAACCAGGTCACGCTCGGCGATGCCGCCTCCCGCGTGACCTTCGATTCCACCACGACCGACCTCGTGGTGTCAGGCGTGGTATCCGGGGCGGGCAACGTGGCCGTGCGCGGTGGCCGAACGATCACGCTGACGGGAGACAACACCTATACCGGCGGCACGACGATCAGCGCCGGCACGCTGCAGATCGGCAGTGGCGGCACCACGGGCTCCGTCGTCGGGGACATCGTCGACAACGGCACGTTGGCGTTCAACCGCAGCGACACGGTGTCGTATGGCGGCACCATCAGCGGGACGGGCAACCTCGTGCAGGCGGGAAGCGGCACGCTCGCGATAGCCGGCGCTGCCGGCTATGCGGGGAGCACCGCCATCAATGCCGGCACGCTCGCGCTGATCGGCGCGGGCAGCATTGCCGCTTCCAGCGGCGTCGTGAACAACGGCACGTTCGATATCTCGGGGACGACCGCCGGCGCCACGATCAACGCGCTGACCGGGACGGGCACGGTCGCGCTGGGCGGCCGGACGCTGACGCTCGCCAATGCGGCCGGCACGTTCAGCGGCGTGATTGGCGGCACGGGCGGGCTGACCGTGGCGGGCGGCGCGCAAACGCTGTCGGGGGCCAACGGCTTTACCGGCGCAACGTCGATCAACGCCGGCACGCTGGCGTTGACCGGTTCGGGCAGCGTCGCCGCGTCCAGCGGCGTCGTCAACAACGGTACGTTCGATATCTCGGGGACGACGGCGGGGGCGACGATCAAGACGCTCACCGGGACGGGCACGGTTGCGCTGGGCGGCCG
This sequence comes from Burkholderia sp. AU45388, assembly GCF_030481585.1. NCBI lineage: Bacteria > Pseudomonadati > Pseudomonadota > Betaproteobacteria > Burkholderiales > Burkholderiaceae > Burkholderia > Burkholderia sp. AU45388. The sequence goes on along the minus strand of NZ_JAUJPV010000006.1, from coordinate 120,990 downwards.
CACGTTGACGCTGGCCAGTGCAGCCGGCACGTTCAGCGGCGGCATTGGCGGCAGCGGCGGGCTCACCGTGGCGGGCGGCACGCAAACGCTGTCGGGGGCCAACGGCTTTACCGGCGCAACATCGATCAACGCCGGCACGCTTGCGCTGACCGGTTCGGGCAGTGTCGCCGCGTCCAGTAGCGTCATCGACAACGGCACGTTCGACATCTCGGGGACAACCGCCGGCGCCACGATCAACGCGCTCACCGGCACGGGCACGGTTGCGCTGGGCAGCCGCACGCTGACGCTCGCCCATGCAGCCGGCACGTTCGGCGGGACCCTCGACGGGACGGGCGCACTGACCGTCGGCGGCGGGACGCAAACACTGTCGGCGGCGAATGCCTACACGGGCGCCACCACGGTCAATGCCGGCACGCTGGCGCTAACCGGCGCCGGCAGCATTGCCGCCTCGAGCGGCGTCGTCAACAACGGCACGCTGGACATCTCGGCGACCACTTCCGGCGCCACGATCAACGCGCTCACCGGCACGGGCACGGTCGCGCTCGGCAGCCGCACGCTGACGCTCGCCCATGCATCCGGCACGTTTGGCGGCACCGTCGGCGGCAGCGGCGGGCTGACCGTGGCGGGCGGTACGCAAACGCTGTCCGGCGTGAACACCTATACAGGGGCGACGACGGTCAACGCGGGCACGCTCGCGTTGTCGGGCGCCGGGCGGCTGGGGGCGTCCACGTCGGTCGCGCTGGCCGGCCCCGTGGCCGCGCTCGACCTGTCCGCGGCCGGCAGCCAGACGGTCGCGCATCTGTCCGGCGTGGCAGGCAGCCGCGTGATGCTGGGCGGCAACGCGCTCACGCTGTCCGACGATTCGTCGCAAACATTCAGCGGCAGTCTCGTCGGCACCGGCGGCTTGGTCAAACAAGGCGCGGGCATGCTGACGCTGAACGGTGTCAGCAACGCGTTTTCCGGAACGACGACGGTGGCGGGCGGCACGTTGGCCGTCGGCGACGCGGCGAATGCCGGCGCGGTGCTCGGTGGCAATGTCGTGGTGAATCCGCTCGGCGCGTTGCGCGGCCACGGCACGATATCGGGCGACGTCGACAGCAGCGGCGTGGTCGCGCCGGGCGGCTCGATCGGAACGCTGTCCGTGGGCGGCAACTATACGCAGGCGGCCGGCGGCACGCTGTCGATCGAGGTCAGCCCGACGGAGGCATCGCAACTGCGCGTAGGCGGTGCCGCGACGCTCGACGGCGCGTTGGCCGTTCTGTTCGATCCCGGCACCTATACGTCCCGCCGCTACACCGTGCTGAGCGCGGCCAACGGCGTGACGGGTCAATTCGCGAAGGTCGTCACCACCACGGCCGGCGCGAATCTCGGCGCGCTGCAACCGTCGGTGGACTACGGCGCCAACGCGGTCGACCTGCTGCTCGCCGAGCCGACCGGCCCCGGTACGCCGGCCGGCCCGACGATCATCGCGCCGACCAGGACGTCGATCTATACGGCGCTCGGCACGACGGCCTTGCTGCAGGCGCAGAGCGCCAGCTCGACGCTGCTCGGGCGTCTGGCGGCTCCGGAGGATGACGCGGCCGGCGCCAGCAACGTGTGGGCCGTTGCCAGCGGGTCCAGCACCAAGGTGGGCGGCACGAGCGGCGCGCCGGGCTTCCTCACGCACGCGTATGGGTTCCTGGCGGGCGGGCAGGGACGGCTCGGCGACGCCACGGTCGGTGCGGCCGGCGGCTACACGCACACCGCGTTGTCCGAAGACACGACAGGCGCATCGGGCGCCATCGACACGCTGCGCGTCATGTTGTACGGCGCGCAGCCGATCGGCGCGGTCAACCTGTCGGCCACGCTCGGCTACGGTCTCGATTTCCTGTCGCAGAAACGGCCATTCGGTAGCGCGGGTACCGCCGAAGGCGACCATCTCGGCCACGAATTCACCGCCGCCACGCAGGCCAGCCTGCCGATGGCGGCCGGCGGCTTCCGGTTCGCGCCGCACGTCGGGCTGCGGTATGCGTACGTGCGCGGCAGCGGTTTCGGGGAGGACGGCGCCAACGGCCAGAACCTGCACGTCGGCCCCGACAGCGCGAGGAGCCTCCAGCCGTACGTGGGTGTATCGCTCGACAAGGCGTTCGGCGATGCCGTGCGCCCGGTCGACGTCCAGCTTCGCGTCGGCTATGCGCACGAGGTGCTGCGCGGCCGCCGCGTGGTCCAGGTGCAGAGCCAGGACGGGACCGTGTTCGCGGCGGCGGGGGCCGATCTGCCGCGCTCGTTCCTGACCACGGGCGTCAGCGTCACGCTGCAGGCCGCCAAGACGACCACGGTATCGCTCGGGCTGGATGCGACGATCGATACGGGCCATGTGTCGGCGCAGTCGGCATATGTGCGAGTCAATTCCAGGTTCTGACCGCATGGGAACGGCGATGGTGAAACGGGTCTTGGTTCGAAGCGAAGAAGCGGGCCAGCAAAACTGTGACGCCGTCGGGCGTGCCCGAGCGGCTCGGTCCTGTCGACGGGCTTGCTCGCGATCCATTGATGTGACGGGTTGTCGTCGTATTCAATCGATCGATTGACCGACGCAAATTCCCTATGACAAAGACACACATCGGAAATCGCACGATCGCAGGTGCGCGCGCCGGCCGCCCACTTTCCGTGTGCTTTGCCATCGTGATCATATTGAGTCTATGCCCGCCATTCGGCAGTGTGCATGGGCAGCCACCGGACGAAGCGGCATCGGGCTCGCGCGTCGAATCCCGATTCCCGGCGAGCCTGACTGCAACGCAGGCACTGCAAGGCATGCTCGAGCTGATTCAGGGCAGCCATCGCGTGACCGACATCACGCCCGAAACGGTGCACCGTCTCTTTGGCGTGCAGACCCAAGCGTTGGGCCAAGACGAATTCGGCTACGGCCAACGCCTGCAAGGTAACTGGGCATTCAGCCTCCAACGGCTGACGCGCGGGGATACAGGCCCGCGCATGGATCTGATCTTTGACCCGATTCCCGGAACACCGGCTTCCCCGCTGCCGGCGACATGCGAGCCGGATTTCGCGCGGTTCACGGGCGCACTGGAGTCCATGGGATTCAGGCGCCAATCGCGCTATGGCGAACACGGCCGCTGGATCTCCGATGTCTTCGAACGGCAAGGCATGTCCGTGGAGGTATTCCCGCTCAGGGCGTCTGCCGACAATGGCGAACCGCTCGGCCCGACCTGCGTAAAAATGGTGCTGGTGCGATAGGGCCATCTGTTTGCACGCCGCGCACGCGAACACCGCGCGGGCCACACGCGTGCCGCGCCGGTGTTGCACGGCAGAATCATTTTCCGTTGAATTTTCCGTTGATCCACGGCGCGCTTGCCGATGCCCGACCAGGCCGGCAGCGATCGGGCGCCCCGTCCGACGCAGCGCCAAATTGCCTCGCATCGTCCGTCGAGACGATTCTCGCCGCTTCATTCCATTACCGGCCGCGTGCGCCGTATCGGCGTTGTAACGTTTTGAGGTCGGTTTTCCCGTGCCGGATGCTCGACATCGCCGCTGGCCGTCCCGACAACGCAGTTGCGAGACTGGCACGGTGTTCGCTTCACCGGGGGCGGTAGGAACGATAGTCGCCATGCACTCCTGATCGTCCGACGAATCGACGCGCATGCGTCGCGGGGCGCCCGAAACACGGCACGTTCGCTCTGCGCCGCCAGCCGATGGCGCGCCCCGATCCGGACGCAGACCGCTCGATCACGATGAGCGCAACGCGCAGGCCGTGACGAGTCGCGCATCGGCTGTCATCCCACCTCCTACGGGGAGAGAAAAAATGTCGGCCAAGTCAATCCGGACCCTACGAGCGTTTCTGATCGTCTTTTCCGTTTGCCTGATGACGTTGGCACCCGGGCGGGCGAGCGCACTGTCGAACCAGTTGCTGTTGCTGCTGCCGGACAACTTCACGCTGCCGGACCCGCGTGTGTCCGCGTGGCTCGATTCCGCGTCGGAGGAGGGGCTGCAGATCTCGCTGATCAGCGACACGCAGTTCAAGCAGGGCGGCGCGTCGCTGCAGCAGTACCAGGGGCTCATCCTGCCCGACCAGGTGCATACGGTCGCCGACGACACGCTCGTGACCGCGATCCAGAACTACGCATTGAACGGCGGGCGCGTGATGCTCGTCTATGATTTCGGCGTACTGAACGCGACGGGTTTCTATCCGGCCGGGCAATCGCGCTTCAGCTCGATGGCCGGCGTCAACTACGTGCTCTACGACACGCTCGGCGGGAACATGATCGGCCTCGGCAACGTGACCGGCATGAGCAGCACGTTGCGCGCGCTACAGGTTCCTCCGGGGAAGTCGATGGCATGGCCGGGCTCGACGACGGCCGCGACCGCGTTGGCCGCAACCGCGTCGACGCCGTCGACCGGCTCGACGACGAACCCGCTGCTCTACCTGCAGCCGAGCCCGTCGAACCCGGGCGGCCTTGCCGGTTACAACCATCAGGCGTATTTCACGTACAAGACGGTGAACGGGCGCATGACCGGCGTGCCGCTGAATCTCGGGCGCGTGTCGGCCGGTGCAAAGGTCCGGTCCGGATCGTATGCGCCGACCTCGACGATGCTGTCGCCGGTATCGACGGCGACGAATGGCGCGACGTCGCTCGCGAGCGCGTCGCCCGCCGCGGCGACCGACGTGCTCGAAGGCATCTCCGGCTACGTATACGGCTTCCTCACCTATCCGAGCTACGTCACGCAAGGCACGTATACCGGCACGACGCTGCTGACGTCGCCGAACTTCGGGCTCGTCGCCGGCTATCAGGCGTATGGAAACGGCGGCGTGATGTTCGTCAACCTGCCGCTCGCGTATCTCGACGGGCAAACCGACGGCATGCCGATCCACGGCTTCCTGCATTACTTCACGACGAACATCCTGTCGATGCCGCACCTGTCGCTGCAGCCGCGCGCGCAGGCCGGGATGGTGCTGAACTGGCACTTCTGTGCGCGAGATCAGATTCAGCCGGCGCAGTACCTGAAGAATTACGGCGTCTGGAACAGCGGCCCGTATTCGATCGTGATGACGGCCGGCCCTGACGACGTGACGATCGGCGACGGTCTCGGCATCAACCTGACGAACAATACGCAGGCGAAGCAACTGGTCGCGTTCCTGCTCAAGCGCGGGCACAAGATCGGCAGCCACGGCGGCTGGGCGCACGACTACTGGGGGGCGAACGCCAGCGAAACCAACGCGAGCACGTTCACGCAGTATCTGGTGCTGAACCACAATGCGGTGCAGTCGGTGACGGGTAAGCCGGACGTCGAGTGGGCGGCCCCGGAAGGCAATACGCCGACGTGGTCGGTGAACTGGCTCGAAGCGAACGGCTACTCCGGCTACTACTTCACCGGCCATACCGGCAACGCGCAAACGCGTGCGTATCGCAACGGCTCGCTGCTGAATCCGGGCATCTGGGCGTTTCCGGTGATGCCGTTCGGCAAGTATGCGACGTTCGAAGAGTTCCAGGAGTTCGCGGTGCCGACGACGGACGTCCAGGACTGGTACATGTCGCTGATGAATTTCGTCGTCGCGAACCGCACGAGCCGGTTGATCTACATGCACCCGCTCGGCGCGTCGTGGTATCCGAACGTCGTCACGGCGATTCTCGGCTACGCCGCGTCGCTGGCGACGACCGGCCAGTTCAAGTGGTTCACGATGGATCAGCTCACGCAGTTCGACCGGCGCCGCCTGCTCGTGAACTGGACGGCGACCGATACCGGCACGAGCTGGACGTTCAGCGCGACGCAGCCGACCAGTCTGCAGGACATGACGTGGCTGTTGCCGAAGAGCACGTACCAGTTGCCGAGCGTGAAAAGCGGCAGCGCGACGGTCGTGAGCACCGATCCGGTCAACTGGCTGGTCATCGCGGGTTCGGGCAAGTCGCTGTCGTTCACGAGCGCCAAGGTGCACTGACGCGCGCCGGCTCCTTAGTCAACGGGGAACACCATGAAGCAAACGTCGTTTGCGCGTGTGCTGTGCATGCTGGCCGTATCGGCGAGCATCGCGTCGATGGCCGGCGTGTCGTTCGCCCAGTCCGCGCATCGAGCGCCGAGCGGGTTTGCACGGCCGCCGCTCCATCTGCATGGATCCGCGAAACGGAATCCGGCGGGCCTGTCGCCGCAGCAGATTCGCCGCTTCTACGGATTCGACGCGTTGCCGGCGCGCGGCTACGGTGGCGACGATCAGGTCATCGCGATCGTCGATGCGTACGACAATCCGAACGTCGAGGCCGATCTGCGCTTGTTCAGCCGCACGTTCGGCCTGCCGCCGTGCGCGTCGCCGCGCTGCTTCACGAAGGTGTACGCGACGGCCGACAAGCGTCCGCCGCCGCCCGACGCACTGTGGGCACTCGAGAGTTCGCTCGACGTGCAGTGGGCGCACGCGATCGCGCCGAATGCGCGGATCGTGCTGGTCGAAGCCGCGTCGAGTTCGCTCGATGACCTGATGAGCGCGGTCGCGCTCGCGACGCGTCCGGCACCGGGCGGGGTCGGCGCGAAGGTCGTGTCGATCAGTTGGGGGAGCGGCGAGTTCCTGGCCGAAACGCAATTCGACGGACAGTTCGCCAGCGCGAACGGTGTGTCGTTCGTCGCGGCATCCGGCGACGGCGGCAACGGGGTCGACTACCCGGCCGCCTCGCCGTACGTGCTGAGCGTCGGCGGCACGTCGATCGCAACCGATGCGAGCGGCGCCTATGTCGACGAAACGGCGTGGGCCGGCAGTGGCGGCGGACAGAGCGCCGTCGAGACGGCGCCGACGTATCAGTCGAACTTCGGGCTGCCGTCGGACAGCCTCGGGTTGCGCGTCCTGCCCGACGTCGCCTATGACGCCGACCCGGCGTCCGGCTTCGCGGTCTACGATTCGTACGGCTATGCGGGGCAGAGCGGGTGGTTCGTCGTCGGCGGCACAAGCGCGGGCGCACCGCAATGGTCCGCGTTGATCGCGATCGCGAACAGCGTGCGCATCGCGCGCGGCAAGACGACGCTGAACGCGGTGAGCACGATCCAGAGCGTGCTGTACGGGCTCGCGTCGAGCGCCTACGCGACGAACTTTCGCGACATCGTCGGCGGCTCGAACGGCGCATGCGGCACGCTGTGCACCGCGGCAACCGGATACGACTACGTAACCGGCCTCGGGCGCCCGATGGCCGCCAATCTGGTTCAGGCATTGATCGCCGCGCCGTGACACGGGGACGGCCCTAGAAGAGGGCAGGCGGGCCCCTTTACCCGACGCCAGCTGATCGCCATCAGCTCATCGCGAGATCGTGGTTGCCCAGGTGAGCGCTCATTGCCGTCGGCGCGGCCCGGACGCGATCGATCGCACGCGTTTCGGACGGACGCCCGAGTTCCGGGCGCGGCAGTGGGATGATGCAAAGGGACGGCCCTTCGGCTTGAATAACGTTTCCGCGACAAGCGGCGCGCATCGGGCCGCATCGACCTACGCCGTGGGCGCAACCGATGCGCCGCTGATCTTGTGCCGCGCGAGCGCCTGAGCGATGAACCCGGACGCCTTCGCTTCCTCGACGAATACCCGCAACGTCTCGGCCGCCGCCGCCCCGCGGCGCTTCGGCAAACCCATCGCCTGACGGATCACCATGAATCGCTCATCGAGCAAGCGCAGGCCAGGGACTTGACGTGCGTCTGACTCGAGCTGTTGCTTCACGCCGGCGGCGACTTCCAGGCCTTCATCGACGAACGTTCGGACGACCGTCGGGGATGTCCGTGCCCGCACGATCCGCGCATGCTTCAACTCGCGAGTGAGGAACAGGTCGTAAGCGCTTCCCTCGCCAACTGCCACGCGGATCGACGGCTGGTCGACATCGTCGTTGGTGCGAATCGACGATCCGTCGCGCACCATGTAATAGCCTTCGATCAACACGTACGGGTCGGTAAACGCGATGGTTTCTCCTCGTCGTGGATCGATTGCGAAGAAGCCGATGTCTGCCCGCTCGTCGCTGACCGCCTGGACGGACTTGCCCGCCGTATCGAACACCACCAGTTCAAGTTCCACCTCGAGCATGGCGGCAAAGGCGCGCGCCAGATCCACCGACACGCCGGTCGGTGCGCCTGACGGCTCCTTGCCCGCGAGAATGGGATTCCCGAGATTGATCGATGCCCGCAGCTTGCCGGCAGGTGTGAATGCGCGAATGATGGATGGATCGGGTTTCATGTGGATAGCGTGAAGAACTGACATTCGTATGGGAGCACGGACCTTCAGCCGCAGACCCTCGCATCGCTGGACTTGCGTTGCGCCGATGCCCGGGGCCTCAGCAGTATCGCCACGGCCAGCACGCTGGCCAACGCGATACCGCCCGCGAGAAAGAATGCACTGAGGAACGTATGGCTTTCCTGCACGAGAAAGCCGGTTGCCGCCGGGCCGAGGATGCCCGCGCAGTTTGCGATCGCGTGTACGCATCCGCCGACACTGCCGAGTTTCGGGCCGGGGATCGTGTCCTGAATCAGCGCCCAATAGGCGCTGCCGCTCAGATAAAGGGCAAACACGGCGACGGCCATCAACAGCAGCGCACCGAGCGTCGTGGTCACGGCGCCGGCCAGCGTGACGCATACGCCTGCCGTGCCGAGACAGCCGATCAATACCCGCTTGCGCGCAAGCAGTGCATTGCCCGTCCGGCGAAAGATCCGATCGGACAGCACGCCGCTCAGTCCGTAGCCGATGAATCCCAGCAGCCAGGGCAGCACCGTCGCGAGACTCATGCTTTTCAGACTCAGGTGACGGTCCATCGTCAGAAAGGTCGGGAACCAGGTGAGAAAGAAAAACAGGATGTAGCTGTAACCGAAGTACGAAATCATCGCCGCGACAATGACGGACTGCTTGAGGTAGAAACCGAGCGGCTGCATGTCCGAAGGGCTTTCAGGCACGCTTCGGTCGGATTCGATCAGGCGGCGTTCGTCATCGGATACGCGTGCATGCTGGTGCGGCTTGTCGGTCGCCATGCACACCCAGAAAACCAGCCAGAGCAAGCCGAAACACGCGATTCCGGCGAACGCGACACGCCAGCCGTAAGCAGCCGTCAGCAGACCGACTACCGGCCCTGCAACCGCGCCGCCCAGCGGCAGACCGCAATTGGCGAAGCCGAATGCGGTCGCCGACTCCTTGTGCGGGAACCAGTTGTTCACGATCTTGTTGATCGTCGTCGCGAGCGGACCTTCGGCCATCCCGAACAGGGTGCGGATTGCCAGCAGCGATCCAAAACCGCCGGCAAGGCCGGTCGCGCCGCAGAGCAGCGACCAGGTCAGGACGGCCCAGGAGAAGACGCGTTTGCCGCCCCAGCGATCCGCGGCCCATCCGCCAATGAAATTGAATGCCGCGTAGCCGATGAAGAACGTCGAAAACAACAGCCCGAGACTGCCCGGCGACATGCGCAGTTCCCGCATGACGGCGGGTGCGGCGACGGACAGCGCCGCACGGTCGAGATAATTGATGAAGCCTGCGATGAACAGCAGCAGGACGATGCGCCATCGAATGTTTGTCACCTGTCGCTCCCTGGAGCTTGTTATGTGCTTGACGGCCGGGCGCTCGAACGCGCTGCCCGGTCCGTCGCCTGTCGGTGCGCAGTCGCGCCCCGGATTCGGAACCGCGCGAGCGTGGTGAGCCACGCTCGCGAACGAGGCCCTCAGCGCTGCGGATGCGCGATCGCTTCCAGCATGGCGAGCTGGGCCGCGCCGATATCGATGCCTTCCGCCAACTGGCGTTCCAGGCGACCGAGTTCGATCTCGCCGGGCACGATCACCGGCGCGTCCGGATGGGCGGGTTTGGAGCCGTGCAGGATCGCCGCATAGTCGGTCATATGCGTGGCGAGCCACGCGGTGCTGCCGAGTCGGGTCGTATCGATGAGAATGAAGAAGTGGCCGAGATTCTGCGGCTGTTCAGGATCGTCTTCCCACGACTTGACGTGCGTGAGATACGCCGCGCCGGAAAGCAATCCCGCGAACAGGTCGACCACCAGCGCGAGACCGTAGCCCTTGTGGCCGCCGATCGGCAGCAGAAAGCCATCGAGGGCGGCTTTCGGGTCGGTGGTCGGTTTGCCGTGCGCGTCGGTTGCCCAATCGCCGGGAATCGGTTCGCCGCGCTTGAGCGCGTTGCGAATCTTCGCACGTGCCGCGACGCTGATCGCCATGTCGAGCATGAACGGATGACCATCCGGGTTCGGGACGCCAAAGCCGACGGGACTGTTGCCGAGGCGTGCGTCGGTGCCGCCCCACGGCGCAATCGTCGTTGTCGCGTTACTGCCGATGATGCTGGCGAACCCCTGCTGTGCGGCGAGGTACGAATAGGGTGAGACGGGGCCGAAGTGATTGCTGCCGCGCACGAACACACAGGCGATGCCGTGTTCGCGTGCAGCGGTCATCGCCAGATCGAGCGCGCGATGGCCGACGAGCGGGCCGATGCCGTTGTCGCCGTCGAGGCGGTGAAGCGCCGGCGCCACCTGTTCGGCGGTGATCGAAGGCTTGGGATTGATGCCGCCGATGCGCAGGCGGGCGCCGTACGACTCGACACGGCTCGTGCCGTGCGTACGCAAACCGAACAGGTCGGCAAGCACGAGGATCGCGGCGGTGTCCGTCGCGTCGGCGCGTGTCAGTCCGAGCGTGCAGAGTGCTTCGATGGTCAGCTCGGTCAGATGGGCCCGGGTGACGATGCCGTGGGTGGGAGTAGGCTGGGTCATGGAATGCGTTGTCTCCTTCGATTTGAAAACCGTGCGGTTCAAGCGGCTGCAAATAGCACGACGCTTGCGTTTCGCACATGATCGTGCAGGAGCGGTTCACGCAACAAACGCATATTTTCGTTCGATTGGTGCGTCGTGCGCACGAATCCAGCCCAACTAACGGATGCCCCACGAAGGCTTTGCCGTCCCGCCTGAGGCCGGGGCTGACGCTTCGCCTATTCGGAAGCGCTTGCGGGCGGCACATCGGGCGAGCGCCTCTCCGTCAACAGCTCAAGGAAGAAGCGGCCTGCGGAGGACAAACCGCGGCCGCGTCGCTGGATGACGCCCAGCGTTCGCCGGATCGGCGGATCGACGAGCGCGACGCTGGTCAGTGCCTTGTGCGGGCCGCGGGGCATGGCGAGCCGAGGCACGACGCCGACTCCCAAGCCCGCTTCGATCAGGCTCACGAGCGCGGGCACATGGCGTACCTCGCAGAACCATTTGGGCCGGTCGGCGACGCCGGCCAGCGTTTCGTCGATGACCGCGCGATTGCCGCTGCCTTGCGCAATGGCCAGATACTCGAGGTGGGCGAGCTCCGCCCATGCGACGGATTTGCGCTTTGCGAGCGGATGACTGCGCGGGCAAGCGAGCACGAAAGGGTCATCGAGCAGCGGGGTGAATTCGATGTCCGGCTCTTCGGTGCCGACGTAAGTCAGACCGAAATCGGCTTCGCCACGCGCGACGGCGAGAAAGACCATCGACGACGGCTCGTCGATGAGACGAAGGCGAATGCCCGGGTAACGCTGATGGTAGGTCGCAATGGTTTCGGGAAGGAAGTAACGTACCGCCGACGGCACGCATGCGACCGTGAGTTCGCCGGTCATCTTGCGTGCAAGATCGTCGAACTCGAGCATCGAGTTGTCGACCTCGTTGAGGATACGGTGAGCGCGCTCGAGAAACCCGCGACCGACGATCGTCAGGTCCATCTTTCGCGTCGTTCGCTCGAACAGTCTGACGCCCAGCACCTCCTCGAGTTTTTCTATCCGGCGCGATAGCGCGGACGCCGATAGATGCAACGTGTCGGCCGCGGCGCGAAAGCTGCCCAGATCGGCTGTCGCGACAAAGGCCCGCAAGTCCGATATCTCGAAATTCATTTCGATGACCACAGCGATGGAAAAGGATGCTCAGTTTCGGCATACCGATGGGTGCTGTCAATTCGTGCGTATGGCACACGAATTCGCCGGCGCGATCGTCCTGTCTTGCGGCGCCCGGCGTGCCAGGCCATCCCGACTTGAATGACTCTTTCCAGATCCGCTGAAGCGCGCAAGCGAGTGATGTCGCGTGCCCGCGATATTCGCGCCTGAATTGCGACGGGCGCTCTGTCGAGCGTCCATGCAGAGATCCGGGCCACCCGCCAAACGGCTCGCGACAGTCGATGGAACGCGGGCCCGTCTGCTTTTCAACCGGCCGCTAACCGTTTTCCGCACCGACAAACATCCCCCATTTTGAAGAGCACCTTCCTGCCGAGAGGGGCTAACAGCAGAAAATCGGCTCATTACACTGCGCCCGTCGCATCGCCGATGCAGCCTCGACGCGGCACCTACGCAGCGCGGAGGCGTTACGACCGGCAAACGAAAAAACCAGGGGGAAATCGTCATGAACAAGCGTTGGGGGATCGTCGCGCCCGCGGCCTTGCTTGCTGCAGCCGCACATGCGCAGAGCAGCGTAACTCTGTACGGCAAGATCGAGGACGGCATCAACTACACGAGCAACGCACGCGGCCACGGCACCGTGCAACTGCAAAGCGGCTATGACTACGGCAGCCGCTGGGGCATCAAGGGCACGGAAGACCTCGGTGCCGGCTACCAGGCGATCTTCACGCTCGAGAGCGGGTTCGACGTCAATACCGGCAAAATGAACCAGGGTGGTCGGGAGTTCGGCCGCCAGGCCTTCGTCGGCATCGCGTCGGATCGATACGGCACGCTGACGTTCGGTCGCCAGTACGATCCGAGCGTCGACCTCTTCTCGCCGCTCACCGCGAACGGCAACTGGACCGGCTACCTGTTCTCGCATCCGTACGACAACGACAATACCGACTACTCGTTCCGCGTGAATAACGCGGTCAAGTACGTGTCGCCGGTGTGGCACGGCGTGACCGCGGAGGCGATGTACGGGTTCAGCAATCAGGCGGGCGGCTTCGCGAACAACCGCCTGTATGGCGCCGCGCTGCAATACCAGCAGGGCGGACTGACGGTCGGCGCGTCGTATTTGAAGATCAACAACGCACGCAATGCCGATTCGACCGGGGCGATCACCGGCGACAACACGTTCGATGCGTCGTCGCAGCAGAACATCGGCATCGGCGTGAATTATGCGTTCTCGAATGCGCTCGTGGGATTCACGTATTCGCACGTCGACGTCTACGATCCGACTTCGAACGCGTATTTCACCGGTACGACGCAGCCACCGGGCGGCGCGTGGAAGTCGTGGAAGTTCGACAACTTCGAGGTGAACGGCCTCTATCACTTCACGACCGCGTTCTATGTCGGCGCGGCATACACGTACACCCAGGCCCGCGTCGCGTCGACGGTCGGTGCGTTCAATCCGAAGTGGCATCAACTGAGCACGAAGGTGAATTACGACTTGTCGAAACGCACGTCGGTGTTCGTGGAGGGCGTCTATCAGCATGCGATGAACGCCCATACGGGGACCGACTTCGACTACGCGTACATTCCGGGCGCCGCCGATATCTCGTCAGGCCCGAATCAATATGTCGCGCGTATCGCGCTGCTGCATCATTTCTGACGCCAATGCCGTTCGCGGAGGCTGCATGGCTCCGCGAACGCGGCTTGTGCGCCGGCACGTGCCCCGATTCGACAGAACTCGCCGGCGTGTCGCCCGCAGCGTTCCGCAGCGCCGTGCGCAATCAAAGCGGAAGCACGGAAGTCTGCTTGATCTTCTGCATCGGAATCTCGGTCTTCACGCTCTGCACGCCTTCGATCCGGGTCAGGTGGTCGATCTGGAGTTGCCGATAGGCGTCGATATCGGCGGTCACGACACGCAGCAGGCAATCGCAATCGCCCGCCATCAGGTGGCACTCGAGCACCTGTGGAAGACGTTGAACCGCCGCGGTGAAACGGTCGACGGTTTTCGCGTCCTGGCTCGTCAGCCAGATGCGGACGAACACGGTCAAGCCCGCGCCGATCTTCGATGCATCGAGCAGCGCCGCGTAGCGCTGGATGACGCCGGCCTGTTCCAGCTGCTTGACTCGACGCAGGCACGGCGACGGCGACAAGCCCACTTTCTGCGCCAGTTCCACGTTCTGGATTCGCCCGTCTTCCTGGAGCACTTTCAGAATGCGACGATCCATTTCGTCCAGTTCGATGACGGCCATTGGTGCGACCTATTCGGTTGAGGCACGCGGTGCCCGGGTTTTCGGTTTTTGAAGCATGAAATTGCCAAACCGCGTCCATCTTAAGGCGAACACGCAACCTGAAATTATTTTTTCTACGATAAATTTTTGCCCGTAGCAGCCGGGACGGTCCCGCTGCCGATCAAGGGGCAAACGATGAGCACCGATTCCGTCCAGCACTTCGAATTCGAGAAAAATCTTTACCCCGTCGCGGCGGCCGAGCGCGCCGCGCTGCTCGCCAATCCCGGTTTCGGCCGGGTCTTCACGGATCACATGGTGACGATCCGGTACTCGGCGGACGAAGGGTGGCATCACGCGAAAATCGGGCCGCGCGAATCGTTCCGGTTCGATCCGGCGACGCTCGTGCTGCACTACGCGCAGGAAATCTTCGAGGGCTTGAAAGCCTTTCGGCTGCCGGACGGCGGCGCGGCGTTGTTCCGTCCCGATGCGAATGCGCGGCGCTTTCGTCATTCGGCCGAGCGGCTCTCGATGGCGCCGTTGCCGGAGGCGATGTTCGTCGAATCGGTCCGTGCGCTCGTCCGGGCCGATCGCGACTGGATGCCGGCGTTCGACGGCGCGGCGCTGTATTTGCGGCCGTTCATGATCGCGACGGAGGCGGTGCTCGGCGTGAAGCCGTCGCCGGAGTACCTGTACTGCGTGATCGCGACGCCGGTCGGCGCGTACTTCAAGAGCGGCGCGTCGGGCGTGACGCTGTGGGTGTCGGAGCAGTACACGCGGGCGGCGCCGGGCGGCACCGGCGACGCGAAATGCGGCGGCAACTATGCGTCGAGCCTGGCCGCACAGGCGGAGGCGACCCGCGAGGGCTGCGAGCAGGTGGTGTTTCTCGATGCGGTCGAACGCCGCTGGATCGAGGAACTGGGGGGAATGAACGTGTTCTTCGTGTTCGACGACGGGTCGATCCAGACGCCGCCGCTGAACGGGACGATTCTGCCGGGCATCACGCGCGCGTCGTTGATCACGCTGGCCCGCGATCTGAACTACACGGTGCGGGAAGAGGGCTACACGATCGAGCAGTGGCAGGCGGATGCGCGCAGCGGCCGACTGGTCGAGGCGTTCGCGTGCGGCACGGCGGCGGCCGTGACGGCGATCGGCCGGGTGAAGGGCCGTGCGTACGACTTCACGATCGGCGACGGTGGCGCGGGGCCGGTCACGTCGCGCCTGAAAGCGGCACTGCTCGATATCCAGAACGGGCGCGCAGCCGATCGCCACGGCTGGGTGGACCGCGTGTTTTGAGTTCGGCACGGCGGCCGTCGCGTCTTGCGACGGCCGTCCTGAAAGCCGCGGCCGGCATGCCGGCCGGAACCAGACGCATGGCCTCCTGGAATGTTTCGATCATGTCAGTTGTTTCGTTGTCACGCGCCATTGACCGCCTGTTCGTTGTCG
Source organism: Burkholderia sp. AU45388 (assembly GCF_030481585.1). Lineage (NCBI taxonomy): Bacteria > Pseudomonadati > Pseudomonadota > Betaproteobacteria > Burkholderiales > Burkholderiaceae > Burkholderia > Burkholderia sp. AU45388. The sequence goes on along the minus strand of NZ_JAUJPV010000006.1, from coordinate 105,498 downwards.
ACCCCGGTCTTCATCGACTGCTGGGCGGTGCACGCGCCGCACTGGCGAGCGTGCTTGCCGGCGCGCTCGCCATTGCATCGGCGCTTCATCTCGGTTTGGCGATCACCACCGGCGCCGTGGGCATCCTGTTCGCGATGATCGCGCCACTCTTCCTGCGCGATGTTCGCCGGCCGGACTGGTATGAATCGCTTGCGTGGCAATACGGCGTCGCCTGCGCGAGTTTCGCCGCGGCCGCCGTCGCGAGCGCGTGGCCAGCCGTCGGCAAGGCGGGTTTCGTGATCGTGCTGTTCTGTTCGATGCTGTGCCAGACCCAGGGGCCGCGCACGATCGGATGTGCGTTCCTGGCGATCGCGATGTACTACCTCGGCCTCTATCTGCATCCGGCCGCGCCGCAGGTCGGCCATATGCTGGCGATGTCGATCGCGGGCCCGGCGGGTGTCGTGCTCGTCTGCCGGATGCTGTTGCCGACGCATGCGGCGCACACGCCCCGGCTGATCGCGCGCTCGGTATCGCTGCAAGCGGCATGCATCGCACGAAGCGACGTGTCGGACGCGGGCGCGCTGGATGCGATGGCGCATTTGCTCGCATTGAACGAAGCCGCCATCGCGCTCGAGCATCACGCGTCGACACTCGACGAGCGCGACGCGCGTGCCTTGCACGCCGCGCTCGTCGCATTGGAGATCGCCGCGGCCCGGCGTGTGCTGAAACACGACCGGACGGATGCCGCCGCCGCGGCGCTACGCGCGGCGATGGCGCGCTTCGATAGCGTCGCCGGCGAAGTGGCGGCGCGCATGACCGCCGCACGTCCGCCCGCGTCGCCGCGGCATGCGCGGGCGCTTCGGTGGGGCGCCGACTGGCGCACGCTTGCATGGTTGCCGGCGATCCGCGCCGCGGCGGCTGCGTGCGCCGCGATGTTGATTGGCGAGACGCTGTCGTCGGAGCGGTGGATGTGGGCGGTGCTCAGCACGTTCGTCGTGTTCTTTGGCACGTATTCGTGCGCGGACACGATCTATCGCGGCACGCAACGCGTCGCAGGTACGCTCGCCGGCGCGCTCGCGAGCGTACTCGTCGTCAGCGCCGTTCATCATGCGAATGCACTCGTGGTCGTCGTCATGGGCGTGTGTGTGTTCGCCTGGGCGTACCACATCCTGCACGCCTACGGGCGCGGCGTATTCTTTCTGACGGTGCTGATCGGCCTCGTCTATGCGCAACTGGGGTTCGAGATCGGCGCGCTGGCGGAGCTGCGTATCGGCGAGGTATTGATCGGCTGCGCGGTTTCGCTCGCGGCGGCGATGCTGGTGATGCCGCTGGCGGCGTCGCGCCACATCGCGACGCGCTCGCACGGCCTGTTGGCCGCGCTGCGCGAACTCGTGCACGCGCGCGACGACGGCACACGGCCGGAGGCGGCGCAGACGCGCGCGGTCGATCGCCGTTTTCACGAGGTGCGGATGGCGATCAGGCCGTTGGCGGCGTGGCGCATGCTCCGTGTCTCCGGCGATGCGCGACGGTTGTCGGACACGCTGCTGGTCTGCTGGCTGTACGGCCGGATCGTGGCGACGCTTCTGCCCGTTGAAGCCGGCGCTCCGGCTGTCGCCTTCGAGCGGCGTACGCGCGCAGCCATCGTCACGCGAATCGAGGCGTTGATGAGCGATGCGGATCACGGCCGATCGATGCCGCTCGATGCGGCTGCGAGTGTCGGGCACGGAACGCTCGCGATATCCGGCGATCTTTCGTTGCCGCCCCATCGGGAACTGGCCCGGCTCGATGTCAAGTTGACCGAACTCAACCGCGCATTCGAAGATGCGCTGTTCGGAAAAAACATGGGCGAGGAGCGGTGGCGGAAATAACCGCTGCGCTCGCATCACGCGCCCGTCGAGTGCCGGCACGTGTGCGGGTTCGATAGGAATCGGCCGATCTCGCGCGACGGGCTACCGATTTGCGACCGTTGGCGGTACCCGCCATCCGCCAACGATCGTTCGGGCGGTCGTTCAACGCATCGCTCCGCCAGCAACGTTCTTTCCACCGATGTGCGGGAAAGCGATACCTTTTCACGTGCGCTCGAGCATCTTGATCGCCGCGGCGGCGGCTCCCGCGCGGGTCTCGACATGTAGCTTGCGGAACAGGTGTTCGAGATGCTTGTTCACCGTGCGCGGGGCGATGCCCAGAATGTCGCCGACATCGCGGTTGGTCTTGCCGTGCGACACCCACAGCAGCACTTCGGCCTCCCGCATCGTCAGGCCGAAGCGTTCGGCGAGCGCATTGCAATGCACGGTGTCGTCTCTTTCCTTGAGCACCACGATCCATTCGCCCGGTTCCGGGCCCAGCGTCGCACTGGCCGAGCGGCGTATCTGGCCCGAGCTGAATTCGTGGACGGCGTCGCCTTGGGCGCCGCGCGCGAGCCAGTCGATGAACCAGGTGCGCAGCGGCGCAGGCAGTTTCGGCGGCGCACCGGTATCGCGCGCGTTCGCGGTTGGCGCGGCATCGGCGGGAGCGTCATGCGCTGCCGTGTATGCAGCGAGATGATGCGCAGCCTGCGGACTTTGCCACCGAATCGTGCCGTCCGCACCGACGATCAGCGCCGCGCGCGTGTCGAGCGACAGTGCGGCCTCCGCGTACAACTGGGCGCGTGAGCGCCGCACGTGGGCACCGATGCGCGCGCACAACTCTTCGGGCTGCACCGGTTTGGTCACGTAATCGATGCCGCCCACGCGAAAGCCGCGTACGACATGTTCGCTCTCCGTCAATGCCGTCATGAAGATCACCGGCAGATGCTCGTGTCGTCCGTCCTGCTTGATACGCACACATGTTTCGAAGCCGTCCATGCCGGGCATCATGGCGTCGAGCAATACCACGTCGGGCGTCACGCGCGCGAGGCGTTTGAGCGCGTCCTCGCCGGACAGCGCGACGATCACCGCGTAGCCGTGCGCCTGCAGCGTATCGGAGAGGAAGGCGAGGTTCTCCGGCGTATCGTCGACGATCAATATCATGGGCCGTTCGCGCAGCCACGCGGCCGGGGCGTCGACGATCGGGGCAGCCACGATCGGGGTGGGCGCGTCATGCGTTCGCGCCGCGCGCGAGTCGGTCAAGTTCATGCTCGAGTTCCCTTAGCTGAAAGCGTTCCGCCAACGCGCGCAACGCGTCGATTTGTTGCAGCAACCCGGGCCAGGCCTCGCGGGCGGCGTCGAGCTGCTCGATCACGCCCTGTACGTAGCCGACTTCGAGATGCGCATGCAGATGTTCGATGAGTTCGCGTGGCCACACGGCAGGTGGGGGCGGCAGTGTCGCGGCAGGCAGGCTCGCCGCCGGTAGCGCGCTCGTGTTGGTTTCGGATGCAATCCAGTCGAGTGCAAGCAGTTGTGCAAGCTTGTCCAGCAGCAGGTTCACCTGCAGCGGTTTCACCAGATATCCCTTGCATCCGGTCGCGCTCGCACGGTCGCGGTCGTCGGCGAACGCGTTGGCGGAGAGCAGCACGATGGGCGCGTTCGACAACTGATTCTCGGAGATCAGGCGGCTGGTTTCGTAGCCGTCCATCAACGGCATCGAAATGTCCATGATGATCGCGTCCGCCGTGTGAATCGCCAGCCAGCGCAGCGCATCGGTGCCGCTGGCCGCTTCGGCGACGTCGAAGCCGAGCGGTGTGAGCAACTGCACGACGATGTCGCGCTGATCGTCGAGGTCGTCGACCACGAGAATGGTGCGGCGCGCACCCGTATAGCCGAGAATCGACGCGAGTTCGGCGTGGGTTTCGGCCGCCGTGTCGACGGCCGGGGCGAACAGGCGCACCACGAAGCGCGTACCGTGCCCGACTTCGCTGTCCACTTCGAGGCTGCCGCCGAGCGCTTGCGTGAGCAGGCGGCAGATCGTCAGCCCGAGGCCGGCGCCGTGATCGTACGCATGGGCCGCTTCGCCGCGTTCGAACGGCAGGAACAGGCGCTCCATTTCGGCGGGCGGGATGCCGGGGCCGGTATCGATCACCTCGAATTTGAGCGTATCGAGCACGTGACTCACGCGCAGCGTGATCGTGCCGCTCGACGTGAAGCGGATCGCATTGCCGATCAGGTTCGTGAGGATCTGACTCATGCACTTCTGGTCGGTGCGCACGGTAGCCGGCAGCCGGCCGACCGTCTGCACGTCGAAGGCGAGCGCCTTTTCGAGCGCCTGCGGACGGAGCATCGACGTCAGATGCGCGACGAAATCGGCGAGGGATACCTTGGCGACGTTCAATTGAAGCTTGCCCGCCTCGATGCGCGCGATGTCGAGCAGGCCGTCGACGAGCGCGAGCAAATGCTCGCCGCTGCGATGGATCGTGCGCACGGCGTTGTAGCGGGTGGGCGCGAGTTCTTCCTTCGCCTGCAGCAGTAATTGTGCGTAGCCGAGAATGCTGTTCAGCGGCGTGCGCAACTCATGGCTCAAACCGGACACGTAACGGCTCTTGGCCCGGTTGGCCGATTCCGCGGCGGCGGTCGCGCGCTTGAGCGCCGCGTCGGTTTTCTGATGCGCGTCGATCTCGAGCATCAGCAATTCGTTTTGCCGCTGCGACTCTTCCTGCGTGACGCGGCGGTTTTCGCGCTCCAGCACGAACCACCAGGCCGCGATGCAGCCCACCAGCGACAGCGCGAGAAAGATATTCAGAAAACTGCCCGCAAGCGCATGGCCGATCGACGGCCCGGCGGCGCTCATCGAAGTCGCGCTCTGCGACCAGATCAGGTAGAGCACGCTGCCCAGCACGGCGAGCATGGCGAGCACGAGGCTCGCATAGTGGATGAGGCGCAGTGCGGCGGGGCCGAGCCGCGCGCCGGGCAGCACGCGATGCAGCGCGCGGTCGGCTTGCGACGTGAAGCGCGCGTGCGGCTTGCAGCGATCGTGGCAGCGCGAGTCGAGCGAGCAGCATAGCGAGCAGATCGTGCCGCCGTAGGCCGGGCAGTACGCCGTATCGTCGGGTTCGAAGGTGTTTTCGCAAATCGCGCAGCGCAGCGAGGTGGCGTCGCCGGTCGGTTGCGCGGCGCGGGCAATGTAATAGCGGCCGCGTGTCAGTATCGCGAGCACGGGTGCGCACGCGAACGCCGCGCCGAACGCGATGAACGACGACATCGCCTGGGCAAGCACGCCGAACAAGCCGCTATGCGCGAGCATCGCGACGGCCGCCGCGATCAGCATCGCACCGACGCCCACGGGGTTCACGTCGTAGAGGTGCGCGCGCTTGAATTCGATATGTCGCGGGCTGTAGCCGAGCGGCTTGTTGATGACGAGATCGGCGAACAACGCGCCGATCCACGCAATCGCGATGTTCGCGTAGAGCGACAGCACCTTGGCGATCGCATCGAACACGCCCATTTCCACGAGCAGCAACGCGATCATGACGTTGAACACGAGCCATACCACGCGGCCCGGATGGCTGTGCGTGAGCCGCGCGAAGAAATTGGACCACGCGAGCGAGCCCGCATAGGCGTTGGTCACGTTGATCTTCAACTGCGAGACGATCACGAACAGCGTCATCGCGGGCAGCGCCCAGCTCGCGAGCCCCAACGGATCGAGCAGGAGATGATAGGCGACGAGGTACATCTGCGTCGGCTCGGTGGCGTGGCTGGCATCGACTTCGTACTGGAGCGCGATGAAGGCGAGCAGGGCGCCGCCCAGCATCTTGAGCGCGCCGGGCACGATCCAGCCCGGCCCCGTCGAGAGCAATGCGAACCACCAGCGCGTGCGGTTCTTCGCGGTGAGCGGCGGGAGGAAGCGCAGATAGTCGACCTGTTCACCCACCTGCACGATCAGCGCGAACACGACCGTCGACGCCTGGCCGAAGGCGACCAGGCTGAAAGCGCGGCCTTGCGGCGCGAAGCCCGCGAAGGTGGTCCATTGCGCGATCAGGTCGGGATGGCGCCACAGCACGGCAGCGTAGGGCAGCACGAACAAGACGAGCCACAGCGGCTGCGTCCAGCTTTGCAGGCGGTTGATCAGCGTGATGCCGAACATGACGATCGGAATCACCACGAGCGAACTGACGACGTAGGCGATCGCCAGCGAAATATGGAAATAAAGCTGGAGCGCGAGCGACATGATGGCCGCTTCGAGCGCGAAAAAAATGAACGTGAACACCGCGTACAGCAGCGACGTGACCGTCGAGCCGATATAGCCGAAGCCCGCGCCGCGCGTGAGCAGGTCCATGTCCACGCCGTAGCGCGCCGCGTAATAGCTGATGGGCAAACTGGTGAGCCAGATCAGCACGGAGACGGCCGCAATGGCCCAGACCGCGTTCGTGAAGCCGTAGTTGACGACCAGGCTGCCGCCGATCGCTTCCAGCACCAGAAACGACACGGCGCCGATCGCCGTGTTGGCCACGCGCAGCTCCGACCAGCGCCGGAACGAGCGCGGCGTGAAGCGCAGCGCGTAGTCCTCGAGGGTTTCGTCGCCGACCCACGCGTTGTAGTCGCGACGCACCTTGACGATGCGTTGCGTACCGGGCGCGCCCACTGACGGGTGACTCTGGGACATGAAGATGATCCGAAATGGTGCGAAAGCGGCGCGAGCGGGGCGCGAACGGCACAACGGCGGGCCACACCGCTCAGGATCGCCCTGCAATGCAAATTACATTCCAGTCCACGCACCGGGAATACGTCGATTGACGTATTCCGATCCTCAAATTGGCTTTCTACATTGCGTCCAACCTCGACCCAGCCCGCAGCGCTCCGCGCCGGGCACCCGATAAGGAGAACGTGATGTCCGCAGACGATCGACTCGATGACGATGCCCGGATGCCTTCGCCGCTGCGCCGGAAAATGCTCGGCGGTCTCGCCGCCGCGCCGCTGATGGCGCTTGGCCTGCCGCGCGGCGCGTTGGCGCAGACGCCGCCCACGGCGAAGGTCAACACCACGCGCCTCGCGGTCACGGACACCACGGTGACGGTCGGCCAGCTTCACTCGGCCACGGGCACGATGGCGATTTCCGAAACCGGCTCGATCCAGGCCGAGCGCCTCGCCATCGAGCAGATCAACGCGATGGGCGGCGTACTCGGCCGCAAGGTGCAGATCATTCAGGAAGACGGCGCGTCCGACTGGCCGACCTTCGCCGAAAAGTCGAAGAAACTGCTGGAGAACGACCACGTCGCGGCGGTGTTCGGCTGCTGGACCTCGGCCTCGCGCAAGGCGGTGCTGCCGGTATTCGAGAAGGACAACGGCCTGCTCTATTACCCGACCTTCTACGAAGGTCTCGAACAGTCGAAGAACGTGTTCTACACCGGCCAGGAAGCGACCCAGCAGATTCTCTGGGCGCTCGACTGGGCGTCGAACACGAAGAAGGCCAAGACCTTCTTCCTGATCGGCTCCGACTACATCTGGCCGCGCACGTCCAACAAGATCGCGCGCCGCCATATCGAGCAGCATCTGCACGCGAAGGTGGTGGGCGAGGAGTACTACCCGCTCGGCACGACCGAATTCGCGTCGCTGATGAACAAGATCAAGCTCGCGCGGCCGGACTGCATCTTCGCGACCGTGGTGGGCGGCTCGAACGTGGCGTTCTACAAGCAGCTCAAGGCCGCGGGCATCACGCCGCAGAAGCAATTCCTGCTGACGCTGTCGGTCACGGAAGACGAAGTGCTCGGCATCGGCGGCGACAACTTCGCGGGCTTCTATTCGTCGATGAAGTACTTCCAGTCGCTCGATAACGAGAACAACAAGAAGTTCGTCGCGGCGTTCAAGGCGCGCTACGGCCAGAAGTCGGTGATCGGCGACGTGACGCAGGCGGCCTATCTCGGCCCGTGGATCTGGAAGGCCGCGTGCGAGCGCGCGGGCAGCTTCGACGTGGACAAGGTGGTCGCGCACTCGGCGGGCATCGAAGTGGCGAACGCGCCGCAAGGCTACGCGAAGGTCGATGCGAACCACCACCTGTGGAGCCGCTCGCTGATCGGGCAGGGCCAGGCGGACGGCCAGTTCAAGGTCGTCGCGCAGTCGGAGCAACCGATCCAGCCGAATCCGTTCCCGAAGGGCTATATGTAATCCGTCAACCGCAGCGGCGCGGCGGCCGATGACGCCGCCGCGCGAGGAGCGTTCGATGTCCGCTACCGATATTTTCAACATCACGCTGATGCAGGGCTTCGCCGGTCTGAGTCTCTTCAGCGTCCTGCTCCTGATGGGGCTCGGGCTCGCCGTGATCTTCGGCCAGATGGGCGTGATCAACATGGCGCACGGGGAATTCATGACGATCGGCGCGTATACGGTCTACATGTTCTCGTGGTTTTCGCAGAACGTCTGGCACGCGCTCACGCCCGTGTATTTCTTCTTCGCGATTCTCGCGGCGTTCGCGCTGGCCTTCGCGGCGGGCTGGCTCGCCGAGTGGGCGCTGATCCGCCATCTGTACAAGCGTCCGCTCGACACGCTGCTCGCCACCTGGGGCTTGAGCCTCGGCATGCAGCAGGTGTTCCGCTCGACCTTCGGGCCGAAGGAAGTGAGTCCGGCGCTGCCCGACTGGCTGATGGGTTCGTGGGAGCCCACGCCCGGCCTCGACATTCCGGTGAGCGGCATGTTCGTGATGGGCCTCGCGCTGTTGATGACGGGCGGCCTGCTGCTCGCGCTCTATCGGTTGCGCTGGGGCTTGCGCGTGCGCGCCACGGTCGCGAACCGGCCGATGGCGAACGCGGCAGGCATCAACACGCGGCGTACCGACCGCATGACGTTCGCGATCGGCTGCGGGATCGCGGGCGTGGCGGGGGCGGCCTTCACGGCGATCGGCTCGACGGGCCCGACGAGCGGCTCGCTCTATATCGTCGACTCGTTTCTCGTCGTGACGTTCGGCGGCGCGGCGAGCCTGCTTGGCACCGTGGCGTCGGCGTTCGGCATCGCGCAGATGCAGTCGATCAGCGAGTTCTTTCTGTCGGGCTCGATCGCACGCGTGCTCACGCTGCTCACCGTCGTCGTGATTCTCATGCTGCGTCCGCAGGGCCTGTTCGCGTCGAAGGTGCGACGCGTTTAAGCCCGCGCTCATGCACAAGCCTCATTCACAGCTTCATTCGACTGGAGAGATGGACATGGAACCCATCCAACCCGCGGCGGTCGGCGTATCCCCGCGATCCGGCCGGGGTGCGCCGCCGGCCGGCTGGCGAGCCCGCGTGGCGCGGCTCGACACGTCGGGCTACGCGGGCATCGTGCTGCTCGCGCTGCTGATCGTGGTCGTGTTTCCGCTCGCGCTCGACACGTTCCGCCTGAACCTGATGGGCAAGTACCTTACCTACGCGTTCGTGGCGATCGGCCTCGTGATCGCGTGGGGCTACGGCGGCGTGCTCAGTCTCGGCCAGGGCGTGTTCTTCGGCCTCGGCGGCTACGCGATGGCGATGTTTCTGAAGCTCGAGGCGTCCGATCCGGCCGCCACGCACACGCAGACCACGCCGGGGATTCCCGACTTCATGGACTGGAACCAGCTCACCGCACTGCCCACGTGGTGGAAGCCGTTTCACTCGTTGCCGTTCTCGATCCTCGCGGTGCTCGTCGTGCCGACCGCGCTCGCTTTCGTGATCGGCTACGCGATGTTCAAGCGGCGCGTGGGCGGCGTGTACTTCGCGATCATCACGCAGGCGGTCGCGCTGATCCTCTCGGTGCTGATCATCGGCCAGCAAGGCTATACGGGCGGCGTGAACGGCATCACCGATCTGCGCACGCTGCTCGGCTGGGACATCCGCACCGATCACGCGAAGCTGATCCTGTACTTCGTGAACGCCGCGTTGCTGATCGGCGCGCTGCTCGCCGGCCGCTGGGTTCAGCGCAGCAAGCTCGGCACGCTGTTGCTCGCGATGCGCGACAAGGAAGACCGCGTGCGTTTCTCGGGCTACGACGTCGCGATGTTCAAGGTGTTCGCGTTCTGCCTGGCGGCGATGCTCGCGGCGATCGGCGGCGCGATGTTCACGCTGCAGGTGGGCTTCATGTCGCCGTCGTTCGTCGGCATCGTGCCGTCGATCGAAATGGTGATCTACGCGGCCATTGGCGGGCGCATGTCGCTGGTCGGCGCGGTGTACGGCACGATTCTCGTCAATCTCGGCAAGAGCTGGTTCTCGGAGAGCTTTCCGAACCTCTGGCTCTATCTGATGGCGGCGATGTTCATCGGCGTGGTGATGGTGTTTCCGAACGGGCTGGCCGGTCTCTACGACGAGCATGTGCGCCCGCGCGTGCGGCGGCGGCTCGGTGCGGCGAACGAGGAGGCGTGAAGCATGAGCAATACCGACTTTCTGCTCGCGATCGAGGACCTGACCGTGTCGTTCGACGGCTTCAAGGCGATCGATTCGCTCAATCTGTATCTCGAACGCGGCGAGCTGCGCGTGGTGATCGGCCCGAACGGCGCGGGCAAGACCACGCTGCTCGACCTCATCTGCGGCAAGACGAAGGAAACGGCGGGCAGCATCAAATTCCGCAACGAGGAAATCACGCATCTCGCGGAATTCCGCCGCGTGCGCAAAGGGATCGGCCGCAAGTTCCAGACGCCGTCGATCTACGAAAACCTGAGCGTGGCGCAGAACCTCGAGGTGTCGTTTCCGCGCGGACGCGGCGTGTTCGGCGCGCTCGCCTATCGCGAGGATGCCGACGTGGCCGATCGCGTGCGCGACGTGGCCAACGAAATCGGCCTCGCCGCCGCGCTCGATCTGGAAGCGGGGCTGCTGTCGCACGGCCAGAAGCAGTGGCTCGAAATCGGCATGCTGCTCATGCAGGATCCCGAACTGCTGATGCTCGACGAACCGATCGCGGGCATGAGCGTGCGCGAGCGCGAACTGACCGCCGATCTGCTCGACCGCATCTGCCGCAACCGCTCGATGATCGTGATCGAGCACGACATGGCCTTCGTGGAGCGCATCGCGCACAAGGTCACGGTCATGCATCAGGGGAAGATTCTCGCGGAAGGGCCGATGGCGCAGGTGCAGGCCGATCCGCGCGTGATCGACGTCTACCTGGGTCATTGATTCGGTTACCGAACGACAACACGGAGAACACATCATGCTGGAAGTCGACGATCTCGTCGTCAGCTATGGGCAGAGCGAAGTGCTGCACGGCATCGACTTTTCCGTCGCGCAGGGCGAAAGCGTGGCCGTGATGGGCCGCAACGGGATGGGCAAGACCACGCTGTTCAAGGCGCTGATCGGCATGCTGCCCGCCAGTCGCGGCACGGTACGCGTGGCCGGCGCCGACGTTTCGAAGGACGAGAGCTACCGCCGCGTGTCGAAAGGCATCGGCTACGTGCCGCAAGGACGGCAGATCTTCGCGTCGCTGACCGTCGAGGAAAACATTCAGACGGGCCTCGAAAATGCGCAGAGCCAGCGCGTGCCCGACGAACTGTACGCGTTGTTTCCCGTGCTGTTCGACATGAGAAAGCGCAAGGGCGGCAATCTGTCGGGCGGCCAGCAACAGCAACTCGCGATCGCGCGCGCGCTCGCGACCGACCCGAAAGTGCTGTTGCTGGACGAGCCGACCGAAGGCATCCAGCCGTCCGTCATCAAGGACATCGCCAAGGCGCTCAACCAGATTCGCACGAGCCGCAACATCGCCATCGTCGTATCGGAACAGGTGTTGAGCTTCGCGCTCGACGTGGCCGACCGCCTGTTCGTGATCGAGGGCGGGCGCTTCGTGCACCAAAGCACGCGCGATGCGGGCGACACCGACCGCATCCGCGAATATCTGTCCGTCTGAGCGCGGTGCGGCGTTCGCGCGCCGCGCCGTCTGTCAATCCGCGAACCCAGGAGCGAACGCCATGCCCGAGACTCTCATCAAGGTCGATCTGAACCAGTCGGCTTACGAAAACGAACAGGTGCACAACCGCTGGCACCCCGACATTCCGATGGCCTGCTGGGTCAAGCCCGGCGACGATTTCATCCTCGAAACCTACGACTGGACCGGCGGCTTCATCAAGAACGACGACAGCGCCGACGACGTGCGCGACATCGACCTGTCGATCGTGCACTTTCTGTCCGGCCCGGTGGGCGTGCACGGCGCGGAGCCGGGCGACCTGCTGGTGGTCGACCTGCTCGACATCGGCGCGAAGGCGGATAGCCAATGGGGTTTCAACGGCTTCTTTTCGAAGACGAACGGCGGCGGCTTTCTCACCGACCATTTCCCCAGCGCGCAAAAATCGATCTGGGATTTTCATGGTGTCTATACGAGCTCGCGCCATATTCCCGGCGTGAATTTCGCGGGCCTGATTCACCCGGGCCTGATCGGCTGCCTGCCCGACCCGACGCTGCTGGAGACCTGGAACGCGCGCGAAACCGGCCTGATCGCCACCGCGCCCGATCGCGTGCCGCCGCTCGCGAATCCGCCGTTCGCGGCCACCGCGCACATGGGCAAGCTCGCGGGCGAGGCGCGCGACCAGGCGGCCGCGCAGGGCGCACGCACGGTGCCGCCGCGCGAGCACGGCGGCAACTGCGACATCAAGGATCTGTCGCGCGGCTCGAAGGTGTTTTTCCCCGTGTACGTGGATGGCGCGGGCCTGTCGGTCGGCGACCTGCACTTCAGCCAGGGCGACGGCGAGATCACGTTCTGCGGCGCGATCGAAATGGCCGGCTGGGTGCATATGCGCGTGAATCTCATCAAGGGCGGCATGGCGAAATACGGTATTCGCAACCCCGTCTTTCAGCCCAGCCCGATCACGCCGACCTATAACGATTACCTCATTTTCGAGGGCATTTCCGTCGACGAGCACGGTGGGCAACATTATCTCGACGTCACCACCGCGTATCGCCAGGCGTGTCTGAACGCGATCGAGTACCTGAAGAAATTCGGCTATTCAGGGGCGCAAGCGTATTCGTTGCTGGGCTGTGCGCCGGTGCAGGGGCATATCAGCGGCGTGGTGGACATTCCGAACGCGTGCGCGACCTTGTGGCTGCCCACACAGATCTTCGACTTCGACATTCGCCCGAATGCCGACGGCCCGATCCGGCACATCCAGGGCGGCGTCGATCTGCCGTGTTCGCCGGATCTCGCGAACGCGTAACGACACATTGAAATGACGCAGGAACAGGAGGCCGTCATGCCAATCTACGACTTCGAATGCGCAAGCTGCGGGCCGTTCTCCGTGATGCGCCGCATCGCGGATCGCGAGAAACCGTGCCGCTGTCCCGACTGCGGCGCGGAAGGTGGGCGCGTCATCAGCGCGCCATCGCTGGCGCTGATGGGGGGCACGCGTCGCGCCGCGCACGCGACCAACGAACGTGCCGCGCACGCGCCGCGCCAGTCCGCCGACGGGCCGCCGCTACGTTATCTCGCCGGTTGCAGTTGTTGCTCGGGCGGCGCGTCGAAGCTGGCGGGCACGGCGTCGGACGGCCTCAAGCGGCCGGCGGGGCGTCCGTGGATGATCAGCCACTGAGGTGTGCCGCGCGCGAGCCGATGCCTGCGAACAGGCCGTCGCGCGCGGCGTCAACGAGTTCAAGGAGGAAGCGTCATGCGACATGGTGATATTTCGAGTAGCCGCGACTGCGTGGGCGTCGCGGTGGTCAACTACAAGATGCCGCGTCTGCACACGAAGGCGGAGGTGCTCGACAACGCGCGCCGTATCGCCGACATGGTGGCAGGCATGAAGCAGGGTTTGCCGGGCATGGATCTCGTGGTGTTTCCCGAGTATTCCACGCACGGCATCATGTACGACCGTCAGGAAATGTTCGACACGGCGTCCACGATTCCCGGCGAGGAGACGGATATTTTCGCGGCGGCGTGCCGCAAGGCCAACGTGTGGGGCGTGTTCTCGATCACGGGCGAGCGCCACGAGGCGCATCCGCGCAAGGTGCCGTACAACACGCTCGTGCTGATCGACAATCGCGGCGAGATCGTGCAGAAGTATCGCAAGATCATGCCGTGGACACCGATCGAAGGCTGGTATCCGGGCGATCGCACCTATGTGACGGATGGGCCGAAGGGCCTCAAGATCAGCCTGATCATCTGCGACGACGGCAATTATCCGGAGATCTGGCGCGACTGCGCGATGAATGGCGCGGAGCTGATCGTGCGCTGCCAGGGCTATATGTACCCGGCGAAAGAGCAGCAGGTGATGGTCGCGAAGGCCATGGCGTGGATGAACAACACTTACGTGGCCGTGGCCAACGCCACCGGCTGGGACGGCGTGTATTCGTACTTCGGCCATTCGGCGATCGTCGGGTTCGACGGGCGCACACTCGGCGAATGCGGCGAAGAGGAAATGGGCGTGCAGTATGCGGAGCTGTCGCTCGGCATGATTCGCGACGCGCGGCGCAACATGCAGTCGCAGAACCATCTGTACAAGCTGCTGCATCGCGGTTATACCGGCACGATCCATTCCGGCGACGGCGCGAATGGCGTCGCCGAATGCCCGTTCGGCTTCTATCGCGACTGGGTTGCGGATCCCGACGCGATGCGCCGCCGTGTCGAAGCGCTCACGCGCGCAACGCCCGGCACGCCGGAGTGCCCGATCGACGGCATTCCGCACGAAAAGTGAGTATGCGCGCCGTGAGCATCGGGCGTTCATCGTGCGGCAGGTGCGGTACGCCATTCGGTTTTTTGCCGCGGCAAGGAAGTCTTCGATGAGTCGCGCTACTTCGGTCGGCGCCTCTAGCGTCGAGCGGCTTGGGTTCCCCGGGGCGATTCAGTTACCGCTCGACGCGACGGTATTGGCCGCCCCGGCACAATCGTGCCGGTACTTCTGCATCAGGCGCGCCTGCGCCGAATCGATATCGTCGGGATAGCTGCTCTCGTCTCCGGACGACGGGTCGTAGCCGACGGATTCCAGCTCGTTCAGTTCGTTGACGAGCTGTCGGTGGGAGACCTGTCCGTTCGTGTGCACGAACGGATAGTCATGGCATTGCGCCGGCGTAAGTTTCGTCTCGGCATGCGCGGAGACGCTCAATGCGAGCATGGCGGCGCAGACGAGGTAGCGGGCGGGGTGATTCATCTTCGGCTCCTGGATAGCGTTGAATAGAGGCCGTACGGCAGGATGCCTGCGTCGGCCGCAAGACGAAGATTAGGGACAGCGGGCTATCCAAACAGCAGCGCGAGGATGAAACATGTTTTATGCAAACCCGGATCGGGTCATGCACGGGCTGCCGCATGCGCTAAAAGTTAAAGAATCCTTCATGCGCGTGTGCCCGGATGGTCAGGCGCAGCGGCGTATCGTCGAGCGATGGATCAATCGAAGCCGCGCACCGCGCGGTGCGCCCAGGGGGTAACGCAATGAAATCAACCGTCATGATGGCCGGCCTGGTCGCGCTCGCGTGTTCGTCGCTGCCGGCGTTCGCGAAGGTGCAGGGAACCGGACTCGCGATCGCCGATGTGACGCTCGCGCACGCAAAAGCCGAACATAGTGATCGTGCGATCGATGCCGAACGCAATCTCGCGTCGCATCGCGTGGACAGATTGGGCGCACAATCGCACCACGGCTGATCTGCCCGACGTCCGGATCGATAAGGTGACCAGCTACGGTTACCCGGTGACGCTGCCGGACGCATGAACGCGCGGTTCCGGCCGCGCAACGAACATGACGGGCGCCCTGCGATGGCAGAGGCGCGGCGTGTCGGTGCCGCGCACGGTCGAGGACAAGCATGAGGCACGGACATTAGCGGATCGGCATACGCAACGTGAAAAGAAATTCATGCATCGGTGTGCAGTCGCGGCGGCATGAAACCGGCACGTCGTGAAGCATTCCGAGTAGTCGGGCCGACGTAAAAAGCGGCACCCGTCATCGCGACGGGTGCCTCGAAATGCGACACGCCTCGTCCGTGTCGCAAGGGAATCAGTTCGCTGAACGGGGCGTCGTCGCGGCCGGCGCTTGCGTACCGGATGCGGCCTCATCCGTCGACCACCCGCCACCCAGCGCGGCGATCAATCCCACCGCCGCCAGTTGCCGGCGCGTGTCCAGCTCCAGCATCGCGACCCTGGTATCGAGTTCGGTGGCCTGCGCCGTCACCACGTCGAGATAGCTGACGACGCCGTCCCGATAGCGCGACATCGACAACTGCAACGTGCGTTCGGCCGCGTCGAGCGCCTCCTGCTCGCGATCGGCTTCGTCGCCGAGGTGGTGCGCGAGTGCGAGGTTGTCTTCCACCTGCCGGCACGCATCGAGCACCACCACGCGGTATTTCGCGCCGTTTTCGGCCAGCCGCGCGCGCGCCTGGTCGGTGAGCGCCTGGCGCCGGCCCCCGTCGAACAGCGTCAGCGCGAGGCTGGGCCCGATCGACCAGATCTCGTTCGGCGCGCTGAGCCAGTGGCCGAGGCCCGAGCTCTGGTAGCCGCCGACCAGCCCGAGCGTGATGTCGGGGAAGAACGCCGCGCGCACCACGCCGATCTTCGCGTTGGCGGCGGCCATGCGCCGCTCGGCGGCTGCGACGTCGGGACGCCGCTGCAGCAGCGTCGCGGGAATGCCGGCCGGGATCGTCGGCAGATACGCCGCGTTCAGGTCCGGCGTCAGCGAGAACGACGACGCCGGCACGCCCGTGAGCGTCGCGATCGAATGCTCGTCAAGCGCGCGCCTCGCTCGTATATCCTCGGCCGACGCGCGGGCCGAATCGAGCTGCGTCTGCGCGCGCGACACGTCGAGATCGGACGCGATGCCGCCCGCGTGCCGGCTCATCGTCAGGCGTAGCGCGCGCTGATACGTGTCGATCGTGTCGGCCAGCAACTGTTGCTGCTGGTCGAGCCCGCGCAGGCTGAAATACGCGTGGGCGAGGCTGGCTTGCAGACTCAGCCGCACCGACGCGAGATCGTCCGCGCTGGCCTGTTCGTCGGCACGCCCGGCCGCGACTTCGTTGCGGACTTTGCCCCACAAGTCGAGGTCGTAGTCGAAGCGGGCGTCGAGTGTGTTGTCGCCATAGACGTTCGGCTGGTTCGAGCCGCGCAGCGGCCGCGTGGCCGATTGACGGTTGCTCGAGAGCTGCGCGCCGAGACCGATGGTCGGGAAGAGGCCCGAGCGCGCCTGATCGAACAGCGCGGCCGCTTCGTCGTGGCGGGCCACGGCCGCGGCCACGTCGGGGTTGGCCGCGGCCACCCGGGCTTCGAGCCGGTCGAGTACGGGGTCGCGGAATGCCTTCCACCAGCCGTCGCGCGCGATGCGGTCGGCCGGCTTCGCGGGCTGCCAGCCGCCCGCTTCCTTGAAGCTGGCCGGCAGCGCCGTTCGCGGCGCGCGATAGGCGGGCGCGAACGAGCACGCGCAGAGGAACGCGACGCCGGCGAGCATCGCGCAGAGCCGAAGCCGCTTAGCCATGCGCACGCTCCGTGTCGTGCTTGGCCGATGCAATGGTGGGGGCCGGTGCCGCGAGCCTGACCGGGTCGCCGTCGGCCAGCGAGTCGGGCGGGTTGTCGATCACGCGATCGTCCGGCGCGAGGCCGGTCGCGATCTGCACGTGCGTGCCGAGATCGGTCGCGATCGTCACGGGCTTGAATACCGCGCGATTGTCCTTGCCGACCACGGCGACCTGCAGGCCGGCCTGCCGGAAGATCAACGCGCTGGCCGGAATCGTCAGCACGTGGGTGCTGCCGGCCGGCAGCGCGAAATGCACTTCGGTGTATTCGCCGGGGATCAGCTTGCCGTCGCGGTTGTCGACCATCAACTGCACGAGCAGCGTGCCGGTCGAATCGGCGATCGAATCGTCGGTGTCGGCGAGTGTCGCCCGGAAGGTCTCGCCCGGATGCTCCGGCACGGTCAGCGTGGCAGTCATGCCGGGGCGGATCGCGGCGGCCTCGTTCTGCGGCACGCTCACGTAGACGCGCATCCGGTGGACGTCGGACACGGCAAACAGCTCCGGGCCGGTGCCGCCGCCGGCCGAGATCAACTGGCCGATGTCGGTCTTGCGCGCGGTGACGACGCCGTCGAACGGCGCGACGATGCGCTTGAACGCCTCCAGTGCCTCGAGGCGCCGCACGTTGGCCTCGTTGGCGGCGACGATCGCCTGCTTGGCCGCGAGGTCGCTGGTCTTTTCGTCGGTTTCCTGCTGCGACACCGAATCTTGCGCGAGCATCCTGGTCCAGCGCGCGGCCGTGGACGCGGCCAGCTTCTCGTTGGCGAGCGAACTTTGCAGGTCGGCGCGCGCCTGCAGCAATTGCTGGTCGAGTTCGGGCGTATCGATCAGCCCGAGCAGTTGCCCTGACTTCACGTGCGCGCCGATATCGGTGTACCACGCATGCAGATAGCCCGACACCTGCGCGTGGATCGGTGCGCTCTCGAACGCGGACAGGTGGCCGGGCAGCACGAGCGCGGCGCCTGCGTCGCCGGCCGACGGCGTGTACGCGGCCACGGTCGGCACCGCCTGTTCGGCGGACCAGGTGGTCATGTCCTGTTTCGCGTGCGCGCGGCCGACGATGCCGGTCGCGACGATGCCGACCGCGATCAGCGCGGTGAGCGTGGCGACGAGCTTGAGGTTGGGCAGCCGTTTCGGCGACTTGATATCGATCTCAGTGGACATGGGAAGCTCCGGACGCGGAAAGGGAAGAGGCGCGGGAAGCGTCGTGCTTCAGCGCGTCGCGCCGATGCACGAGGCTGAACACGACGGGAACGAAGAACAGCGTCGCGATCGTCGCGCATGCGAGGCCGCCGATTACCGCGCGGCCGAGCGGCGCGTTCTGCTCGCCGCCGTCGCCGAGGCCGAGCGCCATCGGCGCCATGCCGATGATCATCGCGAGCGCGGTCATCAGCACCGGGCGGAACCGCGTGAAACCAGCTTCGAGCGCGGCGGCCAGCGCGTTGCCGGTGTCGGCCAGGCGCTCGCGCGCGAAACTGACGACGAGGATCGAGTTGGCTGTGGCCACCCCCATGCACAGGATCGCGCCGGTCAACGCCGGCACCGACAGCGGCGTATGCGTGGTGAACAGCATCCAGACGATGCCGGCCAGCGCCGCGGGCAGTGCCGAGACGATAACGAACGCGTCGGCCCACGAGTGGAAGTTCACGACGATCAGCAGGTAGATCAGCACGATCGCGCCCACGAGGCCGAGCAGCAGGCCCGCGAACGCGCCGTTCATGGTCTGCACCTGGCCGCGCAGCGTGACGGTCGAGCCCTTGGGCAGATCCTTTGCGGTGGCCTTGACGATGCCGTCGATGTCGGCCGCGACCGCGCCGAGGTCGCGCCCCTGGGTAGTCGCATAGATGTCGAACAGCGGCTCGATGTCGTAGTGCGACACCACCGCGTTGCCGACACCGCGCGTGATCGTGGCGAGGCCGCCCAGCAACTGGGACTGGCCGTTCGCGCCGGTGACCGGCAGGTTCTGCAGCGCCGACAGCGTGGTCATCCTGTACTGCGGCGTTTGCGCGACGATCGGATAGGACACGCCGTTGTGCGGGTTGAGCCAGTAGGTCGGATCGACCTGGCTGGTGCCGGCGAGCGTCGCGACCACCGAGTTCGTCACGTCCTGCTCGGTGATGCCGAGCTGGTCGGCGCGCGTGCGGTCGACCGTCACCGTGAACTGCGGATAGGTGCCGGCCTGCTGGATGCGCGGATCCGCGACGCCGGCGATCAGGCGCAGCTTGCGGTACAGCTCGCGCGCATAGGCGAGATTGGCCTGCTGGTTCGGGCCGGCCACCTGCAGGTCGACCGGCGCCGGTGCGCCGAAGTTGAGGATCTGGCTGACGATGTCGGCGGGCAGGAACGAGAACGTGGTGCCCGGATAGGCGCGCGGCAGGCGTTCGCGCAGCGTGTGCACGTAGTCGGCGGTCGGCGCGTGATCGCGCGACAGCGAGATCAGGATGTCGCCGTCCTGCGGCCCGAGCGTGCCGCTGTTGTTGTAGGTCAGATTGATCCCGCTGTTCGGCAAGCCGATGTTGTCGATCACTTCGCGCAACTGCGCGGGCGGAATCACGCCGCGAATCGTGTTCTCGATGCGGTCGAGTTCGGCGGCGGTTTCCTCGACACGCGTGCCGACCGGCGCACGCACGTGTAGCGCGATCTCGCCGGAATCGATGGTCGGGAAGAAATTGCGGCCGAGCCACGGCGCGAGCAGGAAGGACGCGGCCACGATGCCGAGGAAGGCGCCGACGAACGGCTTGCGGCGCGTGAGCGCGAGGCCCAGCAGGATCCGGTACGACGCGCGCACGGCTTCGAAGCGGCGCTCGAAGGCGCGCTGGAAGCGCACCAGCGGGTTGCGCGCTGGCGGGACGTCGTGCGCGCCGGCATGGCCAGCGTGCGGATCCATCACCGCGGCAAGTTCGCCCGACGCGTGACCGGCCGATGCGTGCGGCTTGAGCAGGTATTGCGCGAGCATCGGCACGAAGGTGCGCGACAGCACGAACGACGACGCCATCGAGAAGATCACCGCCTTGGCCATCGGCACGAACAGAAAGCGCGAGATGCCGTCGAGCATCAGCATCGGCACGAACACGATGCAGATGCACAGCAGCGAGACGAGCGCCGGCATCACGATCTGCTTCGCGCCGTCGACGATCGCGGTGCGCGTGTCCTTGCCCTGTTCGAGGTGCCAGTTCACGTTCTCGATCGTCACCGTCGCGTCGTCGACCAGGATCCCGACCGCGAGCGCGAGGCCGCCGAGCGTCATCACGTTCAGCGTTTCGCCGGTGGCCGCGAGCAGCGCGATGGCCGAGAGCACGGCCAGCGGGATCGACGCGGCGATGATCAGCGTCGAGCGCCACGAGCCGAGGAACAGCAGGATCATCAGCGAGGTCAGCGCCGCGGCGAGGATGCCTTCGCGCGCCACGCCGCTCACGGCGCCCTTCACGAAGGTCGACTGATCGCCCATCGTGACGAGCGTCAGGCCCGGCGGCAGCGTCTGTTCGACCAGCGGCAGCTTCGCCTTCACGCCGGCGATGATGTCGAGCGTCGAGGCGGAGCCGTTCTTCAGGATACTCATCAGCACCGCGCGGTGGCCGTCCACGCGCACGATGTTGCCTTGCGGCGGGTAGCCGTCGCGCACGTGCGCGACGTCACGGATGTCGATCGTCGTGCCGTCGACCGACTTGATCGGCAGGTCGTTCAGCGCATCGAGCGAGAGCGGGCTGTTGTTGAGCTTGATGTTGTATTCGAAGCGGCCGATCTTCTGCGTGCCGGCCGGGATGATCTGATTCTGCTGCGCGAGTGCGTGCGCGACGTCCTGCGCCGACAGCCCTTTCGACTGCAGCGCCTGCGGGTCTAGGTCGATCTGCACTTCGCGCGCCTTGCCGCCGTACGGCGTCGGAATCGCGACGCCGGGCACCGACAGCAACTGCGGTCGAATGAAGTTGACCGCGTAATCCTCCAGCTTCTGTTCGTCGAGCGTGTTGCTGGTCAGTGCGATTTGCAGCACGGGCACGGTCGACGCGTTGTAGTTGAGGATCTGCGGCGGCGTGGTGCCGGGCGGCATCTGCTTGAGCACGGTCTGCGAGATCGACGTGACCTGCGCGGTCGCCGTGCGGATATCGACCGTCGGCTGGAAGAAGATCTTCACGATGCCGTAGCCGCGGAACGATTGCGACTCGATGTGCTGGACATCGTTGACCGTCGTGCCGAGCGTGCGCTCGTAGTACGTGATCACGCGTCCGGACATGTCGTCCGGCTGCAGGCCCGCGTAGTTCCAGACGACGCTGATCACCGGAATGCGGATGTCCGGAAAGATATCGATGGGCGTGCGGACTGCCGCGAGCGGGCCCGCGATCAGGATCAGCAGCGCCAGTACGACGAACGTATAGGGCCGGGCGAGCGCGAGCCGGACAATTTTCAGCATGAGGTGCTGCTCCGTTCAATATCGTCGTGAAGAAGAGCCGGCTGTGCGCGTCCTCGGGAAAGACCCGATGCGCAACCGATGACCGGATTCTGCGGAGCGTCCACTAACAGCCGGTCGCAAAAAAGATGAAACAAGTTTTAAGGAACGGGCGGGCTCAGCCGGGCAGGTGGTCGCGAGCCGCCGACCGAAGCGGTAGCCCGCACGGCCTCGAAGATCGTCGTGCGCGTGAGCACGCGGCCAGCGTTGCGCGTCAGGAATGCGAGCAAGTGGCACTCGGTCGGCAGCCGCGCGCCGTCGACCCGGTGGCCTTCGTCACGCAGCGTATGCGCAATGTGATCGGCGGAATCAGGCAGCGGCGAGCTGCATGGCGACGCGGTCGGGCACGCGACAGTGGTCGACCGCGTAACCGATGAAGCCGCGCACTTTCCCGGCGCTTTCTAAAAAAAGCTTCATGCGCGGATCGCCGATCTTCAGCCGGTTCGCGTGTACCGAGGTCGATACTTGGATCGTGTAATTCCGGCAAGGACGACAAACATGGCACAACCGTTGAGCATCAAGATGATCGAAGAGCACGGCAAGCTCGTGGTGCTGATGTCGATCGAACGGGGCGCGGCCGTGCTCGATCCGGAAGACGTGGACGCGGTCATCCAGTACTTGAGCTTGCTGCGCGCGTCGATGCGGCCGGCGGTGCCGGAGCGTCCGCCGCACGGGCAGCCATTCGTGACGGAAATGGATCCCTGCTGGTATGCCGAGCGCCATCCGCTGGAAGGAGGCGTGGTGCTGTTACTGCGTCATGGCGGGCTCGGCTGGGCAAGCTTTGCACTACCGCCGCGCAGCCTCGAACGGTTGCACGCTTCGCTGGCGCAACTGCTCGAGGACGAGCGGCGGGCGATCGGCCTGCCGCACCGAATCCGTGCCGTAAGCGCGCTGGCATGCAGCGGCCGCGCGACGGGGTGATTCGGCAGCAGTCAATGCGTGATGCTGCCTCCCGGCGCCAGTCGCACCGCGCGCTATCCGCGCCCGACGAACGGCATCGTCGTCGCCATGATCGTCATGTTGAGGATGTTGGTATCGAGCGGCAGATTCGCCATCTGGACGACCGCATTCGCGACATGCGCGACGTCCATCCGCGCCTCGGGCGCCAGGCTGCCGTCCGCTTGCGGGACGCCTTGCGTCATCCGTTCCGTGAGCGACGTCGCGGCGTTGCCGATGTCGATCTGGCCGCACGCGATGTTGTAGCGGCGGCCGTCCAGCGCCAGCGACTTCGTGATTCCGGTCACCGCGTGCTTGGTGGCCGTGTACGCGATCGTATCGGGGCGCGGCGCGTGCGCCGAGATCGAGCCGTTGTTGATGATTCGGCCGCCCTGCGGCGTCTGCGTTTTCATCAGCCGCCATGCGGCGCGCGCGCACAGGAATACGCCGGTGAGGTTGGTTGCGACGACGCTGTTCCACACGTCGAGTTCGTATTCGTCGAGGGACACGACCGGGGCGTTGCGCCCGGCATTGTTGAACAGGACATCGAGCCGGCCGAACCGTTGCGCGATCTGTGCGAACGCGTGGTCGACCGATGCTTCGTCGGTGACGTCGACCGGAAACACCTCGGCGTCGCTGCCGGCGACGCGGATGGCGTCCTGCGTGTCGCGCAGCGACGCCTCAGTGCGCCCGAGCAGCGCGACGGTGAAGCCGGCCTGGGCGAGTGCGATGGCCGTGGAGCGACCGATGCCGGAGCCGGCACCCGTGACGGCGGCGAATTTCTTCGAGACGGACATGGCGTGATTTCCTGCGGGTTGAATGGCGGGGGAGGCGGGCGAGGGTCGATGCCGTCGCCACTTCGGCAATGTAGTCGAAATGCACGACCGGCCGGTTGATGCAGAGCCGCGAAGCGCGATTGGCCGCGCGACACGCTCTCGCGATCGGTCGACTATATCGCCGTGGCGTTTGGCGCGCGCGGCAGCAAATCGATCCGGCTTCGCGTCAGGCATTGTGGCCAGGTCGCCGCCACGCCGTTGTGCGCGACGACGACGAAGTTCGTGAATGCGCGATCGGAAACGAGCATCTGCCCTTTGCCGATGTGTTCGCCGATAAAAGCGATGGCGGGTTCGATCGGCAGAAAATCGCCGATCTTGCGACGAACGTGGATGACGACGTCCGCGGAACCGATCGTCGACAGCATCTTCCAGAGAAGGTCGCGATCGACGCTGCCGGTCGACAGTAGATGAATCCATTCGCATTTGACCAGTTCCACGTCGGGACGATGTTTGAGATAGAGCGCATGCACGCGTCTGGGATTCATCGATGGGGTTCTCCGTGACAGGCGATCGCCATGATCATGTCCGCCGGCCGGCCGCGGCCTTTCGCGTTCGCGCACCGGTTTCCGCAAACAACTCGACCACCACATCGCGCAGCCAGCGGTTCCCTTCGTCCTGATTGACCCGCGTGTGCCACAGCATATGGATCGGCGCGCCGGGCAGCGTGACGGGCAGCGCACGCCAGCCGAGCGAGAACGGCGCGGCGAGTTGCAACGCGAGGTGCTCGGGCACCGTCGCGATCAGGTCGGTGCGCTGCAGGATGTAGCCCACGCTCATGAAATGCGGCACCGTCAACCGCACCTGGCGCTTCACGCGGCGACGCGTCAGCCATTCGTCCACTTGCCCGTGCCCGGTGCCGGCCGACACCACGACCAGATGTTCGGCGTCGCGCCACGCGTCGACCGTCAGCGGCGCCCCCTCGAGCGGATGCCCGCGCCGGAACAGGCATACATAGCGCTGATCGAACAGCCGGCGCTGATAGAACCCGCCCTTCAGTTGCGGCAGCAGGCCGATCGCGAGATCGACGCGGCCGTCGGCCATTTCGTCGCCGAGATTGACGCTCGTGTTGCGCACGGTGTTCAGCGCGATGCCCGGCGCCGCATGCGACAAGTGTTCGAGCAGCGCGGGCAGGAACACGACTTCGCCGATATCGGTCATGCCGATCGTCAGCGTGCGCGTGGCGTGCAGCGGATCGAAGCCGGTGTCGGGGTTCAGCGCGGCGTGCAGCGTCGCGAGCGCCTGCGACACGGGTTCCGCGAGACGCAGCGCGAACGGTGTCGGCACGACGCCGCCGGGCCCGCGCACGAACAGCGGATCGCCGAGCCGGCGGCGCAGCTTGGCGAGCGCGTTGCTGACGCCTGGCTGGCTCATGTTCATTTGCTCGGCGACGCTCGATACGCGCCGTTCCTGCATCAGCCGCTGGAAAAGCAGCAGCAGGTTGAGATCGATCTCGCTCAGTTCCATCGTTGCGCGTAGCCCGGTTCATTGCATTCAGTGATGAAGCAGATTCATTTCATTTTATTGCCGGATAAAAGTCCACTCCTGAAAATACCGATACGGCGCATGCATTCGGCACGAGCGCCGAGCCCGCCGCACACCTCACATACATCGGAGACACCTTCATCATGCAGACGAACCTGAAGATTGCGATCGTCGGCGCCGGCATCGGCGGCTTGACCCTCGCGCTCGCGTTGCGCGAGCACGGCATCGACGCGCAACTCTACGAGCAGACGCCTGAATTGCGCGAAGTCGGCGCGGCGGTCGCGCTGTCGGCCAATGCGACGCGCTTCTACGAACGCATGGGCTTGCGCGCGGCTTTCGATGCGGTGTGCGCGGACATCCCGGGGCTCGTCTACCGCGACGGGCGCAGCGGCGCGGTGATCGGCCATCATCGCGGCGCCCCCGACTATCGCCGGCAATTCGGCGGCGCGTACTGGGGCGTGCATCGCGCGGATCTGCAGGCCGTGCTGTCGACGGCGGTCGGCCTCGACTGCATCCATCTCGGCCATCGTCTGGTCGACCTCGCGCAACACCCCGATCGCGTGACGCTGTCGTTCGACAACGGCACGCAGGTCGACGCCGATCTCGTGATCGGCGCGGACGGCGCGCGTTCGATCACACGACGCTGGATGCTCGGCTACGACGATGCGCTGTATTCGGGCTGTTCGGGTTTTCGCGGCGTGGTGCCGGCCGCGCGCATGGACCTGCTGCCCGATCCCGACACGATCCAGTTCTGGGTCGGGCCGCATGGGCATCTGCTGCACTATCCGATCGGCGATGACGGCGACCAGAATTTCCTGCTGGTCGAGCGGCACCCGTCACCGTGGCCGTCGCGCGAGTGGGTCATGCCGGCCGAGGAAGGCGAGCAACTGCGTACGTTCCGGAACTGGCATCCGGCGGTGGTGCAGATGATCACGGCCGTGCCGATCAGCCAGCGCTGGGGGCTGTTTCACCGTCCGCCGCTCGGCCGATGGAGCCGCGGGCGCGTGACGTTGATCGGCGATGCCGCGCATGCGCTGGTGCCGCATCACGGGCAGGGCGCGAATCAGTCGATCGAGGATGCGGTGGTGTTGGCCGCGCAATTGGCGAAGGCCGGCCCGGGCAATTGGCGCGAAGCGCAGGAAGCCTACGAGCGGCTGCGCCGCGGCCGGACGCGCAAGGTGCAATATGCGTCGATCTCGGCAGCCGACGTGCTGCATCTTCCCGACGGGCCAGCCGCGCAGGCACGCAACGCGCGGCTGGCCGACCGCGATCGCGTGCTGCATCACCTGGACTGGATCCACGATTTCGATGCGCTCGATACGGAGCCGAGCGAGCGACAGGGCGGGACGTGGCTTTGAGCGGCGGGCGGCGCGCAGGGCACGACGGTCAGCGACGGCGGTCGGCCGATTACCGACCCGCCAGCCCGGAACGATCGCCGCAACGGCCGTCGGGCGTTACTTCACGCACTCCAGCGCATACTTCAACCCCTGCCCGAGCAACCCGCGCCAGACGTCCCACGTATGCCCGCCGTCGACGATGCGCAGCTCGGCCGGGTTCTGCGCGCGGCGCAGGTGCGTGTACAGCACGCTCGATTCCGCCTGGATCGTCAGGTCGTCGTCGCCGGCTGCGATGAACATCGGCACACGCCAGTTGCGCGCGAAATAGCCGCGCAGCAGCGCCGGATAGTTCAACTCGTGCCACACGCGCGAATCGAACTGCCGATCGCCGAACACGCCGACGTAGCGCGCGGCGGAATTGAGCGGCGGCTCGTTCGCGTAGATGGCCGGGCTCAGCAGCATCGCGCCGCAGAACAGCCCCGGTTCGAGCAGCGAGAAGCGCAGCGCGCCGAAGCCGCCCATCGACACGCCGCCGATCGCGCGGCCCGCGCGCTGGTTCGACACCGCGAAGTGCGCTTCGACTTCGGGCAGCAGGTCGTTGAGGAACGCGCTCTGCATCTTCTCCTTGCGATCGACGTACCAGTCGGTGCCGCCTTGCGGCATCACGATCACGACGGGCGGGATGTCGCGGTGCTCGATCAGCGTGTCGGCGGTGGCCTGCAGCCGGCCCTGCGTGACCCAGTCGTTCGCGTTGCCCGCGTTGCCGTGCAGCAGGTACATCACCGGGTAGCGTGCGCCTTCCGGGTTGTAGCCGGGCGGCAGGTAGACCGTGTACGACCAGTCGCGCTTCAGCGACGCCGACCGGAACGTGCGCAGCACGATGCCGCTGCCCGGATTGACGGGCGGCTCCTGCGCGGCGGATGGCGTCGTCGCGGTCTGGATGGCCGGCGGCGCGGGCGATAGCGCCGGCGCGGCGGCAGGCGCCGCCGACGGCGTGGCATGGGCGGTGGCGATCGCGCCGGCGATCAAGGCGAGGGCGAACGGAAGGGCGAGTCGGCGCATGGCGAATCGTTTCGGGAGTGGCGCCGGCTATCGTAGCAGCGGCGCATGACGGCGCGGCGCGTCATGGCCGCGAGCGGAACGGCAGCCGCGCGACGAGCGGCCCGTAGAGTTTGGCCACGAGATACAGCAGCCCGATCGCGACGGCGTCGGCGGCGAGGCCGAGCGGCACGTCGAGATAGCCTTCGGTCGCCTGGTAGAGCACCGAATCGACCGCGAGCGAGATGCCGGTGCCCGCGACGAAGCACAGCAGCCCCTGCCGGCCGATCGTGCCGATCCACGGCATCGCGTGCGCGACCTTCTTCATCCAGCCGAGGTGCACGAGCTTGGCCGCGAGCCATGCGATCGCGAGGAAGTTCACGAGCCGCAGCGCGCCGAGGTTCTGCTTGATCGACGGATCGGTCGGGAACGGCTCGATGCGCAGCCGGTAGTACGCGCCGGCCGCGACGATCGCGAGCGCCGCGGCCGTCAGCAGCCAGCCCTGCGGCTTCGGCGCGAGGGTCTGGTAGACAGGCTGGCAGCGCGCGATCACGCCGAGCACGAACAGGAACTGCCACGCGAACGGGTTGAAATCCCACGGCGCGCCTTCGACGGTCGGCAAGAAGCGTGCGATGTGCGGCGCCGCGTACCACAGCGATCCGCTGAACGCGAGCATCAGCCACGGCTGCGTGCGCGCGAGCGGCAGCGCGAGCGGGACGAGCAACGCGAAGAACGCATACATCGGCAGCACCGACGCGAGGTACGGCTGGCGGCGGAACAGCAGGATGTCGCGCAGCGCGGCGAGCGGCTTGTGCAGCAGCCCGTCGAGATCGTTGGTCGGCATGTTCGGGCCGTCGATCGCGAGCGCATTCAGCGCGGCGGTGATCAGCAGCATCAGGCCGGCCGTCACGAGGAACGCACGGTAGATCTCGAACGCACGCCGGATGAAACGCTGGCGCGCGGCGGCCTCGTCGTGCCGCTCGGCGAGCGAGTTGTACGCAATGGCGGTGGCGAAGCCGCCGAGGAACACGAACACCTCGGCCGCGTCGCACAGCGCGTACGCATGCAGCGTGACGCGCGACAGGATGCTGCCGCCGATGTGGTCGACGACGATGACGAGCAGCACGAGGCCGCGGAAGAAATCGAGCTCGGCGTAGCGGCCGGCCCGGGCCGGCGCGGTCATCGGAGCGCCTTCCGGCGCGGGCCGCGGGCACGGCCGGCACGCGCCGCGCATGAATCGGGGTGAAGCATGACTTCGTGAAGAAATGGCGGACGGATGCGCATTGTGCCACCGATGCGAAGCGTTCCGGGTTTACGCGGATGGCGGGCCGGCCGGCCGCTGCCGACAAGCCCCGTCAGGCTGTCCGCGCAACGGGGCAGTTGGACGAGCGCAACGCTTTGCGCGCGACGACCCGCACCCGATGGACGGACGGTTTGCGTCGTGACACCATTTTGTCCTCACGCGGCCGCACACCGCGTCGTCCGCCCTGCGGGCCACACATACAACAGATCGAACATTCGCCGGGCGTACGGCCAGCCCGGCCCCCGGCTCCGGAGATTCGTCATGAGGAAGCACGTCATTTTTGCCGCCGCGCTCGCTGCCTTCGCCGCGCCGGCCTTCGCCGAGACCAGCGTGACGCTGTACGGCGTGATCGACGAAGGCTTCAATTACACGAACAACGTCAACGTCAATGGGGTCGGAAAGACCAATTACCAGCTCGCGAGCGGTTATGCGCAGGGCAGCCGGTGGGGCCTGAAGGGCAGCGAGGATCTCGGCGGCGGGCTGAAGGCGGTCTTCACGCTGGAAAACGGTTTCGACGTGAACAACGGCCGGCTCGGCCAGGGCGGCCGGATGTTCGGCCGTCAGGCGTTCGTCGGGTTGTCCGAGTCGCGCTTCGGCACGCTGACCTTCGGCCGCCAGTACGATGCCGTCGTCGACTATCTCGCGCCGCTGACCGCGAACGGCAACTGGGGCGGCACGCTGTTCTCGCACCCGTTCGACAACGACAACACGGACAACTCGTTCCGCGTCAACAACACGGTCAAGTACGCGAGCGCCGACTGGAACGGCCTGACGTTCGGCGGCACGTACAGCTTCAGCAACAGCACGGGCTTCTCGAACAACCGCCAGTACAGCCTCGGCGCGCAGTATTCGCTGGCCGGGCTGCAGGTCGCGGCCGCGTACCTGCAGGCGAACAACCCGGGCATCGGCAACGCGGGCGCGATCGCGGCCGACGACGCGAACTTCGTCGCCGATCGGCTGCGCATCTTCGGCGGCGGCGTCAACTACACGTTCGGCCCGGCGACGGTCGGCGTCGTCTATACGAAGACCGACGTGAAGAACCCGGTATCGACGATCTATCTGCCGGCGTCGACGTTCGCCGGCCTCGGGCTGACCGCGACGAAGTTCCAGAACTTCGAGATCAACGGCAAATACCAGCTCACGCCCGATTTCTACCTCGGCGCGCAGTACGTGTACACGGACGGCAAGTACGATGCCGCGGCCGGCTCGTTCAAGCCGAAGTACCACACGGTCGGCCTGATGGCCGACTACAGCCTGTCGAAGCGCACCGACGTGTATCTGCAGGGCGCATGGCAGAAGGTGGGCGGCGACAAGACGGGCACGGCCGCCGACGGCGGCTATGTCGTCGGCACGGACGGGCCGTCGGCATCGTCGAACCAGTTCGCGGTGCGCGCCGCGATCCGCCACAAGTTCTGACCGGGCGCCGGCGCCGGGGCGAACGGCCCCGGCACGGCCGCCGTCAGTCCGCCCGGTGCGTGCCGCCGAGCGTTTCCGCGAGCCAGTCGACGAAGATCCGCACGCGTGGGGCCAGATGCCGGCTGTGCGGAAACACGACCGACACCGGCAACGGCGGCGCCTGCCATTCCGGCAGCACCTCGACCAGCGAGCCGCCCTCGAGCAGCGGCGCGAGCCCGTCGCGCGGCGCCTGGATCAGCCCGAGGCCCGCGACACAGCACGCGAGATACGCCTGCGAACTGTTGACCGACACGACGCTGCGCATCTTCACCGTGTGCAGCTCGCCCGAATCCATGTCCGCATATTCCCAGTCCAGTTCGCGGCCCGTGCGGCTCGAGAAATAGCCGACCGCGACGTGGTCCGGCAGATCGTCCGGCGAGCGCGGCGTGCCGTGTCGCGCGAGATAGGCGGGCGACGCGCAGTTGATCTGGGGCATCTCGCCGACGTGCCGCGCGACGAGCGACGTGTCGGACAGCACGCCGACCCGCACCGCGCAGTCGATGCCGTCGGCCACGAGATCGACGAAGCGGTCGGTCGTGCTGATCGCGACGCGCAGGTCGGGGTAGCGCGCATGGAAATCCGGTAGCGCCGGAATCACCTGGTTCAGCGCGAAACGTTCGGGCAGGTCGATGCGGATCACGCCGCGCGGCGACGCGCCGGCATCCTCGAACAGCGTTTCCGCGTCGTCGAGATCGGCGAGCAACCGCACGCAGCGCTCGTAGTAGGTCGCGCCCTCGGCGGTCAGCGCGACGCGCCGCGTCGTGCGTTGCAGCAGGCGGATCTTCAGGTGCTTTTCCAGATACTGGACGGCATTGCTGACCGTCGGGCGCGGCAACTGGAGCTGCTCGGCCGCTTTCGTGAAGCTGCCGAGATGGGCGACGCGCGCGAAGACGCGCATTGCTTGCAGATGGTCCATGCGGGCGAACACCTTGGCGGGAACGGGAACAGGCTCCATTGTTAATCAGCGTCGAATGGTTTGGTGGAGCGTTTCGCGTTTATCGGGCGGCGTCGTGCGGCCAGAATCCGTTTCATCCACTCACCATTCGAAGGAAACGGACATGGACACGCGTCAACTGGGCCGCACGGGCCCGCAGGTTTCGGCGATCGCGCTCGGCTGCATGGGGATGTCGGATTTCTACGGGCCGGCCGACCGCGGCGAAAGCATCGCGACGCTGCATGCGGCGCTCGACCACGGCATCACGCTGGTCGATACCGGCGACTTCTACGGGATGGGCGACAACGAGATGCTGATCCGCGACGCACTGCGCGGCCGGGCGCGCGACCAGGTGCTGATCAGCGTGAAATTCGGCGCGCTGCGCGATCCGGCCGGCGGGTTCGCCGGCTACGACGCGCGGCCCGCGGCGATCCGGAACTTCGTCGCGTACTCGCTGAAGCGGCTCGGCACCGACTACCTCGACATCTACCGGCCGGCCCGCGTCGATCCGGCGGTGCCGATCGAAGAGACGGTCGGCGCGATCGCCGATCTCGTGAAAGCCGGCTACGTGCGCCATATCGGGCTGTCGGAAGTCGGCGCGGACACGATTCGCCGCGCGGCCGCCGTCGCGCCGATCGCCGATCTGCAGATCGAATACTCGCTGCTGTCGCGCGGGATCGAGGCCGAGATCCTGCCCGCGTGCCGCGAGCTCGGCATTGGCGTGACGGCCTACGGTGTGCTGTCGCGCGGGCTGCTCGGCGGGCGCTGGACGGCGGCGCGGCAGGGCGAGCGCGATTTCCGCGCGGCGAGCCCGCGCTTCCAGGGCGAGAACCTCACGCACAACCTCGCGCTCGTCGACGCGCTGCGCACGATCGCCGACGAGAAGGGCAGCAATCCGGCGCAGGTCGCGATTGCGTGGGCGCTGTCGCGTGGCGCCGACATCGTGCCGCTGGTCGGCGCGCGCAAGCGCACGCAACTGCGGGACGGTTTGCTGGCGACCGAATTGCAACTAACGGTCGAAGAACTCGCCCGCATCGAAGCGGCGGTTCCCGCCGGGGCGACTGCCGGCGAGCGCTATCCGGCCGCGCAGATGGCGCACCTCGACAGCGAGCAAGGCCGGGGGTGACGCGTGGGGATCGACGGTCCTGAAAGCCCGTCCGGCGGCCCCGAGCCAGCCTCAGGCAAAGCCAGATGGCGGGCGGCGTGGCGGGCAGGCACCATCGGCGCCGTACTCAACGGACGGGATGCCTGCCATGCCAATTCATACGCTGACGATCATCGTGCTGGTTTTCCTGCTGGCCGGCGCGGTCAAGGGGATGATCGGGCTTGGATTGCCGACGATCGCGATGGGGCTGCTGACGCTCGCGATGCCGCCGTCGGCCGCGGCGAGCCTGCTGCTCGTGCCGTCGTTCATCACCAACGTGTGGCAGTTGTGGCTCGGTCCGTCGTTCGGCGCGCTGCTGCGCCGGCTGTGGCCGCTGCTCGTCGGCCTGACCGTCGGCACGCTGACGGGCGGGTTGCCGGCGCTTGCAGCCGGCAGTACGTGGACGCACACGGCGCTCGGCATCGTGCTGGTGCTTTACGGGCTGTGGGGGCTGGCGGCGGCGCGGCTGCCCGCACCGGGCCGCCATGAAACATGGCTGTCGGCCGTGGTCGGCTACCTGACAGGCGTCGTGACGGCCGCGACCGGCGTGTTCGTCGTACCGGCCGTGCCCTATCTGCAGGCGCTGCGGCTGTCGAAGGACGATCTGATCCAGGCGCTCGGGCTGTCGTTTACCGCATCGACGATCGTGCTCGGCCTGCAGTTGCGCGTGACGGGCGCACTGCAGACGGTCGATCTCGGCGTGTCGGCGCTCGCGCTGGTGCCGGCGCTCGCAGGGATGGCCGGCGGGCAATATGCGCGGCGCGTGATGAGCGAGAAGATGTTCAAGCGTTGCTTCTTCGTCGGGCTGATCGCGCTCGGCGCGTATATGGCGGGATCGCGGTGGTGGTGAGCGTGCGCCCCGGCGCTGAATGATCCCGAAGCCGGTTTCGGCAGCCGGCTTCGGGAACGGTCACGGGGTGGCGGTCGTGCCGCTTACGCCGGATCGGCGTACCTCAGCGTCCACCCGACGGTACGCGTCGCGCCTGCGCCGAGCGCGAACGGTTTCGTCGTGCACGCGAAGTTCGAATGCAACTGCCCGATCGGCGTCGTCGACAACGGATTCGTCGCGCCGTTCGCCGTGTCGAAGGCGGACAGCGCGCAGTTGTCGAACCCGGATGCCGTATAACCGGTCGCGGCGCTGTTCGCGTACGTCACCGACACGCCGTCGCCATTGGCCTGCGTCGACGAGAAATCCGCGAACGACGTGAAGTCCGTCTCGACCGCGAGGTTGCCCGCGAGCGTGCCCGAACTCAGCGTATCGCTGCGCGAAATCGCGCCGTGCGCGAACGTCAGCACCGTGTGCACCTGCAGGTCGAGATCCGTCGTGTACGCGGCGTTCTTCGACGCGAGCCGGAACTTCGTCGTATCGAACGACACGATCACCTGGCCGTTGCTCTGCTGCACGTTCAGGTTCCTGTAGTACGTGACGGGAATGTAGGTTTTCGCGTTGTACGTCACCTGCGGGAGCAGCAGCGCATAGCCGAGGTCGGTCGTGCCGTAGATCAGCTTGTCGGAGAACGGCACCGGGTAATACGGCGTGTACGAGTCGTAGTCGGGCGCCTGGCTGAGGTTCAGGTTGATCACGCGCCGGCCGTCGCGCACGGTGAGCAACGCGGCGCTGTACGGATGCGCGGCGTCGCCCGGCTGGTTGTACCAGGTGAGCGTGTAGCGCGGCAGCGCGTCGAGCCACGCGCGGTAGTCCGCATCGGCCATCGGCGCCTGGCCGCCGAAGCCGAGCTTGTTCCACCACGCGTTCACGTACAGGTACTGGTGCAGCAGGCTGAAG
The DNA here is from genome assembly GCF_030481585.1 of Burkholderia sp. AU45388. Lineage (NCBI taxonomy): Bacteria > Pseudomonadati > Pseudomonadota > Betaproteobacteria > Burkholderiales > Burkholderiaceae > Burkholderia > Burkholderia sp. AU45388. The sequence goes on along the minus strand of NZ_JAUJPV010000006.1, from coordinate 71,579 downwards.
TTCTCGCCCATCACGCGCGGCTTGCCGCGATACGTGTCGGTGCCGCGGCCCTTGACCCACATGTTCACCGACGGCGTCGGCAGCGACGGGTCGTACCAGTACGTGTCGAAACGACGCGCGGCCTGGTAGATGAATGCATACGCAACCTGTTTCTCGCGATCGGTCAACACGCCGGCATTGGCCGCGGCCGTCAGCACCTCCATGAACGCGGAATCGCCGTACGGGCCGATCGAGCGGCCGTAGTCGAAACCCTGGCCGTCGGCGTTCAGTTGCGGCAGGATCAGGTCGACCGACTTGCGCAGATAGCCCTTCAACTCCGGCGTGAGATTCGCTTCGTTGCCCATCTCGAACGTGCGCTCGACCACTTCGCCGATCAGCAGCGTGCTGTAGCGGTCGAAGCGCGCCTGGTCGTAGTAGGTCGTGTGCGTGTTCGACGCTTCGTCGGAGAACCCGCCCGACGAGTCGTTGCGGATGTGGTTCGTCAGCGTGTACAGCAGCGCGTCGCGTGCGCTCATCGCCGCGACCGCCGGATCGGTCTTCGATGCGAACGACGGGCTGCTCCAGCCGAGCTTCTGGCGCAGCCCGGCAATGCCGTAGGACACCGCATAGTAGTTTTGCGCGGTGTTGAGCGACGCGATGTCGATCGGCGTGCCGGCGGCCGGGCACGTCGTGGTCTTGCCGCTCGCATCGGGGCCGAACATGTCGCAGAACGTGAGCCGCTGCTGCAGCGTCGCGAGCATCGCGTCGCTGAAGACTTCGTTGAGCATCCCGCGCGCCTTCAGGTTGTTCAGCGCGACGAGGTAGTAGTACTCGCCCCACGACGTGTTCGCATACGCGTAGGTGCCGCCCGACTGCGCCATCATCGCGGTCGTGATCGTCTGGTACGTCGCGAGGTAGCTCGCGTATTGCGGGTCGTTCTTCGCCTTCATGTCGATCAGGATGTATGACAGCCCGAGCGCGAGCTTGCCGGGAAGGAATTTGTCGCCGGTATTCGTGTCGAGCACGTGGACGGGCGTGCCGTCGCCGAGATCCATCACGACCTGCGTGAAATCGGGCGATTTCCGGATCAGGTCGAACAGCGCGCGCATCTGGCCCATCATCGTGACCGGGACGTTCGTGCCGGCGGGCACGCTGGTGTCGGGCGCGCCATAGACGAGGGCCTGCAGCGAGTTCGATGCGAGCGCGGGCGGGGTGGACGGAGGGGACGACGACGGTGTGTCCGTCACGTCGTTGCCGCCGCACGCGCTCACGAGCACGACGGAAAGGGCGCTGAGCGCGGCGCCGAGCGCGAATCTGCTGCGCGGATGCATGGTGTCTCCAGTTTTGAATAGTGGTGAAGCACGGTCACGTATCGCCGATACCGCGCTCGGTGCCGTACCTGGCGCCCGCCCTGCAAACCCTGATCCCTGAGGCGGACGGCCTGCCTCGCACATCGAGCAGGCAAGCGTTCCCCCTGCGCGGGCCATGACGGACATCTCGCTCGCGCATTGGAAAACGTTTTCCAAATTTAGGCATCGAGCGGCGTGATGTCAATGAACTTTCACGTCGGAGACGGCGGTAGAAACCCGAATGGGTGTGAGGGAGGGGGAGTCGAAATTACACGTAAGTAGCGGGAATTTTATCTTGATGACCGCGTGTCATCGCGCGACAGAGAAGCTGTGAAGCGGCCAGCGGGAGCATGCCAGGGAAACGGGTTCTCGATGCATGAAGAGAGAAAACGTTATCCATAAGAATCCAGACGCAGAGAGCCGCTCAAGGCTGCCCGCAGCCACATGCGCCGACCCGCCGCTTCGACGACGTTCAAAGCTGCTTCTCGATCGCCGCCTTGTCGATCACCGACCACACCTGCCGGATCTTGCCGTCGTGAAACTCGTAGAACACGTTCTCGGCGAACGTGACCTTGCGGCCGTCGACGGCGAGCCCCATGAACGTCCCTTTCGGCGAACACGCGAAGCGAAGGCGGCATGCGACACGCGGCGGTTCGCACACGAGCAGCCGGATGTCGAAGCGCAGGTCGGGAATGTCGCGGAAGTCCTGTTCCAGCATCGCGCGGTAACCGGCGAGGCCGAGCGGCCGGTCGTTGTGAATCACGTCGTCGGACACGTGTTCGCCGAGCGCCGTCCAGTCCTGCCGGTTCAGGCAGTCGATATACGCGCGATAGCGGGTTGCGAGGTCGATGTCGGTCATGGTCACGTCTCCGTATGTCGATGGGGCGAGTCGAATGCGGCGCGCGTTACGGCGGCGGTGCGTCGCCAGACAGGAACGCGACGAACTCGCGCGTGTACTTCGGCAGCGCGTCGAACGACCGCGCGCAGAGCGTCAGTTTCCGATGGCTCCACGGATCGGACAACTCGACGAGCCGCACGTCCATCGTCTGCATCGCGCGCTCGGCCGCATGCCGCGACACGATGCCGATGCCCACGCCGCTCGCGATCACGCGGCAGATCGCGTCGAAGCTCTTCAATTGCACGCGATAGCGGATTCGCCTGCCGAGCGCGCGCGCCTGGTCGGCGAGATGCACCTGCAACGCGCTGCCGTCGGTGAGGCCGATGAAGTCTTCGCCGGCGATGTCGTCGAACGCGACCTTGTCGTGCGACGCGAGCGGATGCGCGGCCGGCACGACGACGATCAGCCAGTCTTCGCGGAACGGTTTCTGTTCGAGCCCGCCGAGCCCGACCGAATCGGCGACGATGCCGACCTCGGCCGTCTTGTTGCGGATCGCATGCACGATCTCCTGGCTCGAACGTTCCTCGACGCTGATCGACAGCTTCGGATGGTGCGGCAGGTAATCGGCCAGGGCATCGGGCAGGTATTCGCTCAGCGACGCGGTGTTGCACAGCAGCCGGATATGGCCGCGCAGCCCCTGGCCGTATTGCTGCAGTTCGCCGCGCATGTGATCGATCTGCTGCAGCACGGTGCGCGCGTGATGTTCGAGCGCGCGCCCCGCATCGGTGGCCTGCGCGCCCGACTTGGTCCGGTGCAGCAGCGGCACGCCGAGCTCGTCCTCCATCCCGCGAATGCGTTCGCTCGCCGCCTGCAGCGTGATGTGCGTGCGTTCGGCGCCGCCCGTGATCGTGCCGGCTTCGCAGATGTTCAGGAAAAGCCGCAGGTCGGTCAGGTCGAAGCGCATGATGGGCGGAGCGATGGGTGGGGAATGGCCGATAAGTTAGCAGGAACCGCGGCGCCGGTCTCAGGGGCGGCCTGAGACCCGGTTCGCCGCTTCCGCATTTTCGGGACGCGATCGGCGGCCGATCATGAACGCACATCAACCGGGGAGCCCGTCATGCAGATCGATTCGTCATGGGGCGTGTCGTTCAAGATCGCGCTGCATCTGCTGTTCCTGTGTATCGGCATCGCGTGGGCGGGTGCCGAATTCGTCGCATGGTTGCGGTGAATGTCGTCGTGTGAGGCTATCGAAACGAATCAATCATAGTTTTTTGTGACGAAAATTCTTCCGTTTTTCCGCGTCGAGACCATCAAGTTTTTCCGGATCGGGCCGTACTACCGGTAGTGAATGCCGGCCGGCATCCGGTCCGTGATCGTTTGTCATCATTGTTTGCATCCGGTTACACGTCGGCCGTTCCGTTTTTGAGATGCTTGAAAGATTGTCAAACCGGAGTCGGATCGTCCATGAAAACGCGCGAGATTCACCGCAAGGCGGCGTGGCTGTCGGGGCTGGCCGCCGTGCTCGTCATGGCCGGTTGTGCAAATACGCAGTCCGTTCCGCCGAGCAACACGCTGGCGGCCCAACCCTCCGATTCGAGCCCGTCCGCGGCGCCGTCGCCCGCGCCGATGCCGCCTGCGCCCATTCTCGTCGCGCGCAAGTACGTCGTGAAACGCGGCGACACGCTGACGGGCATCGCGTCCGCGAACGATTGCAGCGTGACCGACTTGCGCACCTGGAACAAGCTGGCCGCGAACGGCAGGCTGCGCATGGGGCAGGTGCTGCGCATCGTCAAGCAGCAGCCGCTGCCGCCCGCGGGCGCGGCCGGCACGCAGGCCGTCGCGAGCAATGATGCGGCGGGGAATCAGGCCACCGCGCAGGGAACTTCGCAGGCCACTTCGCCGGCCAGCGCGTCGACCGCGAACGACCGTCAGGTCGTCAAGGAAACGAAGCGTCATGCGGGCGGTGTCGCGCTCAAGTGGCCCGCAAGCGGCAAGATCGTCGAAGGGTTCCGGCCCGGGCAGAACCGCGGCATCCAGATCGCCGGCCGGCCGGGCGACCCGGTCCGCGCCGCGGCCGACGGCCGCGTGATGTACGCGGGCACCGGCCTGAACGATTACGGCAGCCTGATCATCGTCCAGCACAACGCGGATTTCCTGACCGCCTATGCGCACAACCGCAAGCTGCTCGTGAAGACGGGCGACATCGTGCATCAGGGCGATGCGATCGCCGAGATGGGCGACCTCGACAACTCGCGCGTCGCGCTGCTGTTCGAGGTGCGGCGCGACGGCAAGCCGGTGAATCCGATGCCGTACCTGCCTTCGTCGCAAGGGTGAAGTCGGGTCGTTTCGCTGGAACGCGACGGCGGTCGCTGCTACGCTAGGTGTTCATGCGAATCCCGCCACCGCGCGGGGGCGACGGGCGTCTTTCGGGGATGCGCGGCGAATGCCGTCGCGGGCCGGCCGTCGGCGTGAACGGTCGTGCGTCGTCGATGCGCGGCCGCGTCGCTTCGCGCCACCGTTTCCGACAGAACAGACCTCATTCATGGAACACTCTCCGACACGCCGCTCGCTGTTGCTTGCCGCCGTTGCCGCGCCGTTCGTTGCCGCGTGTACTTCCGCGCCGGTCGCCGACCAGGGGCGCGCCCATACCGCGCAAGCCGAACTCGCCGCACTCGAAAAAGCGTCGAACGGACGGCTCGGCGTCGCCGCGCTCGATACGTCGAACGGCGTGCGCATCGCGCACCATGCGCGCGAGCGCTTCCCGCTGTGCGGCACGTATGCGGTCATGGCCGCCGCCGCGATGCTCGCGCGCGGCTCGCTCGACGCGTCGCTGCTGCCGCGCCGCATCCTGTACCGCCGCTATGAAATCGTGTCCGGCTCGCCGGTGACGGAGAGCCACGTCGATACCGGCATGACGGTTGCGCAGCTGTGCGCGGCGATGCTGCAGTCGGGCGACAAGGGCGCGGGCAACCTGCTGATGGGCGTGCTCGGCGGCCCGCAGGCCGTCACGGCGTTTGCGCGCGAAAGCGGCGACACCACCTTCCGTCTCGATCACTGGGAACCCGAACTGAACCGGGCCGCCCCCGGCGACGAGCGCGACACGTCGACGCCGGTCGCGATGGTCGACACGCTGCAGCGGCTGCTGCTCGGCGACACGCTGCGCGAGCCGCAGCGCGCGCAACTGACGGAATGGATGGCCGGCGGCGCACGCGGCGCGGCCGGCATCGCGGCGGGCGTGCCGCCCGGCTGGCGCGTGGCCGACAAGGCCGGCACCGGCGGCTACGGCACGACGACCGACATCGCGGTGCTGTGGCCGCCGTCGCGCGCGCCGATCGTGATGGCCGTGTCGTTCACGCAGCCGGACGCCGCCGCCGCGGCGCGCGCGGACGTCGTCGCATCGGCGGCGCGCATCGCGGCGGGCGCGCTGACCGCCGCGGCCTGAACCTTCGGCGTCTCGCGCGAAGCCGGCGTTTGGCTTATCGTGTCGATCAGCGCGCGCCGGCGTCGGCGCGCGGTTCTTCCGCGTCGTTTTTCGTTTCCCGTTCGCCATGCGCCGACTTCCGCCCCTGCACGCGCTGCAGATCTTCTCGACGGTGGCTCGCCACCGCAGCTTCACGCGCGCGGCCGAGCAGCTGTGCATCACGCAGGGCGCGGTGAGCCGGCAGATCCAGACGCTCGAGGCGCACTACGGTTTTCCGCTGTTCAAGCGGCATGCGAAGGGCCTCACGCTGACGGCCGAGGGCGAGCAACTGTTGCCGGTGGTCGACGAGAGCTTCGCGCGGATCGAGGACATCTCGATGAAGCTCACGCGGCAGCGCACCGATCTCGCGCTGAAGGTGCCGACCTGCGTGATGCGCTGGATGCTGCCGCGCATCATGCGCTTCCAGGGCGAACATCCCGATCTTCACGTGCAGATCACGACCGCGTGGCAGCACGTCGTCGATTTCTCGAGCGAGCCGTTCGACGCGGCGATCGTCTACGGCACGTCGCCGGGGCCGGGCGTGGTCGCGCTGCCACTGTTCGACGAGCGGCTGACACCCGTTTGCGCGCCCGAACTGCGGCAGGCGTCGCCGCTCGGCACGGTCGGCGATCTCGCGCGCCATACGCTGCTGCATCCCACGCGCGACCATCGCGACTGGCGTGCGTGGCTCGACCATGCGGGCGAGCGTGGCGTCGATCCCGCGCGCGGGCCGACGTTCGACACGCTCGATCTCGCGACGAACGCGGCGATGCAGGGCTTCGGCGTCGCGATCGGCGACGTGACGCTCGTCGACGACGACGTCAGCGCGCGCCGGCTCGAACGGCCGTTCGACATCGTGCTCGAAACGGGCGCGCGCTACTTCTTCGTCTATCCCGAGAACCTCGGCAGCCAGCAGAAGATCCGCGCGTTCAGCGACTGGATCGCGCGCCATCGCGACTGACGCGCGACGTTTCCCCGCAGCGAGTGCTACTGATAGGTGACGACCGCGATCATCGGCGCGTTCGCGTTGCCCGGACGGACAGGTAAAACGATTGCGCGCGAGGCCTGCGTAAAGGCCGTGGTCTTGATCGTGCGCAGGCTGGCCGCGTCGACGAACGCGACTTGTCCGCTCGCCGGGCGCGGGCAGTCGGGGCGCACGTGCGCATGCGCGGCGTCGGCCGTGTCGAGCGCGAACGAGCACGGCGGCTCGACGATCATGCCGGTGAAGTGGATGATGCCGGACGCGCCGGCGGCAAAGGACGAGGACGAGGCCAGAAGCGAGGCAGCCAGCGCGAGCGAGGCGGCAAACGAACGATGCTTCATGACAGGCTCCAGAGAGGAAGCGCGTCGCAGCGAGGCCGCTCGAATGGCAGTCCGTCAACGCTGCGGTGCTGTATGCGTAAACGGCAAGTTCATCGAACCTCTTGAGGGAGAAACCCGGAAATCACGACGCCGAGCAAACGACGCCGCGTTCCTTCAATCAATTTATCTCAAATTTGTGCGGCCGCAAGTCAGGGTATAGCCGATAACGTACGCTCGGCTGACGCGCGTCAATGGATGCAGCGTTTGCGGGTAAATCGTTGAGGACTCAACGAATCGACAATCCTGAGGATGACGATTCGCCAAAAGAAAACGGCCGCTCGTGCGGGACGAGCGGCCGTTTGCGTCGGAGCGCGGTATGCGGTGTTCAGCCCGCGCGCTTGCGGATCGCACCCACGACGACGAGCAGCACGATCGCGCCGATGATCGACGCGATCCAGCCGGCGCCCTGGCCCGGTGCATACCAGCCGGCGGCGCGGCCGACGTAGCCGGCGACCAGCGAACCGACGACGCCGAGCACGACGGTCATCACGATGCCCATCTTGTCGTCGCCGGGCTTCAGTGCGCGGGCGAGGAGGCCGACGATGAGCCCGACCACCAGGGTTTCGATGAATTGCAGCATGGATGCCTCCCGGTTGCTGTTGAGTGGTTGACGAAACGTCATGGACCCGCGCGGCGCACCAGGGTTCCCGGTAGCGGCGAACCCGCGCGCGGCGTGCCGAGTATCGCACGCCGCGGTGTCGCACGGATGTCGGCGCTGCCGCGCACACATATCGTTCATTGGTAGTCGAGCAGCACCTGCGCCGCGGCATGCACGGAACCGCCACCGATCTTCCCGCCTGTTTGCAGATAGGACGCCCTGAGCGGAATCGACGGCGATCCGCCGGTGGCCGCGTTGTAGCCGGTCACCGTGTGCGATTTTCGCAGCGTCAGCGGCTGACCGGTCGTCGCATCGGCGATATGGATGCCGATGCCGGCCGCAGTCGCATCCGGACGCAGCTGCATGCCACCCGGTATCCCGGCGACGACGTCGTCGAGCGGCGCCAGTTGGTATCCGATCCGGTTGTAGCCGGCCGGGCAGTTGTTCAACCGCACCTGGAACTCGGTCGCGCCGGCGGTGGAGCCCACGCCGTTGAAGTCGCGGCGCTGCACGGGCGGCAGCGTGACGGTCTGGTCGTGAACCGAGCAGGTTCCGTTGATGAAGCTGACCTTCGCCGCGAGGAAGACGGGAGTCGATCCGCCCAGGAGACCGGATTTGTAATAGATCGTGTAATAGGCGCTGATCATGCCTGAATTGAGCGAGCCGTCCTGAGGCTGGCGGCTGTCGCGAAACAGCATGACTTCGAGCGTGTTACGCAGCGTCGTCTTCGTCGACGACACAGCCACGTTGCCGTCGACGAGCATGCGCGTGGACAGGCCGGACACGTTGGTTTCCAGGTCGGGGCCGTCGGACGTCATCACGCCGCCTTTCGGATACATCCTGATGCTCGTGATCTGGCAAGTGCTCGCGCCGCATACGTCCTGCGGCGTGAAGTAATGACGCGCGACGACGACCCCGGGCGCCGCGTTGGCCGGGCTCGAAACCGTGGCCTGCCCGAACGCATAGAGGCCGGCTGCGGCCGCGTCGGTCGCGAACGCCGCGCATGCGAGCAGCAACGTCGATGCAATCGCGGCGACGCGCGACGCGCGTCGGGCAACGCCGCCCCGAACTTCACTCGAGTGCGCCATGCGTGGGCGGCGCGCTGCGCGGATCGATGTGGACGATGAAGAGAAGTGGGTCATCTGGGTTCCTTATTGTGCGGCGGTCGTCGAATCGGCGCGGCAGACGCTCTTGACGGTCTGTATGCCCGACGCGTGCCCGCGACGGTCGACGACGGGGAGCGCGTATGCGATCCGGCAGAACGAGCGGCGGTCGGCGCCCCATCGAACGGTGAGCGTGCCGCTGTCGCCGAGCCCGCGCGCGAAGATCTTGCTCGCCTGGGCGACGACGCCGATTTCCTTGCCGGTTTCGTCCTGCACGGTGGCGCCGAACGGCAACGGCGTGCCGTCGGCCTGCGGCGCCTGAATGAGCGCCGCGCGGCCAGTGTCGGTCGCGAACCGGATCAGCGGCACCGCGCCGGCGCGCGGCGCGATCTGTCGGCTGGTTTCCTTCAGCTCGACGTCCATCGAGATTCCCTTCGGATCGAGCGCGACCGTGTTGAGGCTGTAGGGCGTCAGGTACGGGACGACCGCGAAGCCGTTGCCGTCGACTTTGACGCCTGCCGCGTTCGTGATGCGCGCGCCGGCCGCGCCGGGCGCCTCGACGATCGCGAACGTCTCGGACACCGGCTGCGAGAACGTGATGCCGCCGCGGTGCGCGACGAGCGCGCCGCGCACGCCGAGCGAACCCTGCTGGAAGTCGGTGCTCGCGCCCGCGCTTGCATTGATTTCGGCCATGCGCGCGCGGTACGTGACGTTTGCGCTGCCGTCCGTGGCCGAGCCCGACCCGGACGCGTGGTTCGCGCTGACGCTGTACGACAGCGCGTGATCGTCGCCGAGCGAGCCGGACAGCGTCGACTGCAGCCGGGTGCGGCCGAGCGTGTCGCGCGACACGTTGCCCGAGACGGTCGTCGGGCTCGCGTGGCCGAGCGGGATCGTGACGCTCGCGTAATAGAGCGTGCCCATGTCGCCGCCGGCATTGCGCTGCCGTGTGGCCGTCAGGCTATACGACACGTTGCGGAACTGGTTCGTGTAGCCGATCGAATAGTTGACGTCCGAGCCGGAGCGGTTCCAGTAGTTGACGGTCGAAGCCGTGGCGTTGATGCGTCCGCCGGTCGCGCCGAGGCGCTGCGTGAGAGCAAGCGATGCGCGATGGCGCTGACGCCAGACCGAACTGGCCGGGCGTCCGTCCCGGACGGCATCGCGCGCCTGCATCGCGTCGTTGAGGCCGAAATAGCCGTCGGTCGAATAACGATAGGCGGCCAGCGCGATGTCGGTGCCGGTCGTATCGATGGACTTCGCATAGCTGACGCGCACACTCGAACCGCTGTAGCGCTTCGCGCCGGGAATCGAGGTCATCGCATGCGTCACGTCCGCGCCGAATGCGCCGAACGACGTATTGAGGGCGCTGCCCAGCATCGCGGACGCATAACCGCCGGCGAGCGTGACGCCGCCATAGGCCGTCAGCAGGTTCGTCAGGCCGCGCTGGTACGTGGCCTGCGTGAACAGCGGCTGGCTCGATCCGTACGGATTGCGCAGCGTGCCCGCGACGAAGCTGTAGCGGCCGATGCCCGGCCGCAGCGACATCGGCACGGCGGCGTAAGGCACGGAGAACGAGTGCACGGAGCCGTCGGCCTCGGCGACCGACACCTGCAGGTCGCCGCCATACCCGGTCGGGTACAGGTCGTCGATCTCGAAATTGCCGGGCGCGACCGTCGTCTCGTAGATCGTCACGTCGTTCTGGCGGATCGTGACCTTGGCATTGCTGTTCGCGATGCCGCGCACCACGGGCGCGTAGCCGCGCAGCGAATCGGGCAGCATCCGGTCGTCCGTCGACAGGCGCACGCCGCGGAACTGCGTCGAATCGAACAGTTCGCCCGACGTGTAGCTTTCGCCGACGACGAGTTGCGACGACAGCGACGGCAGGTCGCGCTGCAGATAGGTCGCGATGCCCTGGTAACGGCTCTGGCCGCGCGACGACCACGAATACGAACCTTCGTGCCGAAAGCGCCAGGCGCCGAGATTCACGCCGCCGTTCAGGCCGAGGTAGCCCTGCGTCTGCGCGGTATGGCCGCTGGCCTTCGACGTGTAGAGGTTGAAGTTGTAGCCGAGCAGGCCGACGGTTTCGCCGGCGGTCCATTGATCGGGGTTCACGTAGCCGCGCGCCTTGCGCGCGAGCGACGCCTGCGGAATCGAGAGCCGCAGCGTTTGCCGCGCGAAGTCGAACGTCGCGCTGACTTCCGGCACCGCTTGCTCGACGCGCAGGCAGGCGTCGGGGCTCGCAAGCTGCGCGATGACATCCGGCGCGAGCTTGGTGAAATCGATACCGACGCGCTCGAACAGCGTGCGGTCGAAGCATGGCCGCGCGTCGCCCGACTCGGGCGCGGCCGCGAAGCGCACGTCGTAGCGGCCGATCCAGTCGGGGCCGACATGGAGATCCACGGTATACGTGCCGGGCGCCGTCACGTTGCGCTGCGCGAAGCGCGACACGTCGAAATGCTTGCCCAGGCGGTTCTGCAGGAAGGCGCCGTCGAACTCGACTTGCGCGAACGTGCTTGCGGCGGCGGCTTGCGTCGTCGCACGGCCGTCGCTCGACCACGCGCCGACGCAGGCCATCACCAGCAGATGGATCGGCTTGACGCGTGGCAGGTCGGCCGCCCGATGGCATGGCAGTCGAGTCGAGGTCATGAGCAGTACTCCAGATGGTTTCGGATCGAACGGATGCGTTTCGCCGGCGCAGTCGCGTGGGCGTGCGCGTTGCTGCGTGACGAATGTCGAGTCAGGGGATTCCGGGTCCGGGCCGTCCGGTCGAGACGGCGGAAAGGGCGGCGGACGAAAGGAAGGGAAGCGGGCGGCCGCACCCGCGGTGCGCGCGGCCGGCTTCTGCCGCGTTACGGAGCGATGCCGACCGGACGCCTGATGTCGGTCGACCGGCCCCAGTCGTCGATGCTGCCGAACTCGACCGTTGCACCCGCGGCGGGCGCGTCGGCGAGATGCTTGATCGGGAATCGTTGCGTGCTTCGGGGCAGCACATAGCCCATGCCGGCGTCATGCTTGCGGCCCGCGGCATTCAGCAGCACGTTGCCGAAATTGACGACGAACGGCGTCGGGTTGCGGGCCTCGAGCGCGTAGCCGCCATCGGCGCGCACCACGCGCCAGTCGAGCTGGCTGGGCGCATCGTCGGCGCTGCCGGCCAGCCCGGCGGGGCGATACATGATCTTGATGCGGGAGCGGAACGCAAGCTGGATGCGGTTCCGGTTTTCTTCCGCCGACGCTTTCGGCGGCACTTCGAGCACGTTCAGCCAGAACAGCGATTCCCGGTCGGCTGGCAGCGGTTCGCCGGTGTGCACGAGACGCAGCGTCTGGCCATTGCCGGCTTCCATCCGGAAGATCGACGGCGTCAACGTGAACGGCACGTCGATGTGCTCGGGCAACGCGCTGCTGTCGCCGTCGTCGAGCCACGCCTGCACCAACGCCGGACGCTTGCTGTCGTTCGTGAGCTGGATCGTGACCTCGCGCTCGCTGGACGGGAAGATCACGCGCGTGCCGGCGATCACGACGCTTGCGTCGGCTTGCGACGCGAATGCGGTGACGGCCAGGGTCAGCGTACGGAGGAGCTTCAACAGTTTCATGGGCGTGGAGAGTCGGATCGTTGGACGGAAGCGGACGGAAACGGCAGTTCCGTGCCGCGCGGCGTGACGGGGTGGAGATCGCCGGGGCGGCGACCTCCACGCGTGCGTTCTTACTGATAGATCAGCGAGTACTCGACGCGCGAGTTGACGTCGCCGGCCTTCACGGCGCCGGACGCGTAGTACTCGGCGAAGTAGTTCAGCTTCGCGTTGCCTTCGGCGTCGATATCGGCGATTTGAGTGCTCGCAGAGGTTTGAGCGCCGATGGGGATCAGCTTCTGTTGATCGTCCAGCACGTTAATCTGGACGCCTGTCGCGGCCTTGGCGCCCGTGTCGATCGTCAGGCGGCCGCTCGACTGATCGACGTTCGCGCCGTTTTCGAAGATCACGCCGACCTTCACCGGATTTTCGCCGCCGACCGTGCAGCCCTTGAGCGCCAGCGAGAATGCGCTGCGACCGGCGACGGAGCCGACGTCGGTGAGCGCGGTGGTGCTGACCGGCGGCAGCGGGACGGTGAGATCCGATCCGCCATCGACGCTGCAGGTCGATGCAATGACCTTGCCGACGAAGCTGACCGTGCCGTCCGCCGCGTGGGCCGTGGACGAAAAGGCTGCGCCGGCTGCGACGAGGAGAAGCGGGATGGCGCTGTGCTTGATGTTTTTCATGGTTGAAGTCCCAAATAAAGTTCGACGTTCGAAAGCGCGAATTGAATTTAAATTTCAGAATGGCGCGTTTCGGGTCAAATTATGCGGACTTCGTAATGATTTTGTAATGCGACTCGTACGAATCGATAATCCATTTATCTAGTACGCGTACGAAGTTTTTGGTTGACTGCCGCAGGGGCGGTCAGAGGGAAGGGAGGGGGCAGGCAGGGCGGCGCGTATGTGCCCCGTTATCGAAATCGGTCGGGGTACCGATTTCGTGGTCGCGCCGCCCGATATTCGCGCTATCCGCCGTTCGTGGGCGGTCATGCGTTATTCGAAGCGAATTGAAGCGGGAACGGCCGGCCGGCGGAGGGGCGTGGCGGCCGACATGCCGCGTTGCGGACGCGGCATGGCATGCAACGGTCGCGGGATCGGGGCGGCGCGTGTCAGGCCGTGGGCGCGTCGATTGCCGGGTCGAGCCGGCGATACCCTTCGGTCGCGTTCAGCAGCGTGCGCGTGTAGTCGCGTGCGACCTGCCCGGCCCGTACGTCCTCGATCCGCAGTTGCTCGACGATCTCGCCGTGCTGCATCACCGCGACGCGCTGGCACAGGAAGCCGATCACCGCGAGGTTGTGGCTGACGAGGATCATCGTCAGGTTGCGTTCGCGATGCAGGCGGCGCAGCAGGTTCAGGATCTCGGCCTGCACCGACACGTCGAGCGCGGACGTCGGCTCGTCGAGCAGCAGCACGCGCGGCTCGACGATCAGCGCCCGCGCGATCGCCACGCGCTGCCGCTGGCCGCCCGACAACTGGTGCGGATAGCGGAAGCGAAACGCGGGCCCCAGCCCGACTTCGGCAAGCGCGCGGGCGATCCGCGCGTCGGCGTCGCCGATCGCATGGATCGACAGCGGCTCGCGCAGCGTCTGGTCGACCGTGAAGCGCGGATGCAGCGATGCGTACGGATCCTGGAACACCATCTGCACGTGCCGGCGGAACGCGCGTTCGGGCGTGCCGCCCACCGGGCGGCCGTCGATCGACAGACTGCCGCCCGCGAGCGGCACGAGGCCCGTCAGCGCACGCAGCAGCGTCGATTTGCCGGAGCCTGATTCGCCGACGAGCCCGAACACTTCGCCGTCGCGCACCGCGAAGCTCGCGTCTCGCACGGCGTCGACGTGACCCGTGCGGGTCGGGAAACGAATCGAGACGCGATCGACGTCGATCATCGCGAGGCCTCCTGTCGATCGGCGCGCGCGACGGCCGGCGCCGCCGCGTCGAGCCACGCCGGATCGCGCCGTAGCACCGGCAGTTCGTCGGGCGGATTCGCGAGCGGCGGATTCGCCGCCAGCAGCCCGCGCGTATAGGGATGCGTCGCGTCGCGCAGGTCGCGCGCGGCGCAGGTTTCGACCACGCGGCCGGCATACATCACCGCGACGCGGTCGCAGAACGACATCACGAGCGGCAGGTCGTGGCTGATGAACATCAGGCCCGTGTCGTGCCGCGCGATCATCGCGTCGAGCACCGCGAGCACCTGCATCGATACCGCGACGTCGAGCGCGGACGTCGGCTCGTCGGCGATCAGGAGGCGCGGGCCGGTCGACACCATCATCGCGATCATCACGCGCTGGCCCATGCCGCCCGACAGCTCGTGCGGATACGCGTCGGCGACGCGCGCCGGATCGCGGATCTGCACGGCCGCGAGTGCCTCGACGATCCGCTCGCGCAGCGCGCGGCCGCGCAAGCCCGGCTCGTGCCGCCGGAACGCTTCGCCCATCTGCTTCGCGACCGTCATCACCGGGTTCAGCGAATATTTCGGGTCCTGCAGGATCATTCCCATCTGGCTGCCGCACAGGCGCCGGCGCTCGCGCGGCGACATCGCGAGCAGGTCGTGGCCCGCGAAGCGCATCGTGCGGGCCGACCAGCGCGCGGCGTCGGGCAGCAGGCCGAGCAGCGCGCGGCCCGTCAGCGACTTGCCGGAGCCCGACTCGCCGACGATGCCGAGTCGTTCGCCCGGCGCGAGCGTCAGCGACAGGTCGCGCACCGCGTCGGTGACGACGCCGTCGTGCCCGCGAAAGCCGATCTTCAGGCCGTCGATCTCGCAGAGCGGTGCGGCGGCGTGGGCGGAATTCAATGACATGTCACGCTCCATGACGCGGATCGAAGACGTCGCGCAGCCCGTCGCCGAGCAGGTTGAACGCGAGGCTGACGAGCAGGATCGCGATGCCGGGCAGCGTCGCGACCCACCATGCGTCGAGCAGCACGTTGCGGCCCGACGCGACCATGAAGCCCCATTCCGGGCTCGGCGGCTGCGCGCCGAGGCCGAGAAAGCCGAGGCCCGCGACGGTCAGGATGATGCCGGCCATGTCGAGCGTCGCGCGCACGATCACCGACGACATGCACAGCGGCATGATGTAGCGCAGCAGGATGCGCGGGCCCGACGCGCCCTGCAGCCGCGCCGCATGGATGTAGTCGGCCTGCGCGATGCGGATCGTCTCCGCGCGGGCGAGCCGCGCATACGCCGGCCACGCGGTGATCGAGATCGCGACGACCGCGTTGATCACGCCGGGCCCGAGCGCGGCCGCGAACGCGAGCGCGAGCACGATCTTCGGGAACGCGAGCGCGATGTCGGTGATGCGCATCAGCACGCTGTCGACGAAGCCGCCGCAATAGCCGGCCGTCGTGCCGATCAGCAGGCCGATCGGCACGACGATCACGACGACGAGCAGCGCGATGCCGAGCGTCAGGCGCGATCCGGCGATCAGCCGCGAAAGGATGTCGCGGCCGAGCTGGTCGGTGCCGAACCAGTGCGACGGCGAGCCGGGCGGCAGCAGCCGGTCGGGCAGCACCTGGCGCAGCGGATCGTGCGGCATGATCAGCGGGCCGACGATCGCGACGACGATCAGCGCGACCAGGATCGCGAGCCCGAACAGGTTGAGCGGATTCGTGGCGAACCGGCGCCAGCGGCGGTACGCGAGGCCGAACGCGGCCTGCGAGCGCGACGCGGGCGCATCGGAAAGCAGCCACGCGCGCAGGGTGAGACGCTCGGCGTTCATGGTCGGGTGGCCTTCGACATGGGTGGAACAGGACGCAGGATGGAAGCGGTCATATCGAACCGGCCCTCAGCGCGCACGCGGATCGAACACGCGGTACAGCGCGTCGGTCAGCAGGTTGACGGTGATGAACATCGCGCCGATCACGAGCGTCGCGCCGAGCACCGCGTTCATGTCGGCGTTCAGCAGCGCGCCGGTCAGGTACGAGCCGAGCCCCGGCCACGCGAACACGATCTCGGTCAGTACCGAGCCTTCGAGCAGGTTGCTGTACGTGAGCGCGATCACGGTAAGCAGCGGCACCGCGATGTTGCCGAACGCATGCCGCCAGATCACGCGGCGCTCGGACAAGCCCTTCGCGCGCGCGGTGACGATGTATTCCTGGCTCAACTGGTCGAGCATGAACGAGCGCGTCATCCGGCTCAGGTAGGCGACCGAGTAGTAGCCGAGGATCGCGGCCGGCAGCGCGATGTGCGACACCGCGTTGCGGAACACGTCCCACTCGCCGGCGAGCGCCGCGTCGATCAGCAGGCTGCCCGTGCGCGGGTCGACCATCCCGTCGTACACGGGATCGAGCCGGCCCGGGCCGCCGACCCAGTGCAGCCGCGCATAGAACAGCAGCAGCCCCATCAGCCCGAGCCAGAACACCGGCACCGAATTGCCGATCAGCCCGACGAAGCGTGCGATGTGATCGATCGGCCGGTTGTGCTTCACGGCGGCCGCGACGCCGAGCGGCACGCCGATCGCGATGCCGATCAACGTCGCGATCGTCGCGAGTTCGAGCGTGGCCGGAAACACGCGCTTGATGTCGTCGAGCACCGGGTTCGCGGTCAGCAGCGACATGCCGAGATTGCCATGCAGCACGTCGCGCGCGTAGATCAGGAACTGCGTGACGAGCGGCTTGTCGAGGCCGAGCGCGATGCGCTCGGCCGCGTAGGCTTCGGCGGACGCGCGATCGCCGAGGATCGCGAGCACGGGATCGATCGGCACCTTGCGGCCGATCACGAACGTCAGCGCGAGCAGCCCCGCGAACGTGACGGCGAGCGTGAGCGCCCAGCGCAGCACGCGCAGCGCCCAGCGGACGGCCGGGCGCCGCGCGGGCAGCGTGCGCAGCGCTTCGAGGGAGGAGGCGGGGGTCGACATGCGGCGAATCTTATTGCTTCTTCAGGTTACGGTACGACACGAGATCGTTGATCGGCCCGACTTCGAGCCCGCTCACGCCGGGCCGCGTCGCGACCTGCGCGACTTTCTCGAACATGATCACGAACGGCGAGCGCGCGAGCATCTCCTTCTGCATCGCCTGGTACCGCTGCGCGCGTTGCGCGGCGGTCGGCTCCGCGAGCGCGGCGTCGGTTTCCTTCGTCAGTTGCGGAATGTCCCAGCTGTTGCGCCAGGCCAGCATTTTATAGCTCGACTTGTCGGTGTTGTCCGGATTCCATGCGAAACCCTGCGCATTGCTGTGCGGGTCGATGTAGTCGGCCGACCATTCGCCGATGTAGATGTCGTGCTGGCGTGCGCGGTATTTCGCGAGCGTCTGCTTGTTGTCGCCGGGGATCAACTGCACCTTGACGCCCGCCTGCGCGAAATTCGCCTGCACCGCCTGCGCGATCTCCGTGTACGGATAGTCGTTGCGCACGTCCATCGTCACCGAGAAGCCGTTCGGCACGCCGGCCTTCGCGAGCAGCGCCTTCGCCTTCGCGACGTCGAGCTTGTACGGGTTCGCATTCAGCGTGCCGAGGAAACCTTCGGGCAGGAAAGTCTGGTGCACCTTGTAGGTCGTCTTCACGACGTTGGACTGGATGCCCGAATAGTCGACCAGCCACTTCAGCGCTTCCTGCACGTCGGGCTTCGCGAGCGTCGGGTTCTTCGTATTCAGGCCGAGATACAGCAGCGTCGCCTGCGGCGAGACCGACACCTTCGCCTTGCCGGATTTCACGACCGCCGCGAGATCGTCGGGGCTCAGGTCGCGCGCCGCGTCGACGTCGCCGTTTTCCAGCAGCAGGCGCTGGCTCGCGGCTTCGGGCACGTGGCGCAGCACGATGCGCTTCATCGCGAGCGGCAGCCGGTAGCCGTCGAAGCGCTGCAGCACGAGGCTGTCGCTGGGCGACCACTTGACGAGCTTGTAGCCGCCGGAGCCGGCCTCGTTGGTCTTCAGCCACGCGTTGCCGAAGTCGTTGCCCTGCTGGTGCGACAGCAGCAGCTTCTTGTCGAGCACCGACGCGGGCCACGAGCCGAGCACGTTCAGCACGAAGGTCGGCG
Organism: Burkholderia sp. AU45388; assembly: GCF_030481585.1. Classification (NCBI taxonomy): domain Bacteria; kingdom Pseudomonadati; phylum Pseudomonadota; class Betaproteobacteria; order Burkholderiales; family Burkholderiaceae; genus Burkholderia; species Burkholderia sp. AU45388. Next base: position 53,359 of record NZ_JAUJPV010000006.1, on the reverse strand, counting down.
CGTATTTGTGGTCGGTCGTGATCGACACCGTCTGGTCGTCGAGCTTCTTCACGTTCGCCGCGACGTTGGCTTTCGTGAGCCCGATGCCGGTCAGCACCGCGGCCGGGCCCTTGTCGAGCAGCACCGTGCGCTGGATCGACCATGCGACGTCGTCGGCCGTCAGCGGGTTGCCCGAGTGGAACTTGAGGCCCGGGCGCAGCTTGAACGTATAGGTCAGCCCGTCGGGGCTCACGGTCCACGATTGCGCGACGTCGCCGTTGAATTTCGACGGATCGCGCAGGTCGACGCGCACGAGCCGGTCGTACGTGTTCGCGACGTATTCCTCCGGCACCAGTTCGTAGATCTCGCCCGGATCGAGCGTCGTGAATTCGTCGAGCAGCGTGGCCATCACGAACATGTCCTTCGGCGTTTCCGCGCGGGCGGCGGAAAGCGGCACGGCGGCGAGCAGGGACGCGGCGGCCAGCGCCGCGACGAGCCGGGAGGTCGGGAATTTCATGGGCACTTCTCCATCTGTCGTTTGAGTCGTTGAACGTGAACGTGCATGAAAAAGAGGGCGTGCGGCGTCGTCACATCAGGCGCCACGGGCCGCTCGCCGCGTTGTCGATCGGCGGCAGCGCGTGCGAACCCGGCAGCTCGTAGTGCCACCACTCGCTGTCGATGTGGGTGAATCCGGCCGCGTGCATCATGCCGAGCAGCAGCAGCCGGTTGCGTTGCACCGGCTCCGGCAGCCCCGCGTGGAAGTGGCTCGACGCGGCGACCATCTCGTCGAAGCCCGTGCCCATGTCGAGCGGCTCGCCGTTCGCGCCGACGAGCGTCAGGTCGAGCGCGGTGCCGCGGCTGTGGTTCGACCCGCGGCCGAGATCGGCGACGAAGTTCGGGTCGGGCAGGAAATCCCACAGCACCTGCTGCGCCTGCGGCGGCCGGTATGCGTCGTAGAGGCGCAGCGTGAAGCCGGCCTGCGCGGCGATGTCCACGGCGCGGCGCAGCGCGGCTTCGGCCGGCTCGAGCAGCAGACAGTGCGCGGTGCGGTAGATCGGCTTGCCGGTCAGGTTGCGCTCGGTCGCGTAGACGAGATCGATCTCGACGCGATGCGTGGCGGGCGTGATTTCGACGAGACGGTGACGGTTCATCGGCGGTCCGGTTCGCTCAGGATTCGAATTGGTCGAACGTGTGCTGCAATTCGCGGTTGCGCGCGACGCGCCGGTCGATCGCGGGACCGAGGCGGTCGACCACGGCGGTGATCAGCAGGTTGAACAGGCAGGTGAGCGGCGCGAGCGAATCCCAGAACTGGCCGACGTCGGTCTTCACCTGCAATAGGTCGGCCGGCCACTCGCGCGCCCACGGGCAATACAGATCGGTGACGAGCGCGAACGGCTGGCCGCGTTCGGCGGCGGCCTGGCAATAGCGACGTGCGCTGCGCGAATAGGCGCGCGTGTCGGTGACGATGCAGTACGGCCGTTCGAACTCGGAATTCAGCGAATCGACGTACGAGCCCGACTGGCCGTCGGAATAGAACACGCGCGGGCGCAGGTATTCGAGGTAGCTGCTGAACGCGTTGCTGATGCCGCGCGTCGACTGGATCCCGAGGATGAAGACGGCATCGGCATGCGCGATCCGGTCGGCCACCTGCGCGAACACCGGTTCTTCGGCAAGCCGGTACACATGGCGGATTGCGTCGAGTTCGCGCTCGAGCGAGGCGGCGAGCGTGCCGCCGCTGCGATCGCCGTCGCGCGCGTCGGCGGTGGCGGTCGTGGGCGAGGTGGTGGCGCGGCGGTACTCGTCGAGGCGGTCGGTGATCATCCATGGACGATCGCTGCCGCCGCGCAGTTCGCGTTTCAGATCGTCGAGATTCCGGTAACCGACGCTGCGCAGGAAACGCCCGACCGAAATGCCGCTGGTGCCGGTCTGCTGCGCGATCTGGTCGGCGGTTTCGAGGCCGAGCCGATCGAGGTTCGCAAGCATGTAGCTGGCGATGCGTTTCGCGGTCGGCGTCAGGTCGGCGAAGCGGGATTCGACGGTGTGGGCGAATGCGCAGGTCATCAGGCTGTTAGATCGTTGTCATTTGATGATTCGATGTCATCTATCTGACAAAGCCAAAATCACGCGCGCCAGCGAATAAAAACTATGGGTTTGCGGTGGGTGATAGGGGGATGGGCGTGCGTGCAACGGCGGGGCGCAACGCCCGACGTGAAAAATATTTCTGACACGAATATTTTGCGTTTATCTCTAACAGAGATAATTTGCGTTTATGCCTGTCAGAGATATACTGCATGAATCGCATAGAGGGCCCCCGCCGTGAATCTCATCGTCAATACCCCTGCTCAACTGGGCGAGATCCTGTCGTCAGCGCGTCAGGCCAAGGGGCTGACGCAAGCCGAGGCGGCGGCACGCATCGGCGTCGGCCAATCGCGCCTGTCGTCGCTGGAAACGATCCGCACCGAAAGCCTGTCGCTCAAGCAGTTGCTCGAATTGACCGCGCTATACGGTCTCGAGCTCAGCATCCGCACGAAGGACGGGCGCGACGCTGCCAACGTCGAGTGGTAATCGATGGGGCGCAAATCGCACAGCCGCGCGCTATCGATCTGGGCCAATGGCGTGCGGGTCGGAATCTGGCGGATTCCCGCGCGCGGCGACATGGAACTGCACTACGACGCCGGCTGGAAACAGTCGGATGCCGGCCGCCCGCTGTCGCTGTCGCTGCCGTTCGGCATCGGCCCTGCGCCGTTGCGCGGCGAGCGCGTCAATCACTACTTCGACAATCTGCTGCCCGACAGTGACGCGATTCGGCGTCGGCTTGCGTCCCGGTTCGGCACGGCGACGACCGAGCCGTTCGATCTGCTCGCGGCGCTCGGCCGGGACTGCATCGGCGCGGTGCAGTTGCTCGGCGAGGATGAAACCCCGGCCGGCCATGACCGGATCGACGGTACGCCGTTGTCCGACGACGACGTGGCACGCGTACTCGATCAGGCGAGCGGGGCGGCGGGCGGCGCGCAGGACGATGACGATTTCCGCCTGTCGCTGGCCGGCGCGCAGGAAAAGACCGCGCTGCTGTTTCACGACGGGCGGTGGATGCGTCCGCATGGCGCGACGCCGACCACGCATATCCTCAAGTTGCCGCTCGGGCTGGTCGGCAACAAGCGTGCGGATCTGACGACATCCGTCGAAAACGAGTGGCTGTGCCTCGCGATTCTGCGCGCGTTCGGCTTGCCGACGGCGCAGGCCGACATCCTCCGTTTCGGCGAACACAAGGTGTTGTCGGTCGCGCGCTTCGATCGCGCGCTGCATCGTGACGGCGGATGGCTGTTGCGCTTGCCGCAAGAGGATTTCTGCCAGGCGCTCGGCGTGCCGCCGCATCTGAAATACGAAGCGCAGGGCGGCCCCGGCGTGCCCGATCTGGCCGGCATCCTCCGCCGGTCGGAAACGGCGCAGGCCGACCTCGACACGCTGTTCACCGCGTTGGTGGTGTTCTGGATGCTCGCCGCACCGGACGGGCATGCGAAGAACTTCAGCCTGCGCCTGCTGCCGGGCGGCCGCTTCCGTCTGACGCCGCTCTACGACGTGATGTCGATCTGGCCGGTCGAGGGGGATGGCGCGAACCAGTGGTCGTGGCACAAGGCGAAGCTCGCGATGGCCGTGCACGGCAAGCGCAAGCACTATGCGATGCGCGACATCACGCGCCGCCACTTCACTGCGATGGCGGAGTATTGCCTGCTTGGCGACATCGCTACGCCGATCGTCGAACGACTCATGGCGTCGACGCCGCACGTGATCGAATCGGTCGGCGCGGCGCTGCCGGCCGGCTTTCCGGCGAGGATCGCCGAACGCATTCTCGGCGGATTGCGCTTCGCCGCGCAACGACTTGCCGACATGCCGCGGGCGTGACCCGGTCCCGGCCCGGCCGGTCCGGGCACGTGAAAGCCGGCGCATCCGCATTTTCCCGTTCCGGTCGATGGCATGGGGCCGCCATCGACCGGCGCGCATATCGCCCCCTTCTTCCCGACATTCATCCTCTGCTGCATCGCAACAATTACAAAATTAAAGTCGATTACATTCAGTCATTAATTCAGGTTAATAATTCATTTAATTTTTAGATGAATATGGATTTAACTTGCGTCACGGGATGTTCGATTTTCGATCATTCGAAAACGGCAGGTATTCCGTAATGGGAATTCTCTCGATGACAGAAATGAAGAGGAAATCATGACGAATCTTTCTCGACGCAGGATGTTGACGAGTACGGCCGGCGCCATTGCGGCCGCGGGCATTGCGGTAACGGCGAAGGCCGCTTCGTTCGGTAACCCGGACAGCCCGCCGGAAGGCGCGGTGAATGCCCGCAACCGGCAGAGCCTGACCGACCCGGGGCCTAAAAATCCGGCCATCGCCAATCAATTCCCGTCTTTTCAGGATCCGCCGGCTACCGATATCAACGGGATGCCGTTATTCTGGGCGTCTTTCAATAATGCCCATAAACGCATTCAGAATGGCGGATGGGCGCGCGAAGTGACGCAGGACGATTTCGCGATTTCCGAAACCATTTCCGGCGTCAACATGCGGCTGACGCGCGGCGGCATTCGCGAGATGCACTGGCACCAGCAGGCCGAGTGGGCCATCATGCTCGACGGCCGCTGCCGGATCACGGTGCTCGACGAACTCGGGCGGCCGTCGGTGCAGGACGTCAAGACCGGCGATCTCTGGTATTTCCCGCCCGGCCTGCCGCATTCGCTGCAGGGCCTCGGCAGCGACGGCGCCGAATTCCTGCTCGCCTTCGATAACGGTCGCGCGTCCGAATTCAACACGCTGCTGTTGACCGACTGGATCGCGCATACACCGCCCGACGTGCTTGCGCTGAACTTCGGCGTGCCGGCCGACGCGTTCAGGAACGTGCCGCTCGACAATCTTTGGATCTTCCAGGGCGACGAACCGGGCCCGCTGGCGGATGCGCAGCGCGCGTCGGCCGCGTCGGCCGGTGCGCCGCCGCATCCGTTCGTCTTTTCGCTCGGCGACATGAAGCCGGTCAGGAAGACGCGCGGCGGCGAGGTGCGGATCGCGGACAGCACCAACTTCAACGTGTCGACGACCGTCGCGGCGGCGCTCGTCACCGTGCATCCGGGCGGCATGCGCGAGCTGCACTGGCACCCGAACGCGGACGAATGGCAGTACTACCTGCAAGGCGAGGCGCGGATGACCGTGTTCGACACGGGGCCGAAGGCGCAGACGGCCGACTTCCGCGCGGGCGACGTCGGCTATGTGAAGAAGAGCCTCGGTCACTACGTGCAGAACACCGGCCAGACCGACCTCGTGTTCCTCGAGATCTTCAAGACCGACCGTTATGCGGAGGTGTCGTTGTCCGACTGGCTCGCGCACACGCCGCCGAAGCTCGTCGAAGCGCACCTGAACGTCGCGCCGGACGTGATCGCGCAATTTCCGCGCAATCGTCCCGACGTCGTGCCGCTGTAACGCCGCCGGCGTCCTGCCGTGGCCGGCACGCGGCTTGCTGGCCGTGGCGGGGTGAACCCCGAATCGGTCCTCCTCATTCGAACGGAATACTGACCATGATTCCCGTCCCGAGCAAACCTGCCGGCGGCTTCGCGCTGCCGGGCCGGTCCATCGAGCATACCGACGGCGCGGCGCGCGCCGCGCTGGAAGGGCGCCGCACCGGCGTCGCCGCGCTGCTGCCGTTCGTCGGCCCGGCCGTGATCGCGTCGATCGGCTACATGGACCCCGGCAACTTCGCGACCAACATCCAGGCCGGCGCCGCGTACGGCTACCGGCTGCTGTGGGTCGTGCTGGCCGCGAACGCGATCGCGATGCTGTTCCAGGCGATGTCGGCGAAGCTCGGCATCGTGACCGGCCGCAATCTCGCCGAGCTGTGCCGCGACCGCTTTCCCGCGCCGGTCGTGTGGGGCATGTGGATCGCGTCGGAGATCGCCGCGATGGCGACCGATCTCGCCGAATTCCTCGGCGGCGCACTCGCGTTCGGGTTGTTGTGCCACCTGTCGCTGTTCGCGGGGATGATCGCGACCGCGTTCGTGACCTGCGCGATCCTCGCGCTCGAAAAACGCGGCTTCCGGCCGCTGGAAGCGGCGATCGCGGCGCTGGTCGGCGTGATCGGCGCGTGCTATCTCGGCGAACTGCTGATCGCGCCGCAGGACTGGCATGCCGCCGCGTTCCATCTGGTGGTCCCGCAGATTCCGGATCATGCGGCGCTGACGATCGCGGTGGGCATCATCGGCGCGACGATCATGCCGCACACGCTGTATCTGCATTCGGGCCTCACGCAGGATCGCACCGCGCCGCGCGACGACGGAGAGCGGCGCCGGCTCGTGCGGTTCTCCAACCGCGAAGTCGTGATCGCGCTGGGGCTCGCCGGCTTCGTGAATCTCGCGATGGTGATGATGGCGTCGTCGGCGTTTCACGCGGCCGCACCCGGCATGACCGACATCGGCGACGCCTATCACACGCTGATTCCCGTGCTCGGGCCGGCGGCCGGCGCGCTGTTTCTTGTCGCGCTGCTGACCTCCGGCGTGTCGAGCTCGGTGGTCGGCACGATGGCGGGGCAGGTCGTGATGCAGGGCTTCATCCGCCGCCGCATGTCGATCTGGGTGCGGCGCGCGGTGACGATCGCGCCCGCGTTCGTGGTGGTCGCGCTCGGCTGCGACGTCACGCGCGCGATGGTGGTCAGCCAGGTCGTGCTGAGCTTCGTGCTGCCGATGCCGATGATCGCGCTGCTGATGCTGTCGGCACGCACGGACGTGATGGGCGCTTACGCGATGCGGATGCCGCTGCGGATCGTCGCCGGCGCGGCGACGGTCGTGATCGTCGGGCTGAACGCGTACCTGGTATGGGCGGCATTCAATTGAACGGGCACCGGCCGGCAGCTTGCTGCCGCGTGTCCGGCGCTTCGCGCCGCCGCCGGATCGCGTTGCACTGCGGCCGCCGAGGCTCGTCGCGCGCAGCGTGACGACAAACGTGCAGGACAGCGGGTCGGCGCACACGTGGAGCCGGTCGTCGCCGATCCGCGAGACAGGTCGAACAGCGGCGCGCAGAACCGGATGCCCGCGTCGGACAGCACGCGCTTGCGGATCTGCGGATGGCGCGCGCAATACGCGGCGGCCTCGATGAAGCGGCCGATCGGCAGCGCATAGGCGCCCGGCGCCGGCACGGCGGCTCGCGGCGGATTGCCCGCGCGGCGGCGTGGCCACGCGCGCGGGCGGCCGCGATTACTTCGCGAGCGTGCGGTATGACACGAGGTCGTTGATCGGCCCGATTTCCGGCCCGGTCACGCCGGGGCGCGTGGCGACCTGCACGACCTTCTCGAACATGATGATGAACGGCGAGTTCGCGAGCACGGCCTTCTGCAGCGCTTCGTAACGCTGCGCGCGCTTCGCGGGCGACGGCTCGACGAGCGCGGCCTCGGTGTCCTTCGTCAGTTGCGGAATGTCCCAGCCGTTGCGCCACGCGAGCATCTTGGTCGGCGACTGGTCCGAGTTGTCCGGATTCCATGCGAAACCGCGCGCGTTGCTGTTCGGGTCCATGTAGTCGGGCGACCATTCGCCGACGAAGATGTCGTGCTGGCGCGCGCGGTACTTGCCGATCGCCTGCTTCGCGTCGCCCGGGATCAGCTTCACGCGGATGCCGCCCTGCGCGAAATTCGCCTGCAGCGCCTGCGCGATCTCGATGTACGGATAGTCGTTCGGCATGTCCATCGTCACGTCGAAACCGTTCGGCAAGCCGGCCTTCGCGAGCAGCGCCTTCGCCTTCGCGACGTCCTGCTTGTACGGCCGCGCGTTCGACGCGCCGAGGAAGCCTTCGGGCAGGAAGGTCTGATGCACCTTGTAGGTCGTGCTGACGATGTTGCGCTGGATGCCGTCGTAATCGACGAGCCACTTCATCGCCTGCTGCACCTCTGGCTTCGCGAGGTTCGGGTTCTTCGTGTTCAGGCTCAGGTACAGCAGCGCCGACACCGGCCACGACGCGATCTTGATCTTGCCGGCCTTCGACAGCGCGGCGAGGCTGTCGGGGCTCAGGTTGCGCGCGGCATCGGCATCGCCGTTCTCCAGCAGCAGCCGTTGGGCTGACGCTTCGGGCACATGGCGCAGCACCACGCGCTTCATCGGGTACGGCGTGCGGTATTTGTCGAAGCGCTGCAGCACGATGCTCTCGTTGGGCGTCCACTTGACGAGCTGGTACGGGCCCGAGCCCGCGTCGTTGGTGCGCAGCCAGCCGCTGCCGAAATCGTTGCCTTGCTGGTGCGACAGCAGCAGCTTCTTGTCGAAGACCGACGCCGGGCACGCGCTCAGCACGTTGAGCACGAAGCTCGGCGCGTACTTGCGGTCGGTTTCGAGCACGACCGTTTGCGGATCGACCACGCGCACCTTCTGCGTGACGTTCGCCTTCGTGAGGCCGAGATCGGCGAGCACGCCGGCCGGCCCCTTGTCGAGCAGGATGGTGCGCTGCAGCGACCATGCGACGTCGTCGGCGGTGACCGGGTTGCCGGAATGGAACGTCAGGCCCGGGCGCAGCTTGAACGTGTAGGTCACGCCGTCGGCGCCGACCGTCCACGATTGCGCGATCTGTCCGTCGAAGCGCGTCGGGTCCTTCAGGTCGACGCGGACCAGCCGTTCGTAGGTGTTCGCGACGTATTCGGACGGCACCAGCTCGTAGATCCCGCTCGGGTCGAGGGTCGTGAATTCGCCGAGTTGCGTGGCGACGACGAAGATGCCGGGCGGCGTGGCAGCCTGCGCCGGCAGCGCCGGAACAAGCGCGACGAGCGCGGCGCTGACGAACAGCCGGGACAGCAGGTGCTTCATGCGGGCTCCGTTGAAAGGGAATCGTGGAGCGATTCTCTCATCGACGGCCGTTCGGATGAAAATATTCGGCAGGCGCGCCAGGTGGCGCGCAGCGGCAGGCAGGTGGGCCGGGCAGGCGCCCGGCGCCGAAGGATGTCAGATCGCGCAGCGCGCGACCGCGAAGCGCATCGCTTCCTCGGCCGGTTCGTTGCCCGAGCCGCGCACGACCTTGATCACCGAGCCGTTGCCCGACGGCGTCAGCGTGACGAAGTACGAATTCGAGCCGACGGCGATGTCGGTCACGCCGTTGTGCTGCGATTGCTCCGTGCCCGACAGGCGGCTGTCGAGGCAGTTCGCGACCGCGTAGGCCGGACGTTGCGACGACACGTAGATCATCGGCGCGGCGCCCGAGGCGGCCGACTCGGACGAGGGCGCGGACCCGCAGGCGGCGAGCAGGGCGGCGGGAAGGAGCAGCAGGAATCGTTTCATGGTCGGTCGTCGGGTGTCTCGTATCGAGGCTGGGGCGCGGGGGAGCGAAACGCGAAGCTTCGCGACGAAACCGCCCGGAATCGGGTCGTTTTTGACGGACGACGACACGGCAGGCGGCTGACGACGGAGTATACCCGCAGCATTCGACGCCGTCGGCGCGTTGAAACGATTCGATACAACCGGCGCCCGCTGTCGGACGCGCGTTTGCTCCCGTTGTCGCCGTGAGCGGCGGATCGCCCGGTCGTCGCGCTGCTGCCGCGCATGCGGATTAATGCGCGCCGGCCGCCGCCGCATCGGCATCGCCGCCGCCCGAGCGCACCGGTTTCGTGATCCAGATCAGCGGGATGATCGCGACGAAGATGATCGCCGACACGTAGAAGATGTCGTTCAATCCCATCACGGCCGCCTGCGAATCGACCGACGCATTGAAGAACGCGAGCGCCGAATCGGGGCTCAGGTGCAGCAGCGAACGGGACGTGTCGAGCTGTTGCGTGAAGACCGGATTGGTGACGCTCGCCTGTTCGGTGAGCCGCACGTGATGCAGGATCGTGCGGTCGTTCCACGCATTGCTGATCAGCGACGTGCCCACCGCGCCGCAGAACGTGCGGCCGAAATTCGACAGGCCCGCCGCGGCCGGAATCTTGTCCGGCGGCAGCCCGGACAGGATGATCGACGTCAGCGGCACGAAGAACATCGCCATCGGAATGCCTTGCAGCAGCGTCGGCAGCACGAGATCCCAGCGCGACACGTCGGTGTAGAACGTCGTGCGCATCATGAACACGACCGCGAAGCCGACGAACGCCGTCGTCGCGATATAACGCGGATCGGTGCGCGGCAGCAGGCGCCCCATGAGCGGCGTGAGCAGGATCGCGAACACGCCGAGCGGCGCGGTGGCGAGCCCCGAATCGACCGCGCGGTAGCCGAGATAGCCCTGCATCCATTGCGGCAGCAGCACGAGCGTGCCGAAGAACATCCCGTACGCGACGGAGATCGCGATCGTGCCGCCCGCGAAGTTGCGTTGCGTGAAGAGCCGCAGGTCGACGATCGGGTTGGCTTCGTTCAGCTCCCAGATGAGGAAGAACGCGAAGCCGATCAGCGCGACGATGCCCAGCGCGACGATCACGGGCGAGTTGAACCAGTCGAGATCCTTGCCCTTGTCGAGCATGATCTGCAGCGACGCGACCCACAGCACGAGCAACAGCAGGCCGACCGTGTCGATCGGCAGGCGGCGCGTGGCCGACTCGCGATCGCGGAACACGAACCACGTGACGGCCGCCGCGAAGAAGCCGACCGGAATGTTGATGTAGAAGATCCACGACCAGTTGTAGTCGTACGTGATCCAGCCGCCGAGCGACGGCCCCGCGATCGGGCCGACGAGCGCCGTCATCGACCACAGCGCGAGCGCCGTCGACGACTTCTGCCGCGGCCACGCGCCGAGCAGCAGCGCCTGCGACAGCGGCGCGAGCGGTCCTGCCACCGCCCCTTGCAGGATCCGCGCGGCGAGCAGCGTCGGCAGGTTCGGCGCGATTCCGCACAGCCACGATGCGAACACGAACAGCAGGATCGACGTGACGAACAGGCGCACCTGGCCGAAGCGCTGCGTGAGCCAGCCCGTCAGCGGAATCGACACGGCGTTCGCGGCCGCGAAGATCGTGATCACCCACGTGCCTTCGTCGACCGACACGCCGAGGTCGCCCGAGATCGTCGGGATCGCGACGTTCGCGATCGATGAATCGAGCACGTTCATGAACATCGCGAGGGATACCGCGATCGTGCCGATCGCGAGCTTGCTGCCCGACAGCGGCGCCTGGGGTGACGGAGATGACATGGTGTTCCTGCGTGATGAAAGGTGGCCCGCGGGGCGCATGCGCCGACGGCGCACGCGCGTGCGGACACGCGCGACGTGCGCGCGGCCCGGCAAGCGGACGCCGCTCGCGCGCGGCGTGCGGGTCAGGCGTGGGATCGGATCGGCGAAGCCGTGACGGCTTCGGCAAGCAGGCAGGCCGGTCAGGAAGGCGCGACGCGCGTGACGCGTCGGCGGGCAGCGCTCAGGTGGCTGCCGTGGCGTTTGTGGTCGTTTTTCATCGGCACAGGCTAACGATGCGGCGAACGGCGATCAACGCCCGCGTGCTCATTAATTCCTTTCCTGCGCCGCAATAATGCGGCGGACGTGCATCGATTGCCGGTCGTGCGATGGGGTGACGGCGCGGCTACGCCGCCGTCCGCCACGCAGTGAAGACTTCCGTCAGGAATTCGACGAACGCGCGCACCTTGCTGTCGAGCGTCGCGCGCTTCGGGTACAGCGCGTGCAGTTCGACGTCGTCGGTGCGATGCCAGTCGGGCAGCACGATTTCGAGTTCGTTGTTCTCGATCCGCCGCGTGGTGAAGTGGGTCGAAATCAGCGCGATGCCGCCGCCGCTCGCGGCCTGGCGCAGCACCGTGACCGATTCGTTCGAGATCAGCACGGGCCGCACCGGCACGTCGGCCACGTCGCCGGCCGCGTTGGTCAGGCGCAGCGTCAGGCCGGGCACGTCGCGGCCGACGAACAGGATGTCGTGATCGGCGAGATCCTGCGGCGTATGCGGCCGGCCGGCGCGGTCGAGATAGTGCGGGCTGGCCGCGAACTTCGCGTGCGACCAGCCGAGCGAGCGGGCGACGTAGCCGGAATCCGTCAGCACGCCGGTGCGCAGCGCGACGTCGAAGCCGTGTTCGACGAGATCGAGCGCGCTGTTGTCGTAGATCAGCACGAGCTGGACCAGCGGATAGCGCCGGCGAAACTCGGCGAGCGCCGGTTCCAGTTCGAACAGGCCGATCGCGTAAGGCACCAGCACGCGTAGCGTGCCTTCGGGCTCCGTGCGCAGCGCGCGCACCTGGCGGTCCGCGTCGAGCAGGATTTCCTCGGCGCGCAGGCAGCGTTCGTAATAGTCGCGCCCGGCTTCGGTGACGGACACGCGGCGCGTCGTGCGGTACAGCAGCTGGACGCCGAGGTCGTCCTCGAGCTGCCTGATCTTGCGGCTCACGCGGCTGAGCGGCATGTCGAGTTGTGTGGCGGCGCCGGTGAAGCTGCCGCGCTCCACCACGCGCAGGAATATCCGGATGCTCTCGAGGTCCATGCGATTCGTTTCAATGTTCGGCCTGCGCGCATCTTACCGTCACGGGCCGGATCGCTGCAGGTCGAGCCGATTATCCCGCCCGGCGCAATAACGCATCCCGCCGCCGCCGCTTAGTGGCGGCCGGCGCGCGATCGTATGCTCGCCGGATGAAATTCGCCTTCCCCAGCATGCCGCCGCTCGCGGCCGTCCGGGCCGCGCTGCGCGACGCGCGGCCGACGCTGCCGCCCGGCGCGCTTGCATTCGCGCTGCGCAATACGGCTGCGTCGCTGCTCGCGCTCTATATCGCATTCCGGATGAATCTCGACGATCCGAAATGGGCCGCGTCGACGGTGTGGATCGTCGCGCAGGGCAGCCGCGGGATGGGGCTGTCGAAGAGTCAGTACCGGATTCTCGGCACCGCGATCGGTGCGGCCGTCGCGCTCGCGTTGACCGGCGCGTTCGCGCAGACGCCCGAGCTGTTCCTGCCGGCGCTCGCCGCGTGGATCGGCCTGTGCGCGGGCGTCGCGACGTTCCAGCGGAATTTCCGCGCGTATGCGGCGGTGCTCGCCGGCTATACGGCCGCGATCATCGCGATGGATGCGGTATCGGCGCCGCTGCACGCGTTCGATATCGCGGTCGCGCGATTTCTATACGTGGTGGTCGGCATCCTGTGCGGGGCGCTGTTCGAAACGGTATTCGCGCCGGGCGCGCCGCTGGACGAAGTCCGGACGCGGCTCGCGCGCTATCTCGAGCGCGCGGTGGCGCTCGGCGCGGGCGCGCTGCGCCGCGAGCCGAATGGCGCGGCCGTCCACCGGCTGTTCGCGGACGCACTCGACCTCGACACCGCGGCGGAATATGCGGCGGCCGGCGCACCGTCGGTGCGTCGCGCGATCGGCCATTTGCGCGCGGCGGCGCTCGGCGTGCTGACGGCGCAGGCGGCCGCGCAGGCGATCCGCGAGCATGCGGCGCGCGCGCATGACGCGCCGGACCCACTGGTCGACGAGGTCGCGCGTGTGCTCGACGGTATCGCCGCGGCAGGCGACGCGGCGCCGGAGATGGCCGCACTGCGCGCACGCGTGAACGACGCGCTGCGCGCCGAGGCGGCCGCGCCGGCTGCGCCGGACACGTCGCGCCTGCTCACGCTCGACCGGCTGGCGGCGCTGCTCGGCGGATTCGATCGCGCGTGGGCGAGCCAGGCGCTGCTCGACCGGCCCGAGCTGCCGCCTTCGCGGGTGCGCTACGCGTTCCACCGCGATCCGGTGCTCGCGTGGCGCAACGGCCTGCGCGCGTTCATCGCGGTGCTGGCCGCGTCGGCGATCTGGATTTTCACCGCGTGGCCGTCAGGCGGCGGTTTCGTCGCGATCACGGCCGTGGTCGGCGCGCTGTTCTCGACCCGTCCGAACTCCGTGCGCGCGGCCGTGGGCTTCCTGAAAGGCTCGGCATGCGCGGCGATCGCCGGCGTCGTCTGCAACTTCATCCTGCTGCCGGCGGTGTCGGGTTTCGAAATGCTCGCCTATATCCTGGGCGTGTTCCTGATCGGCACCGGGATCGCGATGCGCCATCCGCGCACGGCCGCGATGGGCAGCGCGTTCTCGATCTTCTTCTGGAATTTCACGTCGCCGGACAACACGACGCGCATCGGCGACGCCGCGTTCCTGAACAGCGCGCTCGCGACGATGCTCGGCATCGCGTTCGGCGCGCTGATCTTCGCGCTGGTGTTTCCCGGCGATGCCGGCACGAGCCGACGGCGTCTGCACCGCGCGGTGCGTCGCGATCTGGCCGCCATCGCACGCGATCCGCGTGCGTGGCCGGCCAGCGTATGGCTGAGCCGCACGGCCGACCGTCTCGCGCGCGAGCTCGGTTTCGCGGGCAGCCTGCCGCAGACGCTGATCGAGCGCGACATGCGCGACCTGCTCGCGATCTGGGGGCTCGGCGACAGCGTGCTGTCGCTCGCCGACCTGGCCACGCGCGAGTCGGCCGCGCACCGCGCGGCGGCCGCGGTGCGCGCGCGCGTCGCGCGAGCGGATTTCGCGCGGCTCGAGCAGACCTGCGACGCCGCCGCCCGCTTGTTGCGACGCCGCGTGGCCGCGCGCGACGGCGACGCCGCGCATGCATTGCTGGGCGGCATCGTCCTGCTGCGGCGGATCGCGGACGCCGCCGCCGAGCATGACGGCTTTCTGCGCGGCCGCCGCGACTGAGCGGCGCGAGTCAGGTGAGGCGGTACGACGGGCCGGGCGTCACTTCGGCCGGCAGCGGCTCGCGGTTCAGTTCGAGCAGCGTGCGCTCGATCTGCCGCGTCATCGCATCGAGCGCGAGGTGGTTCGGCCCGTTGCCGAACGGCTCGGCGATCGCATGTGCGATCGCGTCGAGCGCGATCAGCGTATAGGCGACGAAAACCGTGACGAAGGGTGTCGCCGCGCCGATCGAATCGACGAGACCGAATGGCAGCAGTACGCAATACGCGTAGATGGTCCGGTGCAGCAGCACGTCGTATGAAAACGGAATCGGCGTCGATGCGATGCGCTCGCAGCCGCTCACCATCGCGACGAGTTCGTCGAGGCGCGCATCGAGCATCCACAGTCGCGTGTCGGCGAGCTGGCCGGCGTCGGCGCGCGCGGCGAACGCTTCGCGCAGCGCGTGCACGATGACGACCGGGCGAAACCGGGACGCGGCGATGCGCGCATAGGCGGCGCCGTCGAGCAGCCCGCGCAGGTCCGCGGCCGGATCGGTGCCGCGCAGTTGATGCTTGAGCGCATGGACGAACGCGACGACCGTGCGCACGAACGCGCGGCGCGACGCGTCGTCGCGGTCGACCGCGCCGTAACAGAGCGCCTGCGACACCAGCGTGCGCGTGGCGGTCAGTACACCGCCCCACAGTTGCCGCCCCTCGCGATAGCGTTCGTAGCTCGCGCTGTTGCGAAACCCGGCGAAGATCGCGAGCGTCAGGCCGATCAGCGTGAACGGCGTCGGGTTCAGCGGCACCTTTTCGCCGAGCACGCGGCCGCCGCCCCACACGGCGACGAGGCTGATCGCGAGCGTCAGCACGAGCTGCGGCAGGATGGTCGGCAGCACCGAGCCATTCCAGACGAGCAGCATCCGCAGCCAGTGCTCGCGCGGACGAACGATCATCGTCGTGCTCCGTCAGGCGGCGATCGAGGCCGGCGCGGCCGCGCGATGCAGCAGCACGGGCACCGATTTCGACGTCGGCGTGTTGCACACGTCGCCCACGCTGTCGAGCGGCACGAGCGGGTTGGTTTCCGGGTAGTACGCGCCGATGCAGCCGCGCGGGATGTCGTATTCGACGAGCAGGAAGCCGTTCGCGCGCCGCTCGATGCCGTCGTGCCACACGGTTTCCATGTCGACCCAGTCGCCGGCCGCGAGGCCGAGCATCGCGAGATCGTCGCGGTTGACGAACACCACGCGGCGCTGGCCGAACACGCCGCGGTAGCGGTCGTCGAGCCCGTACACGGTGGTGTTGTACTGGTCGTGCGAGCGCGTCGTCATCAGCGTCATCAGCCGTTCGCCGTGCAGCACGCGGGCGCGCTGGATCGGCGTGTCGGTCGGCAGCCCATGCGCGATGAAGTTCGCCTTGCCCGTCGGCGTCAGCCATTCGCGGTCGCGCGACGCCACGCGCAGGTGGAAGCCGCCGGGCCGCGCGATGCGCGTGTTGTAGTCATGGAAGCCGTCGAGCGTCGCCTCGATCGCGTCGCGGATCTTCGCGTAGTCGTCCTTGTACGCGAGCCAGTCGATCTTGCCGCTGCCGAACAGCGCGTGCGCCATGTGCGCGACGATCGCGGGCTCCGACATCAGGTTCGGCGACGCCGGCTTGTTCATCCCGTACGACACGTGGACCATGCTCATCGAATCCTCGACCGTCACGCCTTGCGCGACGTTGTCCTGCAGGTCGATCTCGGTGCGGCCGAGCGTCGGCAGGATCAGCGCGTCGCGGCCGTGGATCAGATGGCTGCGGTTCAGCTTCGTCGTGATGTGCACGGAGAGCGCGCAGCGGCGCATGCCTTCCCACGTGCGCGGCGTGTCCGGCGTCGCCATCGCGAAGTTGCCGCCGAGACCGATCAGCACCTTCACGCGGCCGTCGAGCATGCCTTCGATCGTCTCGACGACGTCGTAGCCGTGATGGCGCGGCGGTTCGAAATCGAACACGTGGCCGAGCCGGTCGAGGAACGCCTGCGACGGCTTTTCCTCGATGCCGACCGTGCGGTTGCCCTGCACGTTCGAGTGGCCGCGCACCGGGCACAGGCCGGCGCCGGGGCGGCCGATGTTGCCGCGCATCAGCATCAGGTTGGTCAGCAT
This sequence comes from Burkholderia sp. AU45388, assembly GCF_030481585.1. Lineage (NCBI taxonomy): Bacteria > Pseudomonadati > Pseudomonadota > Betaproteobacteria > Burkholderiales > Burkholderiaceae > Burkholderia > Burkholderia sp. AU45388. The sequence continues at coordinate 36,678 of NZ_JAUJPV010000006.1, read as the reverse complement.
CTGCACCGTGGCGACCGAATGCTTGTGCTGCGTGATGCCCATGCCCCACGTCGCGATCACGCGTTCGCTGCGCGCATAGCGCTGCGCAAGCGCGTCGATCTGCTCGTACGGCACGCCGCTTTCGGCCGTCAGCGCGGACCAGTTTTCGGCGCGCAGATCGTCGGCGAACGCGTCGAAGCCGGCCGTGTGCGCGTCGATGAACGCGGTGTCGAGCACACGCGGCGCACCGGCGGCGCGCGCGGCGTCGTCGAGTTCGAGCACGCGCTTGGCCATTCCCTTGATCAGCGCGAAATCGCCGCCGATGGTCGGCTGGATGAACGTCGATGCGATCTTCGTGCCCGACATCGTCAGCATCTCGAGCGGGCTTTGCGGATCGGCGAAGCGCTCGAGCCCACGCTCCTTCAGCGGGTTGATCGACACGATCGTCGCGCCGCGCTTCGCGCACTCGCGCAGCTCGCCCATCATCCGCGGGTGATTGGTCGCCGGGTTCTGGCCGAAGATCAGCAGCATGTCCGCATGCTCGAAATCGTCGAGCGTGACGGTCCCCTTGCCGACGCCGACCGACGCCGGCAGCCCGCGGCTCGTCGCCTCGTGGCACATGTTCGAGCAATCGGGGAAGTTGTTGGTGCCGTACAGCCGCACGAACAATTGATAGAGGAACGCCGCCTCGTTGCTCGCGCGGCCGGACGTATAGAACGCGGCCTGGTTGGGGTCGGGCAGCGCGCGCAGATGGCGCGCGATCAGCGCGAACGCATCGTCCCATGCGATCGGCACGTAGCGGTCGGCCTGCGCGTCGTACACCATCGGGCCGGTGAGCCGGCCGTGCTGTTCGAGCTCGAAATCCGACTGTTCGAGCAGTTCGGTCACCGTGTGCGCGGCGAAGAATTCGGGCGTCACGCGCTTGCTCGTCGCTTCCGCGGCCACGGCCTTCACGCCGTTCTCGCAGAATTCGAACGTCGACGCGTGCTGGCGGTCGGGCCATGCGCAACCCGGGCAGTCGAAGCCGTCCGGCTGGTTCTGGCGCAGCAGCGTGCGGTAGTTGCCGCCGGCGACCTTTTCCTTGATCAGGTTGATCGTGACGGCTTTCAGCGCGCCCCAGCCGGCGGCCGGGTGGGTGTACGGTTCGATGCGCGCGGTGGCGGATTTCGTTTTCATGATGCAGGTGTCGGGGTCGATGCGTGCAGAGTACGCGCGGCGCCCGTACGGCTGTGTGTACACCTGTTCACTTCAAAAAAGAGTACAGTTTCGGCCATTCATCCCGTGCGGATCGCAACTGTGTTGCTGAAGGGAAGTTGAAAGGGAGGCGCGTGAAGCGTTACGAACAACTGGCCGACGATCTCCAGGCGCAGATCGAGCGGGGCGTGTACCGGCCCGGCGAGCGGATTCCGTCGGTGCGGCACGCGAGCCGGCAGCAGCAGCTCAGCGTCACGACCGTGCTGCGCGCGTACCTCGTGCTGGAAAGCCGCGGCCTGATCGAAAGCCGGCCGCAGTCGGGCTACTTCGTGCGGGCGCGCGCTGCGGCGCCGGCCGAGGCCGAGCTGCATGTCTCCGCGCCGGCTGCCGAGCCGTCGGCCGTGGACGTGAGCCGGCTCGTGCTGTCGACGCTGCGCTCGATCGCGCGCGACGACGCGGTGCCGCTCGGCTCGCCGTATCCCGACGCGTCGCAGTTTCCGGTGCAGCGTCTCGCGCGCTATGCGCAGGCGATCGGGCGGCGCCGCACGCGCTGGGGCGTGATCGACGACCTGCCGCCCGGCAACCAGGAGCTGATCCGCCAGATAGCGCGGCGCTATGCGGAGCGCGGGGTCGCGGTCGAGCCGGGCGAGATCGTGATGACGATCGGCGCGACCGAGGCGATCAACCTGTGCCTGCAGGCCGTCGCGAAGCCGGGCGACACGATCGCGGTGGAGTCTCCGACGTTCTACGCGATGCTGCACGCGATCGAGCGGATGGGCATGCGTGCACTGGAAGTCGCGACGCACCCGGGCGACGGCATCGATCTCGACGCGCTCGAACGGATTCTCGCGCGCGAGCGCATCGCCGCGTGCATGGTGATGCCGAATTTCCAGAATCCACTCGGCTTCCAGATGCCCGATGCGCGCAAGCGCGCGCTGGTCGAGCTGCTCGCGAAGCACGGCGTGCCGGCGATCGAGAGCGACGTCTATCACGAGCTGCACTTCGGCGACACGGCGCCGAGCGCGCTGAAGTCGTTCGATCGCGACGGGCTGGTGCTGCATTGCGCGTCGTTCACGAAGAGCCTGTCGCCGCGCTACCGGATCGGCTGGGCGATGCCGGGCCGTTACCGCGACCAGGTCGAGAAGCTGAAATTCCTGAACACGCTCGCGACGCCCGCGATCGAGCAACTCGCGATCGCCGAGTACCTGAAACACGACGGCTACGATTTTCATCTGCGGCGCATGCGTAAGCAGTACGCGCAGCAGGCGAACCTGATGAGCGCGATGGTGCGGCGCTTCTTCCCGGAAGGCACGCGGTTGTCGCAGCCGCGGGGCGGGTATGTGCTATGGGTCGAGCTGCCGCCGCGGGTCGATGCGATGAAGCTGTATACGCTGGCGCTCGCGCGGCGGATCACGGTCGGGCCTGGGCACATGTTCTCGGCCGGCACCGATTACCGGCATTTCGTCCGGCTCAACTACAGCTACCCGTGGTCGCGGCAGATCGAGGATGCGCTGAAGGTGCTGGGGCGGCTCGCGTCGGAGTGCGCGGCGCGGTGAGCGTTGCCGCCCGCCGGCAGGGCAGGCGGCGGGCGGCGGCCTGCCGCCGTGGCCGGTATCACGCCGCGCGCGGCGCCTGCAGCCCGGGCTGCGCGGCGTCGACCATCCGGCGCATGTCGAAGCCCGACGGATGCTGGTACACGCGCAGCCCGAACTCCGGCAGCACCGCGATCAGGTGGTCGAACAGGTCGGCCTGGATGGTCTCGTAGTCGACCCACGTCGTCGTATCGGTGAAGCAGTACAGTTCGAGCGGAATGCCTTCGGCCGTGAGCGGTAGTTGTCGCGCCATGTTCGTCATGTCGCGGCGGATGCGCGGATGGCCCTTCAGGTAGTTCGCGACGTACGCGCGGAACGTGCCGAGATTCGTCAGCTGGCGGCGGTTCGCCGGGCAGTCGCCGGCCGCGCCGAGCGTGCCGTTCCATTGCTCGATCGCGTCGACCTTGTCCTCGAGATAGTCCTTCAGCAGCGTCAGGCGTTCGAGCCGTTCGATCTCGTCGTTCGTGAGAAAGCGCACGCTCGTCGCATCGATGAACAGCGCGCGCTTGATGCGGCGCCCGCCCGCCTCGGTCATGCCGCGCCAGTTCTGATAGCTCTCGGTGATCAGCTTCCAGGTCGGCACCGTGATGATCGTGTGATCGAAGTTCGCGACCTTGACGGTGTTCAGCGTGATGTCGATGACCGTGCCGTCCGCGCCGGCCGACGGCATCGTGATCCAGTCGCCGATCCGCAGCATGTCGTTCGACGACAGTTGCACGCCGGCGACGAGGCCGAGCAGCGTGTCCTTGAAGATCAGCATCAGCACCGCCGACATCGCGCCGATGCCGGACAGCAGCAGGCCGATCTGCTTGCCGGTCGCATCGCCGATCACGACGAGCGCGGCCGTGATGAACATCACGAGCTTGACGAGCTGCATCGCGCCTTTCAGCGACAGGCGCGGCTGATCGCGTTGAGCGGTGCGGTGCGCGTGTTCGAGCGCGGACAGCGTCGCGCTGATGGTCATCGTCACGAGGAACACGATCAGCGCGAACAGCACCTTGTCGACCACCTGCGCGACCAGGCCGGGAATGCCGGACACCGCGCCGAGCCCGAGCTTGATCACGACGAACGGGACGATGCGGTTCAGCCATTTGAAGGCGCCGAATTCGAACAGCGCGTCGTCGACGCGCGTGGCGGACAGTCGCGCGAGCCGCGCGACCACGCGAAACAGCAGGAAGTGGACGACGGCGGTAATCGCGCCGGCGGCGGCGAGCAGGACGAGGATGCCGACGAGCGGCGCAAACCAGGATTCGTTCAGGGTCATAGGGGCGGACAGGGGCCTTCTCGTGCGTTGAATCGGCGCCGCGATGCGGCGCGCGCCCGATGAAGGGCACATGAAAGGGACCGTGATTGTGCCATCGGATTCCGGATGCGTGCCGTGAAGGCGGGGCGAGCGGCTCCCGAATCGGCTCACCATTGTGCAGGTATCCTCTGCATCGGGGTGAAGGCGAGCCTCGAATCGACATCACCGCAAGCCGGCGTGCGAGCCGATTGCCGGACGCGTCACCCGCCAGCATGCATTCGGCCGGAAGCCATGACGGCAGGGCTTTGCGCTTCGCTACGCACGATCCGCGATCCATGCAATCATGCGGACGTCGCCGGCGTCGTCGGTGTGCCGCTCGCGTTGGCGTGCGGCCTGTCCGGCCCCTCCGGCGACGGTGAGCGACACGCACCATCGTCGCGCACCCGTTCGTGGCCCCCGTCACTCGACCTCACGCATTTCACGCATGCAAGATTCCAACGAAAGCCGTCCGTCACGCGTATGGCTGCTGAAAGGCATCCTCCCGATCCGCCGCGCGGGCGCCATCCGAGACATCTTCGCGGGCATGTCGCTCGCGTCGATGGACATCCCGCAGGTGCTCGGCTACGCGCGCATCGCCGGCATGCCGGCCGTCACGGGGCTCTACACGGTATGCCTGCCGCTCGTTGCGTTCGCATGCTTCGGCGCGTCGCGCCATCTCGTGGTCGCCGCCGATTCGGCGACCGCGACGATTTTCGCGAGCCGGCTATCGTCGATGGCGCCGGCCGGCAGCGCCGACTATGCGGCGCTCGCCGGCATGGTCGCGTTGCTGACCGCCGCGATGCTGCTGCTCGCGCGCATCTTCAAGCTCGGTTTTCTCGCCGATTTCCTGTCGCGCACGGTGCTAATCGGCTTTCTCGCCGGCGTCGGCGTGCAGGTGTCGATCGCGATGCTCGGCGACATGCTCGGCTTGCCCGTGCCGTACCCGGCGTCGCGCAGCCTCGCGCAACTCGACTACGTCGCCACGCACCTGCTTCATGCGCACCGGCCGACGCTCGCGCTCGCGGCGCTCGTCGTCGTCGCGATTCTCGCGTGCAAGCGGTTCCTGCCGCGCGTGCCGATGCCGATGATCGCGGTCGCGGGCAGCATCGCCGCGAGCGCGGCGTTCGGTTTCGCCGAGCACGGCATCGCGGTGCTCGGGCCCGTGGCGGGCGGGTTGCCGCCGCTGCGCTGGCCATCGGTCACGTGGCAGCAGTTCCTCGATCTCGTGCCGGTCGCCGCGTCGTGCTTCGTGATGATCATCGCGCAGAGCGCGGCCGCCGCACGCGTGTTCGCGCAGCAGTACGGCGAGGACGTCGACACCAATGCCGACATCCTCGGCCTCGCGGCCGCGAACGCAGCGGCGGCGCTCGGCGGCGCGTTCGTCGTCAACGGCAGCCCGACGCAGACGGCGATGGCCGAGGGCGCGGGCGTGCGCAGCCAGATCGGCCATCTCGCGTTCGCCGCGGTCGTCGCCGTCGTGCTGCTGTTCTTCAGCCCGTATCTGCAGTATCTGCCGCATGCGGTGCTGGCCGGCATCGTGTTCACGATCGCGCTCGGGCTGATCAACGTGCGCAGCCTCGCGGCGATCCGCCGGGAAAGCCCCGGCGAATTCACGCTCGCGATGATCACGGCCGCGGCGGTCGTGACGATCGGGGTCGAGCACGGCATCCTGCTGGCCGTCGCGCTGTCGTTGATGCGGCACGTGCGGCACAGCTACCGGCCGCATACGATGGTGCTCGAACCCGTCGCCGGCAACGGACGGTGGCAGCCGGTGCCCACCCGGCGCGGCGTGATGACGGCGCCCGGGCTGATCGTCTACCGGTTCGGCTCCGATCTGTTCTTCGCGAACGATCACCTGTTCGCGGCGGAAGTGACCGAGCTCGTCGACGCGGCGCCGGTGCCGACGCGCTGGTTCGTCGTCGACGCGGGCGCGATCACCGACGTCGACTATTCGGCCGCGCGGACCTTGGTCGATCTCGTCAGGGCGCTGCATGCGCGCGGAATCGGCGTGCTGTTCGGGCGCGTGAACCGCTACCTGCGCGCGGACATGGATCGTCACGGGATCACCGAGGCGGTCGGCGGGTCATGCATCTTCGCCACGCTGCATCAGGCGCTGGAGGCGGCGGGCACGACGCCCGCGCGGCAGGAGCCGGACACGGTGTAGGGATCGTTCCCGCGAACAACGGGCCAGCCCAACGAATGCGTTTTTCCAGACTGGGGAACGTGCGTTGCCGGCCGCATTGCGGCGTCGATCGTGCCGATGTGGTTGCCGTAGCGGGAAACCGCGCACACGGTGCGGCGCGGCGCCCGTTCAGCGCGAACCGGCCGGCGCGTTGCCGGCCCGTCGGTCGCCGCCTGCACCGGCCGAGCGCAACGGCAGCCGCAGCGTCGTCATGAAGCTCGCCGCATGCAGCGTGCACAGCAGGCCGAACGCCCACGCATACGCGACGGCTTGCGTGCCGCCCGCCGCCGTCGATTCGGCGTGCAGCCGCCATGCGAGAAACAGCGTGCATAGCGTCGTGAACGTCGGACCGCCGAGCCGCTGCACGATATTGAGCGACGTGGTCGCCATCGGCAGGTCGCGGCGCTCGACCGACGCATACGCGGCGGCGATCGACGGCGCGCCGATCGCACTCTGACCCATGCCGCGCAGAAACAGCGCCGGTACGAGCACGAGCGGATCGTAGCCGGTCAGCGCGAGCAACACGAGCGGCAGCGTGGCGGCGAGTGCGAGCAGGGCGCCGGCGGCGGCCAGCCGGCGTACGCCGAACCGGCTCGTCAGCGCGCCCATCGACGGATAGGTGACGAGCATGCCGAGCCCGAGCGGCGCGAGCAGCCAGCCCATTTCGCCCGGCGAGCGCCCGCACGCCTGGATCAGGAACACGGGAATCAGCATCTGGCCCGCATACAGCGCGCCGTTCGACAGGAATTGCGTGCCGGCTGCCGCGCCGAACACGCGCGAGCGAAACAGCGCGAGATCGATCAGCGCACGCGCGCCCTGGCGGCGCTCGACGCGCAGGAACGCGACGAGCAGCAGCGCCGCGCCCGCGACCGCCGCGATGCCGGGCATCGAGCCGATCCGCTCGATGCCGTACAGGAACAGCACGAGGCCGGGCGACAGCAACGCGAGGCCGATCCAGTCGAGTTCGCGCCGCGGCGCATCGTCCCGGTCGCCGGGCAGGAACCGCACGGCCAGTGCGAGCGCGAGCGCGCCGACGGGCAGGTTCACCAGAAACAGCCAGCGCCACGACGTGTGCTGCAGGATCGCGCCGGCCACGACCGGGCCGAGGATCGGCGCGAGCAGCACCGGCACCGCCGCGTAGCCGATCACGCGTGCCATCTGCTGGCCGGCGACGCGCGCGATCATCATCTGCGCCATCGGCGCGAGCAAGCCGCCGCTGACGCCTTGCAACACGCGGAACGCGATCAGCGACGGCGCCGACCACGCGAGCCCGCACAGCGCCGACGTGAGCGTGAACGCCGAGAAGCACCACAGGTACAGCGCCTTCGCGCCGATGCGGTCGACGAGCCAGCCGCTCAGCGGCAGCACCAGCGTCAGCGCGAGCAGGTAGCCGCTCGTCACCCACTGGATTGTCGACAGGCTCGCATGCAGGTCGGTCGCGAGGCTCGACAGCGACACGTTGACGATCGTCGCATCGAGTTGCGACAGCAGCGAGCCGAGCGTCGCGACCGCGCTGACTTTCCAGATCGACGGGTCGAGCCGGCCGATCGCATGGCCCGGCGTCGGCTGTCTGCGTTCGTCGCTCACGCGCCGCGCCGGTCGAGCAGCGCGACGATGTCCTGCGTCGTGCCCGTTTCGCCGAGGCGGGGGAACAGCCGCTCGACGCTGTTGGCGTGCGCGTCCGCGTTGAGGTCGGTCATCGCGTCGACGGCGAGCGTCACGTTGTAGCCGAGTTCGTGCGCCTGTCGCGCGGTCGATTCGACGCCGATGCTCGTCGCGACGCCGGCCAGCACGATCTGCGTGACGCCGGCTGCCTTCAGATGCGCGTCGAGACCGGTGCCGGTGAACGCGCCCCAGGTCCGCTTCGTCACGACGTGGTCGCCTGGCTGGCGGTTCAGTTCGGGCACGAGTTCGGTCCAGTCGGCCGGCAGGGCGTCCAGGCGCACCTGCTGCTGCGTGCGGCCCGGCGCGCCGCCCGCGACGTTGACCAGCACGACCGGCAGGCCGCGGCCGCGGAATGCGTCGAGCAGTTCGCGGGCGTGGGCGATCACCGGTGCGACCGGATGCGCGGTGGGGAGGGCGACGATGCCTTTCTGCAGGTCGATGACGACCAGCGCCGTGTTCGTGTCGAGACGGGTTGCGCTCATGATGGGGGCTCCGGGGGAAAGGGCGAAGAAAGCCGGCCGCGCGCATGCAGCGCGGCGAACCGGCCGGGTTTATTGCTCGCCGATGCGGCGGATCAGCGGGATGGCCGCGGCAAGCGTGTCGATGTCGTCCGGATCGAGTTGTCCGATCGCCGTGCCGAGCCACTTGTGTTTCGCGGCGTTGCGCTTGCGCCGCGCGTCGACGCCGGCGGCGGTGAGCTTGAACAGGATCTGGCGGCCGTCGGTCGGATGCGGTTCGCGCTCGACGAGCGCGTCTTCCTCGAGGCTCGCGAGGATCGCCTTCATCGACTGCGGCTTCATCGCTTCGGCGCGAGCGAGATCGGCGGTCGTCATCGGCCCGTGCCGATCGAGCCGCGCGAGCGCGCTCGTCTGGGACATGCCGAGCCCACCGGAATCGATCTCGGAGCGCAGCCGACGGATGAGCTGGCCGACCGCGAGGGTCAGGTCGGCGGCGACGGTTTCGGCTGAAACGCCGGGTTTGCGTGGCGGGTTCATGCGGCGAATCTTAGAACACGACAGCCAAACTTGCAAGTTTGACTGTCGAATTGATCGCCGGCCTGACGGCGCCGTCAGGCGCGCGATTACGTGCGTCGATGCACGACCGGTACGACTTCGCTGTAGCGCGGGGTCGCGTTTTCGTGCAGCAGATCGCCGAGGTACTGGCCGAGTTCGTCCGCGGCGAGCGCGGATGGAATCTGCAGATTGGCCGGGCGCCGTTTGCCTTCGGCGCCGAGATCGAACACGGCCCAGCGGCCGTCCGTGCGCACGACGGCGAGCAGCCGGCCGAAGGCGTTGAAGCGGTATTCGTGCTGCATCGCGTCGCTCCCGTGGCGTGAACGCGCCGGCTGCCCGTGTGCGCTTACCGGATCGAACAGGACAGCCAGCGATGGATGTTGATTGCGTCGCTGGATACGCCGGCACGCGTCGGTGCGCCGAGCAGCACGACCGTCTCGCGGCGGCCTTTCACGCGCATGCGCATCACGACACCGTGCCCCGATTCGTTGATGAAGCCGGTTTTCTGCAGCCGGATCGGCAGGCGGCGGTAGCGCACGAGCGGGTCGGAATTCACGTACACGAGCTCCCCGTCGCCGGGGCGCACGGTGGTCGACAGATCGGTCGAGAAATAGCGGATCAGCGGATCCTGCGCGGCCGCGCCGACGAGCCGCGCGAGGTCTTCCGCCGTCGACACGTTGTGCGGCGACAGGCCGGTCGGCTCGCGGAAGTGCGTGTGCCGCATGCCGAGCCGGCGCGCTTCGCGGTTCATCGCCTTCACGAACGCGGCGCGCCCGCCCGGATAGTCGCGGCTCAGCGCGGCGGCCGCGCGGTTCTCCGACGACATCAGCGCGATATGGAACATGTCGCGGCGCGACAGTTCCGAGCCGACCTGCAGGCGCGAACCGGTGAACTTGATCGTGTCGCGGTCGCGCGCGGTCACGCGCAGCACGCCGTTCAGCGGACGATCGGCGTCGCGCGCGACGACCGCCGTCATCAGTTTCGAGATCGATGCGATCGGCCGTACGGTGCGTGCGTTGCGCGCGAGCAGCGGGGTGCCGGAATCGACGTCGAGCACGTAGGCCGCGCGTGAATGCAGCGACGCGACCGCGCGCGGCGTATAGCCGCAACTGGCGAGCAATTTCGGTTTCGCGGGCGGGCGCGGTCGCACGGCGGTCGTGCGTTTCGCGCGCCGCTGCTGCGGTGCGGGTGCCGCGTGGCGTTTGGCCGCTTGATGCGTCACGCGTGAGCGGCGGTGCTTGATGGCCTTTTTCTTGCGATGGGCTGTCTTCTTGACGGCCTTCGTATGGGCATGCGGCTGCGCATGGGCGGTGCGATGCGGCTGCACGCGTTGCGCGGACGCATGCGCGGCGAATGCGAGCAGCAGGAACGACAGGGCGAGGATCAGGGTGGTCCGGGCGCGAGGCAGGTGCGCGATGAGGCCGGTCAAGCGAAAGTCTCCTTTTCACGCGCGATGCGGCTGCGCGGAATGCATGGGCGGTCAGCGGGTGCGGGAAATTATACGGTCGATCGCGCGGCGATGACGATGGGATGACGCGCAATGACGCTTCATGCGGGAGGATTCCGGTCGTTTTCGCGCTGCCGGGCAAGCGGTGCGAGGCGGCATGCAAGGCGGGCAGGTACGCGGTTCAGCGTGGCCAGTTCCGCCGCGACACGACCGCGAAACTGATCGCGATCGAACCCGTCACCGCGCGCGGCGGCGCGTCTTCCAGCGCATCGCCGAAGCGGAAGCGGCGGCTGCGCCCGTCCGTGCGTTCGGCGCGACGCTTCGGTGCGCGCGCATCGGTGGCAGCCGCGCATTCGCTTGCAGTCGCGACGTCGGATGATGGCTCGGCCACGCAGTCGGCCGCTGGATCGAGGGACATGGAAGTGAGTTCCGGGAAGGGCATGTCCGTATTGAACGCCATCGCATTCGATCGGTAAAATGAATCTTTCGATCACTCAGATTCCTTAAAAGAATGGAACTGAAACTGCTTCGCACGTTCCTGACGGTGACCGAGCTGTGCCATTTCAGCCGTGCGGCCGATGCGCTGCACATGAGCCAGCCTGCGCTCAGCAAGCAGATCGGCGCGCTCGAGGCGAGCCTCGGCGGCAAGCTGTTCGAGCGCGGCCGGCATGGCGCGGAACTGACGCCGTTCGGCGAACGCTTCCTGCCCGACGCGCAGGCGCTCGTGCGCGATGCCGACGAAATCCTGGCCCGTGCGCGGGAAGCGACCAGCGGCCAGCGCGGGCATTTGCGGCTCGGCATCTGCCTGTCCGTGCTCACGCTCGTGCCGAAACTGATCGCCGAATTCCGTCGCCGCAATCCGGGTATCGCGGTGACGCTGAGCGACCTGTCGTCGTCCGAACAGACGCGCCGGCTGCACGCCGGCAAGCTCGACGCCGGTTTCCTGCGCCTGCCCACCGACGAAGGCTTGTCGTCGTTCAAGGTGACCGACGAAGCGCTCGCGCTCGCGGTGCCGCCGCATCTAGGCTTCAAGCGCGTGCCGGCCAACCTCGACGTGCTCAACGAGATCGGCTTCATCGCGCTGCAGCGTGCGCGCGGCCCGGGGCTGGCCGCGCAGATCGACCGGTGGTGCGTCGAGCGCCGCTTCGTACCGCACGTGATGCAGCAGGCGGAGGACGTGCAGTCGGTGCTGACGTCGGTCGCGGCCGGCGTCGGCGTCGCGTTCATTCCGTCGAGCGCGCGGTACCTGCTGCGCGACGCGACGGTGCTGCCGCTCGACGGCCGGGACGCGAAGTGGCGCGTGGGGCTCGGATGGCGGTCCGAACGCGACGATCCGGTCACCACGCGTTTCGTGTCGTTCATGCGCGCCGCGCTCAAGGGCGCGTGACGCGGCGTATAGTGTCCGCGATGGTTGTCTTCATGCATGCCGGCCCGACGCCGGCCGACGAACCCGAACCGATGACTTCAGACTCCGACGAATCCCCGCTCGATCCCGCGCTCGTCGCCACGCTCGCGACGCTGAACGAAGCCGCGAGCGATCCGGCCGGCAAGGCGTGGTCGCTGCCGAAGATCGCGAAGCGCACGCAACTGCCGATGAGCACGCTGCGGCGCGTGCTGACGCAGTTGGACGCCGCGGGCCTGAGCGCGACGACGCTGAACGAGGACGGTACCGGCAGCGCCGCCCTGACCGACGAAGGGCGCGCGGTGTGCGCGCAACTGTTCGGCGCGAACGACGCGCAATGAATGAAAAAACGGGCCGCGGATGCGGCCCGTACATTACCGAGCGACGTTCGGCCCGCGCGGGGGCGCACGGGCCGGCACGTCGTCATCGGCGCACCATCAGAACCACTGCTTGTACCGGCGCACGTAGATCGTCTTGACGATCTGCGCGAGCACGATGTAGCCGACCATCGTCGCGGCGAGCCACAGCCAGTAGGTGCCCGGCAGGTGCATGAAGCCGATCGATTCCGCGAACGGCGAGAACGGCAGCCAGCAGCCGATCGCGATCGCGGTGAAGGTCGACAGCAGCACCGGCAACGACGCCGTGCTCTGCAGGAACGGGATCTTCTGCGTGCGCAGCAGGTGCACGACGAGCGTCTGCGACACGAGGCTCTCGATGAACCAGCCCGAATTCATCACGATCTGGCCGCTCGCGCCGCCGTTCAGGTGATAGAGCGCGCCCGCCCCGAACACGGTCCACATCAGGATGTACGTCGTGATGTCGAATACCGACGACGTCGGCCCGACCCACAGCATGAAGCGGCCGATGTTGCCGGCTTCCCACTTGCGCGGCTTCTTCAGGAACTCGCGGTCCATCTTGTCCCACGGCAGCAGCATCTGCGACGTGTCGTAGATCAGGTTCAGCACGAGCAACTGCGTCGCGAGCATCGGCTCCCACGGCAGGAATGCGCTGGCGACGAGCACCGAGAACACGTTGCCGAAGTTCGAGCTGGCCGTCATGTTCAGGTATTTCAGGATGTTGCCGAACGTCTCGCGACCCTTGATCACGCCTTCCTCGAGCACCATCAGGCTCTTCTCGAGCAGGATGATGTCGGCGGTTTCCTTCGCGATGTCGGCGCCGCTGTCGACCGAGATGCCGACGTCGGCGTCGCGCAGCGCGGGTGCGTCGTTGATGCCGTCGCCGAGGAAGCCCACCGTGTGGCCGTTCGCCTGCAGCGCCTTGACGATGCGCGCCTTCTGCAGCGGCGTGAGCTTCGCGAACACGGTCGTGCGTTCGACCACCCGCGCGAGGGTTGCATCGTCGAGCGCTTCGATCTCCGTGCCGAGCATCGGCTTACCGGGTTCGAGGCCGACCTGGCGGCATACCTTCATCGTGACGGTCGGATTGTCGCCCGTCAGCACCTTCACCGCGACGCCGTTCTCGCGCAGCGCGGCGAGCGCCGGTGCGGCCGATTCCTTCGGCGGATCGAGGAAGGTCAGGAAGCCGCGCACGACGAGGTCGCGCTCGTCGGCGGTGCGGTATTGCGCGCGTTCGTCGCCGCGCGGAATCGTTCGCGTCGCGAGCACGAGCACGCGGAAGCCGTCCTCGTTGTACGCGGTGGCCTGTTCGAGCAGCCGCTTGCGGGCCACGAAGTCGAGCGGGCGCACGCCGTCCTCATCCTGCACGTGCGTGGACACCGCCAGCATTTCCTCGACCGCGCCCTTGCAGATCAGCAGGTGCGTGCCGCGCGTATCCTCGACGACGACCGACAGGCGGCGCCGCACGAAGTCGAACGGCAGCTCGTCGATCTTCTTGTAGCCCTGCGGCTTCACGCGTTCGCCGATCTCGTCGGCGCGCGCGACGACCGCGATGTCGATCAGGTTCTTCTGGCCGCTCTGGTGGACGCTGTTCAGCCAGCCGAGCCGCAGGATGTCCTCGTTCTTGCGGCCGGACAGGTCGAGGTGATGTTCGAGGATGATCCTGTCCTGCGTGAGCGTGCCGGTCTTGTCGGTGCACAGCACGTCCATCGCGCCGAAGTTCTGCACCGAGTTCAGCCGCTTGACGACGACCTTGCGGCGCGCCATCGCGACCGCGCCGCGCGCGAGATTCGCGCTGACGATCATCGGCAGCATCTCGGGCGTGAGGCCCACGGCCACCGCGAGCGCGAACGTGAGGGCGCTCAACCAGTCGCCCTTGGTCAGGCCGTTGATCATGAACACGATCGGCACCATCACGAACATGAACTTGATCAGCAGCCAGCTCACGCTCGCGACGCCGCGGTCGAAGCTCGTCTCGATGCGCTTGTGGCTCACGACGTTGCGCGCGAGCGAGCCGAAGTACGTGTCTTCGCCGGTCGCGACGACGACGGCCGTCGCCGTGCCGCTGACGACGTTGGTACCCATGAAGCAGACGTTCTCGAGATCGAGCAGCGACGCCGGTGCGTCGTGGGCCGCGCCGGCCGCGCGCGTGCTCGCGGATTTGCCGGCCACCGCGCCGAGCGTGTCGTACTTCTCGACGGGCAGCGCCTCGCCGGTCAGCACGGCCTGGCTGATGAACAGGTCGCGCGACGCGAGCAGCCGCACGTCGGCGGGGATCATGTCGCCCGCGGAAAGATGCACGATGTCGCCGGTCACCACTTCGCGCATCGGCACCTCGCGGCGCGTCGGTTCCAACGAATCGGTCACCGCGCGCTGCACGGTCGCCGTCGTGCGCACCATCGCCTTGAGCTTCTCGGCCGCGCGCAGCGAACGGAATTCCTGCACGAAGCGCAGCAGCGCGCTGATCGTGACCATCGTCAGCAGGATCGTCATGCCGACGTAATCGCGATCGTCGGGCGCCGCGAAATAGACGTCGGTGCAGAAGCTGATGGCGGCCAGCACCAGCAGCACGTAGACGAACGGGTTGTGGAACGAGAGCAGCAACTGGCGGGTCCAGTGCGGCGGCTTGTCGTGCGCGATTTCGTTCGGGCCGTCATGCTGCAGGCGGTCGGCGGCCTGGTCGTAGGTGAGGCCGCGCGTGCTGGTGCGCAGCGACTTCAGCGTGTCGTCGAGCGGGCGGGCCGCTTCCTGCGCGACGCGCATGATGCGCGGGTCGGTCTGCTGGCCGGCGCCGGCCTTGATGAAGCCGCGTTGTTTCTTGTGAGAGGTGTTGTGTCGTGTCGTCATGAGTCGCTCCTAGCGCACGAGGCGGCGGGCGGGGAGCGGCCGCGACGTTATCGACGCGCGAGCGCTCCCCGCCGCGTCGCGTCGGGCGCGATCGGCTGTGGATCGGTAAAGGCGGGAACGCTCGCCGGCGCGCAGGATGCGGACGGCGTGTCGATGCGCAGCGTCGCACCGGCGAGCGGTAATCGACTACTGTCGTCCGAGTTCATCTGCACTCCTGTCGGTTGAGGATAGTCGGCACGGGCGATCGGCAACGGCGCGCAACGAGGCGCGCGGCCGGACGGCACGCGAACGGAGAGCGCACGCGGCCGGCGCCGCGCGCAACGCGAACGCACACGCGCGACGGTGCGTCGCGTGCATTCGACAACATCGAAAATTCGGCGGGAGATCTGGCCCGTGGTCAGGCCGGAAGGGCGCCGCATCCTGCTCCCCGGGATGCGGCAGAAGACGAGGCTCTGCGCGTTTTCCTCAGGCAGCAGTCAAGTTGGCCGGATACCAACTACAACTCGCATCGGTGTTCACAGAACACTCCATGTAACTAGACGGGGGCGATGGTAATGGCTCGCTGTGCGAAGCGTCAACCCTTTTGTCGGGCGTTATTTCGAGATGCTTGATCGGGCCGGTGCGCGTTCGCAAGCGCCCCCGACAACCCGCAATGAAACAGCCGCGCGCACACCTTGTCGGCATGCGCGCGGCCGCGTCGAACGAGGTGCGGTTACTGGTTCGCGGTCGCGACGGCGGCCCCTGCGTCGAGGATGCCCGAGCCCGCCGGCAGCGCGGTGCACGACGTGCCGGCCGCGAGCTTCGCCGCGCGCGTGCCGCCTTGCAGCTTCTGCAGGATCTGCGCGGGCGTGAGGTTGCCGTTCACCGACAGCATCAGCGCGGCGACCCCCGTCACCTGCGGCGCCGCGAGGCTGGTGCCGTTCGCGGGGCCGTAGGTGTCCGAGCCCGGCGTCGTCGTGCCGGTGTTCGACGTCGACAGGATGTTGACGCCCGGTGCGCTCAGCGCGACGTCGGCGCCGAAGTTGCTGAACGACGCGCGTCGGCCCGTCGCGTCGGTCGCGCCGACGGTGATCACGCCGCGGCAGTTCGCGGGCTGGTCGAGCCCGGTCGACAGGCCGTCGTTGCCGGCCGCGACGACCACGGTCACGCCCTTCGCGGTCACGTCGTCGATCGCCTGCTGGAACGTCGTGCTGCATGCGCCGACGCCGCCGAGGCTCAGGTTGATGATCTTCGCCGGCCGCGGGTTCGTCGGTACGCCGTTGACGGGAATGCCGGCTGCCCAGCGCATGCCGTCCGCGATGTCGCTCGTCACGCCGCCGCACTTGCCGAGTACGCGCACGGGCAGGATCTGGCCGAGCCACGATACGCCGGCGACGCCCGTGCCGTTGTTGGCGGTCGCGCCGATCACGCCCATCACGCGCGTACCGTGCCAACTGCTGTTGCTGGGCTGGCTTGCGCAGTGATAGTACGGGCCGTTGACGTTGTCGAGTTCCTGCTGCGTGACCCAGTCGCCCGGATCGGTGGCGTCCGGGCCGCGCGTCAAGCCGTTGTTGCTGGTGTTGACGTTGCTGATGAAGCTGTAGCCGGACAGCAGGTTGCCGACGAGGTCGCCGTGCGGCCGGTAGCCGGTATCCAGCACGGCGGTGACGACGGTCGGCGATCCCTTGGTCACGTTCCACGCCGGCGGCATGTCGATGCCGGCGGCCGGGTCGGACAGGTTCCACTGCTGGTTGTAGAGCGGGTCGCTCGGCGTGTCGCGGATCTGCATCGGGTGATCCGGTTCCGCGTAGTCGACATCGCTGTCGGCCGCGAACGCCTGCGCGAGCGCGGCGGCATCGGTGGCGGCCATGCGCTGACCGAGCGACAGCACGGCCGCGCCGCTCGAGATCGTTCGCTCGACCTGCACGTTCACCGGCGTTTGCGCGACCGTGCTCGCGTACGCGCGCGCGTTGCCGGTCGCGGGCGCCGTCCAGCGCGTCATCGCGCGCTGGATCACCGCATCGAGTCGCGAGCCGTTGTCGATGGTCGCCATCGCGCGCGTGGCCGTCAGCGTTTTCAGCTTGACGATGAGGTGATCGACCGGCGGCTCGGCCGGTGCGGTCTGCGCGGCCATCTGCACGGCGGCCTGCTGCGACGTGCATGCATTGCCGCCGGACGATGTGGGCGGGGTGGTGGGGGCGGGCGCGGGAGTGGGTGCCGGTGCGGGCGTCGGTGTCGGTGCGGGTGAAGCGTTGGACGAAGACGGGTTGCTGCCGTCGCCGCCGCCTCCGCCGCAACCGGCGAGGGGCAGGAGGGCGGCGGCGGACAGCATGCCAGCGAGCATGCGCGCATGGGCCGAACGGGCCAGCGCGAAATTGAAGCGTTTGGCTTTCATGTCGAAAGTCGATCCTCGTAGATAACCGTCGTGCCGGTGGTGGTGCATGGTTCGGCGCAAACCGGACCTTGTTTTTGTCGGCGCCCGCCGGCTGCTGCGACGCGCCATGCATTGGGTAACGGCTAATGAGGCGGCTTCTTGAATATGTTGTGTGTGAAAAATGGGTGGGACGCAAACGATTGCGATGCTGTCTTGCAGCATGAACGCGCGTTTGGAACGGGTGATATGTTCATGGAGTGCAAGAATGCGGGCGGTCGATCCGGCGAAACGTGCGGCGCAGGCGCTTTTGCGCGACGCGGAAACGATTGCTCCCGATGAAGGCGCGCGACGGAAAGCTTGACGGTTTCCCCGATGCGGCGCGAATTTTTTCGGGCGTACGATCGCGATTCGATCAACGTTTCGTCAGGAGAAAAGCATGGATCGCCGCTTTCGTTGGCTGGCCGTTGCGCTCACCTGCGCGCTGGCGGGCGCCGCCCACGCGCAGGCCCTTACCGGTACGCTGAAGAAGATCAAGGACACGGGCGTCGTGTCGCTGGGCATTCGCGAGTCGTCGGTGCCGTTCTCGTATTCGGACAACCAGCAGAAGAACATCGGCTATTCGCGGGACATCGCGTCGCGCATCATCGACCAGTTGAAGACGGATCTGAACCTGCCGAACCTCGCGGTGAAGGAGATCCCGATCACGTCGCAGAACCGGATTCCGCTGCTGCAGAACGGGACGATCGACTTCGAATGCGGCTCGACGACGAATACGCTCGAACGGCAAAAGCAGGCCGCGTTCTCGAACAGTATCTTTTTGTATGGCATCCGCTTCAGCACGCGCAAGGATTCGGGCGTGAAGGACTTCGCGGACCTGGCCGGCAAGACGGTCGCGACGACGGCCGGCACGTCGGACGAGCGCCTGTTGCGCAAGCTCAACGAAGAGAAGGCGATGAACATGACGATCATCAGCGCGAAGGATCATGCCGAAGCGTTCATGAACGTCACGACCGGGCGCGCGGTCGCGTTCGTGATGGACGAGCCGCTGCTGTACGGCGAGATCGCGAAGGACCGCAACCCCGCTGCGTATACGGTCGCGGGCACGCCGCTCGTTCACGAGAACTACGCGTGCATGATGCGCAGGGACGATCCGGCGTTCAAGCGTGTCGTCGACGGCGTGATCGCGAAGATGCAAACGTCGGGCGCGGCCGAGAAGCTGTACGACCGGTGGTTCATGCAGCCGATTCCGCCGAAGGGCGTGAGCCTCAACTATCCGCTGTCGGCTGAGATGAAGCAGTTGTTCAAGAATCCGACGGATCAGGCGCAGTACTGATTCGGCCGTCGCAATGAAAAACCGCCGGCGCGTGCCGGCGGTTCGAGCGCAGGGCGCCGAGCGGCGCGAAGCGCGTCAGGCCTTGATTTCCGGGCCGCGTGCGGTGGGTGCGGCCGGTGCGGCCGGCCTTGCGGGGGCCACCGACGGCATCGGCGGCTGGGCCGGGACGATGACGAGCACCGGTTGGGGCGCGGCCCACGCCGGTATCGCGAACCCGACGGGCTGCGGCATCGGCATTGCGAACGCGTTGGCGAGCGCGATGTGCTGCAGCGCCATCATCTGCTGCTGCATCGCGACCATCTGCGCCTGCGCCGCCTGCATCCGGTACTGCGCGGCCTGTATTTGCCGCAACGCCGCCGCGGGCGGCACGCCGCCCGACGACGACGTCTGCATCTCGAAGCTCGCGCCGCCTTGCGGGCTACTCCAGCTCCACGTGCTGACCTTCATCGGGCCGACGGCCGTCTGGACGACGCGCGTTTCGGCTTTCACGGGCACGGCTTGCCCGTCGACGTTGACGAACATCGGGTGGGCGGCCGCCGCCGCGCCGGCCTGCCCGGCCAGCGCGAACACGGGCACCAGCGCCAGCGCACCCGCCGCCATATACGAACGGAATCGCATCTTCGTATCTCCATCAAACGAGACTGATCGAATCAACAATGACGTACGGCTCACGAAGTGAGCCATCCGGGACAATGCGACCGTCGGCTTAAATCAACATTAAAATTGCCGCCGGCCGGCCCGATCAGCAGATTTCAGGACGTGCCGCCATCGGCATTCAACCTCGCCCGTGCCAGGGGAATCCTGTCGCCCGGTGCAACAACGGGCACAATACGGAATTCGCCACGATCGCACGCATGTTCGGCATTCGAACATTGATGGTGCGGCCTGCTGCCCGACCTCCTTCCCAGTCTTCATGAACGCCACGCCCACGCCCGCGCGCGAGTCCAATTCGCCGCGCTTCCTGCTGTTCCTGATCTGCCTGTTCGCATCCGCCGGCCAGCTCGCGATCGATATCTATGTGCCCGCGCTGCCCGACATGGCCCGCTCGTTCGCGACCACGCCGCAGGCGATCCAGTCGAGCGTGTCCGGCTACATGGCGGCCTACGCGCTCGGCCAGCTGATCTTCGGTCCGATCGCCGACGCCTACGGACGCAAGCGCGTGCTCGCGTTCGGGCTCGTGATCTACACGATCGGCTGCCTGCTGTCGCTCGGCGCGCCGAACCTGGAAACGTTCGTGCTCGCGCGCTGCCTGCAGGGCTTCGGGATCGCGACCACCAACCTGCTGGCGAAGGCGATCATCACCGATTCGTTCTCCGGCCAGGCGTTGATGCACGCGTTCACGTACATGTCGATCGCGTGGGGGCTGGCGCCGATCATCGCGCCGGTGATCGGCGCGCACCTGCAGGAGTGGTTCGGCTGGCGCGCGTGCCTCGTGTTCCTGCTGGTCTACTCGCTGGCGATGTGGGCGCTGCTGTGGCGCTACCGCGAAACCTTGCCGAAGCCCGTGCATCTCGAGCCGCGCACGCTGATGGCGAACGCGGGCAAGGTGCTGGCGAGCCCGGTGTTCCAGAGCTGTTTCCTCGCCCAGGGGCTGTGCTACAGCATCCTGCTGGTGTTCAACATCGTCGGCCCGTTCATGGTGCAGACCACGCTGTACAAGCCGCCGACCTTCTTCGGTTATCTCGCGCTCGGCATCGGCCTCATGTATTTCCTCGGCGGCCTGTCGAACCGGATTCACGGCCGCGGGCTGCCGAGCGCCGAGCAACGGCTGCGTATCGGCGCGCGCGTGATGGCGGGCGCGTCGATCGCGATGCTGGTGCTGGCGCTGACCGTCGGCCTGCGCGTGTGGACGCTTGCGACGCCGGTGCTCGTGATGGGCTTCTGCGCGGGTGCGATGTATCCGACGCTGATGGCCAAGGGCAATTCGCTGTTTCCGCATATCGCCGGCCTGACGAGCGCGATTCTCGGCTGTGCGCTGCTGCTCGTGTCGTCCGCGATGATGGGGCTGGCAGGGTTCGTGTCGATTCACGTGCTGACGCCGCTCGCGGTGTTCTTCGTCGCGTTGTCGTTCATCGTCGTGTGGATGGTGACGAAGCTGCTGCGGTATCTGTCGCAGCAGCAGGCGGCGACGGTGGTGTGCGGAAGCGGGGAGGCGGCGTAAGCGCCGGCTCGCGATCGACTCATGAACCGGATCCTGCTGAATCGCGTTGCCCGGTCCGACGCCGCCGATCTGATCGCCGCGAACCGCGCGAGCCGGAGCCATCATCTGCCGTGGGTCGATTCGTTCATCGACCAGGCCGGGTTCGATCAATGGTTCGCCCGCTGCCTGACGGGGCCGAACGTCGGGTTTGTCGCGCGCGAGCGGGCGTCAGGCGCGGTGGTCGGCGTGGTGAACCTCAACGAGATCGTCGGCGGCGTGTTCCAGAGTGCTTATCTTGCGTACTACGGAATGGCGGATTTCAGCCGCAAGGGGTTGATGACGAATGCGCTGCGCGCGGCGATCGACGTCGCGTTCGGCGAACTCGGGCTGCACCGGCTCGAAGCGAATATCCAGCCCGGCAACCATGCGTCGATCGCGCTGGTTCGACGGCTCGGGTTCAGGCAAGAGGGATTTTCGCCGCGCTATCTGCGCATCGGCGGCGAATGGCGCGACCACGAGCGTTGGGCGTTGCTGGCCGACGACGCGCACGAAGCCGACGCCTGACGGTCGATTCTCGTCCCGCCTCGCGGCGCTTACAGCGGATGGGCGGCCCCGGCCTGCTGCAACAGCGACACGGCCGCCGGATCCGGCAGTCCGTTCGGGGCGATCGCTCCGGCCTTGGCCAGCGCGACGAGATCGCTGTCGACGCCCGGCTGCCCGACCACGAACGACGTGGTCAGGAACGCCGGCGCGGCGAGCGTGACCGCATAGCGCTGTTGCAGGTTCGTCACCACGGCCGATTGCGCGGCCTGCACGGTGTCCAGGCTGTTCATCGCCCGCTGGTAGCGCAGGGTGCCCTGGAAATTACCGATCAGCCCGGCCGTGTTCGTTCCGAGTTGCGCCGCGAGATAGACGAGCATCAGCTCGGTCTCGGGCGTCGTGTTGAAGGTGCCGCCCGCGTAGGCGAGCGAATGCAGGCTCGCGCCGCCCGACGCCACGGTGATCACGCATGGCAGCGCCGCGTCGAGCGTCACATGGTAGTTGCCGCCTCCGTCCGTCAGCGTCGTTGCCGAGCCCGCCGCGCAATTGACCGTGACTTGCGCGCTCGCGAGCGCGTCGCCCGTCGCGGCCGTACCCGACAGCGAGACGGTTTGCGTGTTGTCGTTGAAGCACGCGTCGACGCCGAAGCAGGCATCGCCGTTGCAGGCCTGGAGGGCGGCGAGCGTTGCAGCGCACAACGCGCCTAGCGCGGGGCGGGTGAAGCGCGTAAGGCGAATGGTCATGGTCGCGGGCAATCCGAGAGAATGAGGCAACCGGTGCGGGTGGGGGAATGCGGCGCTGTTGTCATTCTATGTCGTGATCCGGGGAAAGCGAATACGGCCGGCCAATAAGGCCGGCTCGCCGGTTCAAGGCTTGCGCGTGGCCGGTTTCGCGAACGCGCCGCGCACCTCGAAGCCGATCGCATCCGCGACGTTGCCGCGCGCGTCGACGAGTTCGAGCCGGTGCCGGCCCGGCCACGGCAGCCACGCGACGCGATCGGCGTGGCCGATCACCTTGTCGTCGAGCCGCCACGCGAACTTCGTTGCCCGCCCGGCCGAGCGTTCGAACCAGATCCGCTGGTTCTTCGGCGGAATGTCCGGGTCGATCGCGAAGATCGTGCCGTCGGTCGGCGCGCCGATCGTCAGCGGCGCGCGCGCCGCGTCCTTGCCCGGCGTGACCGGCGCCGCGAGCCGGATCGTGTCGACCGCCGTGCCCGCGATGAACCACTCGTTGCGGGCCGGCTCGATATCGCGCTCGAACGCGATGCGGCGCGTCTCGACGCCGGCCGGCGCGCGCGGCGCACGGCTTGGCAGCTCGCGGTGCAGGTAGCCGACGACGGCCGACCACACGGGCGACGCGCCCGTGACGCCCGACACGTCCCACATCGGCGAGCCGTCCGCATTGCCGACCCACACGCCGACCGTATAGCGCGACGTGAAACCGATCGTCCAGTTGTCGCGCATGTCCTTGCTCGTGCCGGTCTTGACCGCGGAGAAGAAGCGCGTCGCGAGCGGGTTGTCGAAGCCGAAGGTGCGCACGCGCGCGTTGTTGTCGGACAGGATGTCGGTCACGATGAAGCTGGCCGCTTCACTGAACACGCGCGTGCCGGCCTCCGGACGCGCGGATGCCGATGCGCCGGATGCGCCGGAGGCCGGCGTCGATGCAGCGGCGGGCAGGTCGACGACCTTGCGTGCGACGCCGCCGTTCGCGAGCGCGCGGTATGCGTTGGTCAGCGACAGCAGCGTGACGTCCGCGCTGCCGAGCGCGAGACTGAAGCCGTAGTAATCGCCTTCCTGCGCGAGCGGCAGGCCGAGCGCGGTCAGCGTGCGCGCGAAGCGGTGCGGCGTGACGAGCACGAGCGTGCGCACGGCCGGCACGTTCAGCGAGCCGCCGAGCGCGCTGCGCACGCTCACCCAGCCCTTGAAATCCTTGTCGTAGTTCTGCGGAATATAGAGGCCGCCGCCGGCCGCGAGGTTGATCGGCGCATCGTCGAGCAGCGACGCGGCGGTCAGCCGTTTCTCGTCCAGCGCCTGCGCATAGAGGAACGGCTTGAGCGTCGAGCCGGCCTGGCGCGGCGCGAGCACGGCATCGACGTCGCGCGCGCTCGACAGCGCCCCCGACGAGCCGACCCACGCGCGGATCTCGCCGGTCGCGTTGTCGATCACGACGACCGCGCCGTCCTGCACGTTGCGTCGGTGCGCGGGCGCATTGAGCTCGGTCAGCGCGCGCATCAGCGTGTCCTGCGCGAAGCGCTGCAGCGGGGCATCGAGCGTCGTGCGGACTTGCGCGCCGGCCGCCGGCTTGACCTCGGCCGCGATGCGCCGCGCGAAATGCGGGGCGAGGGCGGCGCCGTCGTCGCGTACGGCGTTGGCCGGGCGCGCGGCGACGAGTTGCACGTAGCCGTCGAGCGATGCGCACGCCTGCGCGGCCTGCATGTCGCGCAGGATCCGGCACGCGCGTTCGGCGATCTTCGCCGGGGCCGCGTTGGGCGCACGCACGAGTGCGGCGGCGATGGCGGCCTCGCGTGCGTCGAGCCCCGACGGCGCCTTGCCGAACAGCACCTGCGACAGCGAGCCGAGCCCGATCGTCTCGCCGCGGAACGGCACCAGGTTCAGGTACGCCTCGAGGATCTGGTCCTTGCGCCAGCTGCGTTCGAGCCACAGCGCGTTCACGGCCTGCGTGGCTTTCTGGGGCAGCGAGCGCTGGCCCGAACGGCGCGGCGAATCGCTGAGCAGGCCCGCGAGCTGCATCGTGACGGTCGACGCGCCGCGTGTGCGCTCGTTCCACAGGTTGCCCCATGCCGCGCCGGCGATCCCGCGCCAGTCGACGCCGCTGTGTTCGTAGAAGCGCTTGTCCTCGGACACGACGATCGCCTCGCGGAACGCGGGCGATACGTCGGCGAGCGACACCCAGTCGCCGCGCCGTTCGGTGAGGTCCACACGCGTGCGCTGCAGCGGCGTGCCGTCGCGCGCGAGCAGCACCCAGTCGGAGCTGCGCCAGTTGCGGCGCACGTCGTCGTAGCCGGGCAGCGCATGCGCGACGAGCGGCGCGGCCAGCACCACGGCGACGAATACGCGGCCGGCGAAACGCGCCGGCCGCGGCAAAGCCAGATCGATCATCGCGGTCTCGTCACTTGCCCGCGTCGGCCGGCTTCACGGTCATCGGCGGGTTCGGCCACAGGCCGTACACGGACGGCGCATACAGCGCCTCGACGCGCGTCGGCGGCAGTCCGAACGTGCCGACGTTGTTCAGCCGCACCGTGTACTCGACCGAGAATTTGCCCTTCGGCAAATAATCGTAGTACGCGCGGTAGCCGTCGAAGTCGCGCTCGATGAACGCCGGCCACGCGCCGTCGGGCGTTTTCTCGCCCTGCGTCGCGGCTTCGGAATCGCGACCGAGGCCCGATCCGAGGATCGTCGCGCCGGCCGGGATCGGATCGTTGACGGCGACCCACGTCATGTCACTTTGCGCATCGATGTCGAGATGCACGCGCACGACGTCGCCGCGCGTCAGCACGCCCTTGACGGCCGGCGACACGGGCGTGACGGTCTTCGTGATCCGGTAGCCGGCCGCGAACGGCGCGCGTAACGGCACGGCCGCGAGGCTTTCGACCGTGGCCCACGGGCGGCCCGTGCCGTCTTGCGTGACCGACAACGTGGCTGGCCCCTGCGACGCACGCGGCCACGGCATCAGCACGCTGCGCGCGGCGGCCGCGCGGGTCGCCGGCGTGGCTGACGCCGGCGCATCGGCGGGCGCGGCCGATGCCGCCTGCGACCACGAGATCGTGCGCTCGTCGCCGCCCAGCGCCACCTTCGTCGCGCCGGCGACCGGCGTGCTCTCGTAGGTGCGCGAGAAGCGCTCGATCGCGAGCAGGCCGAGCGCGTTCGACGTCGTCGTCTGCCACGCGCCCTGACGTTGCAGCGCGAGCAGGCCGGCGGTCACGCGCGGCATTTCGTCCTTCCATGCCGGGTCGCCCGCGAACTCCAGCGCGAGACGCGCGGCGTTGGTCTCGTTGCTGGTCATCAGCCACCACAGATCGTCGTCGCGCGCGGTCGAGAACACGAGCTGCGTGCCCTGGTACGTCAGGCGCGCCCGCAGGATCTGCTCGACCTGCGCGCGTTTCTCGTCGCGTTGCGGGATGTCCTTCACGCGCGTGAGAATCGCGTGATAGTCGATCACCGCCGACGTCGGCCACTGGTTCGGCGCGATCTCGATCGAACCGAGCATGCGGCCCTGCGCGGCGCCGTAGCGCGACAGCGCCTCGATCGCGGCGAGCTTGCGCAGGTCGCGATCCTGGCGCGGCGCCCACGTGTTGCGCTCGAGGCGGCCGTCGACGAAGCGCGCGAGCCCGGCCTCGAGCTGCGTGCGCAGGTCTTCCGGCAGGGCGAAGCGCGGATCGAGGCGGCTTGCCTCGTCGGACACGACGAGCAGGTATGACGACAGCGTCGCGCTGCCGTGATGCGAATCGTCGGACGACGGCGGGAAATAGCTCGCGAGCCCGTCGCTGTCCAGATAGACGGGCATCCGTGCGATCAGCGCCTGCCATTGCGCGGGGTCGCGCAGCCCGATTGCACGCGACGTCTGCTGTTCGAGGCAGCGGTACGGATAGCGCTCGAACCAGCGCCGCACGCCGGGCAGCCCGTCGGCAAGCTTCGACTGCAGCGATACCGCGATGCCGCCGCGCGGTACGCCTTGTGCGTTGCTCACGGCACCGGCCGGGGCCGCGACGGGCACCGTCAGCGTGCCGTCGACCTGCGCGAGCGTCGCCTGCTGCACGGTCACCGGCAGCGCGGGCACGACCTTCTGCGCGACGGCCAGCGCGTCGGACGCGCGCTTGCCGCCTTGCTCGGCCGCCTCAATGCGCCAGTTCAGCGCACCGGCCGCATCGAGCGCCTGCTCGGGCACGGTGATCGTCCATGCGACCTCGGTCGCCGCATTCGCCGCCAGCGATACCGTTTGCGGCGCGACGTCGAGACCTGTCACGCGTGGCGTTACGACGACCTGCATCGCACGGTCGGTCGTATTGCGCAGCGTGACCTGCGCGCGGAACGCGTCGCCTTCGCGCACGAGCGGCGGCAGGCCGGAGATCAATTGCAGATCCTGCGTGCTGCGGATCGACGTGCTGCCCGTGCCGAAGCGGTCGGGGCCGACCGCCGCGATCGCCACGATCCGGAAGCGCGTGAGCGCATCGTTCAGCGGCACGTCGACGGTTGCGCTGCCGTTCGCATCGAGCGTCACGCGCGGGTTCCACAGCAGCAGCGTGTCGAATAGCTCGCGGGTCGGCGCGCTGCCGCCGCCGCCGCCGGCCGGCACCGCCTTGCGGCCGAAGTGGCGGCGGCCGACGATTTCCATCTGCGCGGTGGCTGTTTCGACGCCGTACGCGCGCCGGCGCAGCATCGCGTCGAGCAGGTCCCAACTGTTGTTCGGCATCAGTTCGAGCAGCGCTTCATCGACGGCCGCGACGGCGATCTGCGTGCCCGCCGGTGCCGGCTGGCCGTTCGGCAGCGTGACCTTCACGTGCGCCTGCGCCTTGCTGCGTACCGTGTAGCGGGTCGCGTCGGTCGTCACGGTCACGCCGAGGCGATGAGCGCCCGTGCCGACCTTGATCTCGCCGAGGCCATAGCGGAACGCGGGCTTCGACAGGTCGACGAACGCGGTCGGCGCCTCATAGTGGCGGCCTTCGCGCCAGAACGCGCGCGCCCATTCGACCGGCGCCTTCCAGCCCCACGTGAAGAACGAATACCACGGCACCTCGCGAATCCGGCCGCGCAGCGCAAGCACCGACACGTAGACGTTCGGCCCCCACGATTCGCCGACCTTCAGGTCCACGGTCGGGTTCTTGCCATTCAGCTCGACGATGTGCGTCTCCATCACGCCGCCGCGCTCGACCGCGACCAGCGCGGTCGCGTAGCGGAACGGCATGCGGACCTGGAAGCGGGCCGTTTCGCCCGGTTCGTACGACGTTTTTTCGGGGATCACGTCGATCCGGTCGGTATTGTCGCCGCCGAACCAGAGTTCGTCCTCCCGCGTGACCCATACCGACGTCGATGCATTCGACGTACGGCCGTCGCCGTCCTTCGCGACCGCGATCAGCTGCACGTTGCCGGCCTGCTCGAGCGTCGCGTCGCAGGCCATGCGGCCCTTGTCGTCGGTCTTGCCCGAGCACAGCACGCCGAGGTCGCGCGTGTCGCTCTTGTTGTCGTACGCATAGAAGCCGCCGACCATCCGCTTGCGCGACGACGTCGTGATGCGCGCGACGCCCTTGATCTCGATCGGCACCGACGCGCGCGGCTTGCCCTGCAGATCGACCGCCAGCGCCTGCACCGGCACGCGCTGGCCGACCGACACCCAGCGGCCGGCCTTGATGCCGGCCACCACCGCGGCCGGCCACAGGATCGTGTCGCCGCGGATCGTCTGCACTTCGCCGTTCGGGTCCGCGAACGTCGCCTCCAGCGCGATGCGCTTCGGTGCGTCGACGTCCGGCAGGCCCTTGAGCGTGACCGAGCCCGCGCCGTTGCGGTCGAGCGTCAGCGGCAGCTTGTCGGCGATCAGCTTCGTCGCGTCGGGATCGTTGCTCGACGCCGACGACGATGCGTTGTCGCCGTCCTGCGCATCGTCGTCGGCATTGCCGTCGCTCGTGTCCGGGCGATACGGCGTGAAGCTGAAATCCTCGAAACGATCCGCGAACGGCGGCGACGCCCACTTCATCAGCGCCGACACCTGCACGGGCAGGTTCGATGCGCCGCCGCCCGACACGTAGTCGATCTGCACCGCGAGCGGCGCTTCCTTGACCGCGACGAGCGGGCTCTTCTGCGCGTCGCGCGCGCCGATCGAGCCTTTCAGCACCGGCAGGCGGAACGCCTCGACGCGGAAGCTGCCGCTGTAGTAGGTGGCGGTCGGCGCATCGTCCGGGCCGCCTTCGAGTTCGACGCTGTATTCGCCGAGCTTCGCGGCGGCCGATAGCGTGAACTGCGAATCCGCGCTGTGGTCGGCCGCCCACGTGAGCGGCAGCTTGTACGTCTGGCCCGTGCCGAGATGCCGGATCGTCACGCGCGTCGGGTATTGCGACGGGAACGCGAGGCTTTGCAGCGTCTCGGTGCGGATGAAATGCTTCATCGACACGGTTTCGCCGGCGCGCAGCAGCGTGCGGTCGAACACCGTATGCGCGCGCACGGTCGGCGCGCTGTCGGTGTCGGTCGGCACGTTGAAGCGCCACGATTCGATCCCGCGGTTCCAGCCCGAGCTGACGAAGGCCATGTCGGGGCCCGTCTTCGGATCGTCGACGCGCGCCGACACGAAGTAGTCGTCGAAACGCTGTTCCGACGAGCTGCACGCGCGCTTCGGCTCGAACGGCCCGTCGATCTTCAGCAGGCCCTGCGCGTCGGTCTTGCCGGCCGCGATTTCGTCGCCGTTGCAGTCCGACACGCGGATCTGCGCATTCGGCACCGGCTTGCCCTTGTCGAGCGTCGTGACCCACACGAGGTTGTTTTCGCGGCCCTGTTTCAGGTGCACGCCGAGGTTCGTGACGAGCACGGTGGTGCGCACGTACATGCTCGACGGCTTCGCGAGCAGCGAGCGGCCGAGCGCGGGCGACGCGAGTTCGAGCACGTAGAAGCCGGGCTTCTCGATCGGCACGCCGACCACTTCGAACGGGCGCAGCGCTTTCGGATCGGCTTTCGGCAGCGTCAGCACCTGCGCGCCGGGCTCGCCCGCGAGCAGCGACAGCGAGCGCACGTCGATGCGGCGGTTCTTCGGCGCGGGCTGCTTTTCGCCGGCCTCGAGCGGCACGTAGACGGGGCGTTGCCCCTTGCGTTCCAGCAAGCCCGGAATCTGGCTGTCGATCGAGCCGGCCGTCATCGACCAGTTGTCGAAGCGATCGACGGTGCGCATCCATTCACGGATCGCGGTGTCGTTCTCGACCTTCAGGTTCGCGAATTGCGCGCCGCCCGCATTGAGGCCCGCGATATGCAGGTCGGCCTCGACGTTGCGCAGCGTGACGGGCACCAGCGCGGGCGTGCCGGGTTCGGCGAAGCGCTCGACGATCCCGAAGGTGCCCGACGAGAATTTCGCGAGCGGCGGCATCGGTGCCGTGCGCGTCGCGAGCGGGAACAGGTCGGCGTTGGACAGCGGCCGGTCGGTCACGTCGTGCAGGCCGGACGGCAGCTCGACGGTCAAGCCGGCCTGCGCGGGCAGCGGCGGATTGAACGTGACGGTCGTTACTTCCTCGCTGTGATCGTCGGCCGCGAAGGTCGGCGACAGCGTGCCGTCGGGGCCGCGCAGCTTGATCGCTTCGGCCAGCTTGCGCGCGATCGGCGCATTGAACGACAGCGTGAGCGGGCGCAGCGGCGTGCAGGGCGCTTTCGCGTTCTCGCGTTCGCACGAGAAGCTCGCGGCGAACGGGGCGCGCACGGTGAAATCGAAGCGCCGTTCGGTTTCGTTCGCGATGCCGCTCGGGCTCGCGACGCCCTTGCCGTACACGAGCTGCATCTTCGCGCTCGCCGGCAGCGCCTGCGCGCACGACAGCGTCAGCACGCGCGCCGCCTCTTTTTTCAGCCCGAAATGGTCGAGCAGCGCGTTGCGCGTATCGTCGTCGGCCGCCGTGACGGGAATGCGGTTGCCGATGCCGGCCGCTTCGCACCAGATGTTCGCGAGTGCCGAACGCGGCTCGGCCGGGCCGTTCAGCTTCATCACGAAGACCTGCCGCTCCTCGATCTCGCGCGAGCCGGGGCGTACCGACACCGGGAACGGGCCGCCCGTCTGGAACGTGAAGCGACGCGGGCCGCTGGCCGCATTGCCGGCGACCGAGCGCAGCGTGTCGTTGAGCGCGACCGAGCAGCGTACGCCCGGCGGCAGGTCGCTTTCGAAATCGTAAACCCAGGTCTTGTCGTCGAGCCAGTGGCCCGAGCCGCGCGCGGCCGTCGAATCGTTGCAGGTCACGCGCGCCGGACTCGGCGCGGAGGCCGAGCCGAACGCGACCATCGGTTCGTCGAACTTGACGACGCTCTGCCGGACTTCGGTGACCGTGCCTTGCGGCGACACGCTCACCGTGCGCGCCGCGCCCGCATGCAGCGACAGCGCCGCGGCGCCGCCGAGCGCCGCGACGGCGCCGAGGCGCCAGAGCAGCCGGGTCGTGTGGTTGGTCAGGTTGGTTTCTTTGTTGTGCTTGTCGTGCTGCTTCATCGCTCGATTGCCCTCGGAGGGAAGCTTTCTGTTTGATTGCACGCGATTCTAACCGACCGCCATGCGCGCGCAGTGCGGCGTGCGGGTGCAGTGTGTGGTCGGCACGCGACACGGGTATGCGGGCAACGGATCTGTCGCGCCGACGACACAAAATTGCAGCGAAATCTCGATTGTCTCGGATGGCGGAACATTTAATCGACTATAAAAAGATTGTTTGATCCGGCTTGAGCGCGTACATTTCAGGTCCGCGCCAATGTTTGAGAAATATCAAGCGTGGTTTTCCCGAATCCGGTGTTCGAGAGAAGGAAACATGCACAACGACAACACCCCCCAATCGCGTCGTGACAACGACGCAGCCGCAACCGGCATCACGCGGCGTCAATGGCTGCAGGGCGCACTGGCGCTGACGGTGGCGGGCCTCACCGGCTCGCTGGCGTTGCGGGCCCTGGCCGACGATCCCGGCACCGCGCCGCTCGATACGTTCATGACGCTTTCCGAAGCATTGACCGGCAAGAAAGGGCTGAGCCGCGTCACCGGCGAGCGCTATCTGCAGGCATTGCAGAAGGGCTCGTTCAAGACGGCCGACAGCCTGCCGCAACTCGCCGGCGCGCTCGCATCCGGCTCGCTGAATCCCGACCAGGAATCGCTCGCATTGACGATTCTCGGTGCGTGGTATCTCGGCATCGTCGACAACGTCGTGATTACCTACGAAGAAGCATTAATGTTCAGCGTGGTGTCCGATACCCTCGTGATCCCGTCGTATTGCCCCAACAAACCCGGCTTCTGGGCCGAAAAACCGATCGAGAGGCAAGCCTGATGGCCGATACCGATACGCAAAAAGCCGACGTCGTCGTCGTCGGATCGGGTGTCGCCGGCGCGATCGTCGCGCACCAGCTCGCGATGGCGGGCAAGTCCGTGATCCTGCTGGAAGCCGGCCCGCGCATGCCGCGCTGGGAAATCGTCGAGCGTTTTCGCAACCAGCCCGACAAGACCGATTTCATGGCGCCGTACCCGTCGAGCCCGTGGGCCCCGCATCCGGAATACGGCCCGCCGAACGACTACCTGATCCTGAAGGGCGAGCACAAGTTCAACTCGCAGTACATCCGCGCGGTGGGCGGCACGACGTGGCACTGGGCCGCGTCGGCGTGGCGCTTCATCCCGAACGACTTCAAGATGAAGACCGTGTACGGCGTCGGCCGCGACTGGCCGATCCAGTACGACGACCTCGAGCATTACTATCAGCGCGCCGAGGAAGAACTCGGCGTGTGGGGCCCGGGCCCCGAGGAAGATTTGTACTCGCCGCGCAAGCAGGCGTATCCGATGCCGCCCCTGCCGTTGTCGTTCAACGAGCAGACCATCAAGAGCGCGCTCAACGGCTATGACCCGAAGTTCCACGTGGTGACCGAGCCGGTCGCGCGCAACAGCCGCCCGTACGACGGCCGGCCGACTTGTTGCGGGAACAACAACTGCATGCCGATCTGCCCGATCGGTGCGATGTACAACGGCATCGTCCACGTCGAGAAGGCCGAGCAGGCCGGCGCCAAGCTGATCGACAGCGCGGTCGTCTACAAGCTCGAGACCGGGCCGGACAAGCGCATCGTCGCCGCGATCTACAAGGACAAGACGGGCGCCGACCATCGCGTCGAGGGCAAGTACTTCGTGCTCGCCGCGAACGGCATCGAGACGCCGAAGATCCTGCTGATGTCCGCAAACCGCGATTTCCCGAACGGCGTCGCGAACAGCTCCGACATGGTCGGCCGCAACCTGATGGACCATCCGGGCACCGGCGTGTCGTTCTACGCGAACGAGAAGCTGTGGCCGGGCCGCGGCCCGCAGGAGATGACGTCGCTGATCGGTTTCCGCGACGGCCCGTTCCGCGCGACCGAAGCCGCGAAGAAGATCCACCTGTCGAACATGTCGCGCATCAACCAGGAGACGCAGAAGATCTTCAAGGCCGGCAAGCTGATGAAGCACGAGGAACTCGACGCGCAGATCCGCGACCGTTCCGCGCGCTACGTGCAGTTCGACTGCTTCCACGAAATCCTGCCGCAACCCGAGAACCGCATCGTGCCGAGCAAGACGGCCACCGACGCGATCGGCATCCCGCGCCCCGAGATCACGTATGCGATCGACGACTACGTGAAGCGCGGCGCCGTGCACACGCGCGAGGTCTACGCGACGGCCGCGAAGGTGCTCGGCGGCACCGACGTCGTCTTCAACGACGAGTTCGCGCCGAACAACCACATCACAGGTTCGACGATCATGGGCGCGGATGCACGCGACTCGGTCGTCGACAAGGACTGCCGCACGTTCGACCATCCGAACCTGTTCATCTCGAGCAGCTCGACGATGCCGACCGTCGGTACGGTGAACGTGACGCTGACGATCGCGGCGCTCGCGCTGCGGATGTCGGACACGCTGAAGAAGGAAGTCTGACCGTGCGGAAATCTACTCTCACCTTCCTCCTCGCCGGCTGCCTCGCGCTGCCGGGCCTCGTGCGCGCGGCCGATTCCGCCGATCCGGCGCAGATCAAGCGCGGCGAATACCTCGCGGTCGCGGGCGACTGCATGGCCTGCCACACCGCGAAGGGCGGCAAGCCGTTCGCGGGCGGCCTCGGCATGCCGGTGCCGATGCTCGGCAAGATCTATACGAGCAACATCACGCCCGATCCCGATACGGGCATCGGCAACTGGACGTTCGACGACTTCGAGCGCGCGGTGCGTCATGGCGTGTCGAAGAACGGCGACAACCTGTATCCGGCGATGCCGTACGTGTCGTACGCGAAGATCAACGACGACGACGTGCAGGCGCTGTACGCGTACTTCATGCACGGCGTCGAACCGGTCAAGCAGGCGCCGCCGAAGAACGAGATCCCTGCGCTGCTGAGCATGCGCTGGCCGCTGAAGATCTGGAACTGGCTGTTCCTGAAGGACGGCGTCTACCAGCCGAAGCCGGCGCAGAGCGCCGAGTGGAACCGCGGCGCGTATCTCGTGCAGGGCCTTGCGCACTGCAGCACGTGCCACACGCCGCGCGGCATCGCGATGCAGGAGAAGTCGCTCGACGAAACGGGCGGCAGCTTCCTGTCGGGCTCGGTGCTCGCGGGCTGGGACGGCTACAATATCACGTCCGACCCGAACGCGGGGATCGGCGGCTGGACGCAGCAGCAGCTCGTCCAGTACCTGCGCACCGGCAGCGTGCCGGGCCTTGCGCAGGCGGCCGGCCCGATGGCCGAGGCTGTCGAGCACAGCTTCTCGAAGATGACCGAAGCCGACATCGGCGCGATCGCGACGTACATCCGGACGGTGCCGGCCGTGGCCAATGGCGATGCGAAGCAGTCGCGCTCGTCGTGGGGCAAGCCGGCCGAGGACGGCCTGAAGCTGCGCGGCGTCGCGCTCGCGTCGTCGGGCATCGATCCGGCGCGGCTGTATCTCGGCAACTGCGCGACCTGCCACCAGATGCAAGGCAAGGGCACGCCGGACGGTTACTACCCGCCGCTGTTCCATAACTCGACGGTCGGCGCACCGAATCCGACCAACCTCGTGCAGGTGATCCTGAACGGCGTGCAGCGCAAGGCCGGCAGCGAGGACGTCGGGATGCCGGCATTCCGTCACGAGCTGTCGGATGCGCAGATCGCCGCGCTGACGAACTACGTGACCGGGCAGTTCGGCAATCCGGCCGCGAAGGTGACCGAGCAGGACGTCGCGAAGCTGCGCTGACGCGGCACGCGACGAAGCAGGGCGACAACGTAAAAGAGGAGGAGCACAGCACATCGGGCGGGTCCCGATGCCGGTTGTTGCAGAGCGGGGCGGGCGGCGCGATTGGCCGCCCGCTCCGGTTCACAGGCAATCCGGTGCGTGCGGTTGCGCGCGCATCGTTTTCGTTGATCACACCATGACACCGAATCAACCGTTTCTCGCGTCCCAGCGCGATGTGCTGCTGCTGTCCCGAATCCTGCTCGTGATCCTGTTCGTGATGTTCGGCTGGAAGAAGATTGTCGACTTCTCCGGTACGATCGCATTCATGGGCAGCGAGGGCGCGCCGGCGCCGATCATCTCGGCGGCGATCTCCGTCGTGATGGAGCTGTTCGTCGGGATCGCGATCCTCGTCGGTTTCCAGACGCGACCGCTCGCGCTGCTGCTTGCGCTGTATACGATCGGCACCGGCATCATCGGCCACCACTACTGGACGATGACGGGCGGCGAGCAGATCAACAACATGATTCATTTCTACAAGAACATCGCGATCTCGGGCGGCTTGCTTGCGCTCTGCGCGGCCGGCCCCGGACGTTTTTCGATCGATCGCGGATAAGCAGACCCGAGGCGCGTGCATGGGGCGCGCGACGGACGGTCGAGACTTCGAGGGGGCATCATTTTGCGACTCAAATACTTCGCATGGCTGATTGCGGCCGCCACGCCGGCGGCTGCGTTTGCACAGACGAGCGTCACGCTGTATGGCCGGATCGACGGCGGCATCGAATACCTGAACCACATCGCGAAGCCGAACGGCGGCAGCGGAACGCGCTGGAGCGCGGAAAGCGGTGACTGGGGCACCAGCATGTTCGGGCTGAAAGGCGTCGAGGATCTCGGCGGCGGGATGTCGACGGTCTTCAACCTGGAAACCGCGTTCCAGGTGATGAACGGCCAGACGGGCGGCGGGCGCATGTGGTCGCGGCGCGCGTACGTCGGGTTGAAGAGCGACACGTGGGGCCAGCTGCAGGCCGGCCGCAACCTGTTCATCGACAGCGACGGCGTGTGGGAATTCGATCCGTTCGTCCAGCAGGCGTTTTCGTCGGCGTCGCTCGTACGCGGTCGCAACTGGCAGCAGAGCAGCAACAACATCGAATATCACAGCCCGGTGATCGGCGGCTTCGACGTGCAGGCGCAATACGCGTTCGGCAATCAGTCGCGCGGCTTCAACTACGGCGCTGCCGACGATTTCGGCCGC
Source organism: Burkholderia sp. AU45388 (assembly GCF_030481585.1). Taxonomy (NCBI): domain Bacteria; kingdom Pseudomonadati; phylum Pseudomonadota; class Betaproteobacteria; order Burkholderiales; family Burkholderiaceae; genus Burkholderia; species Burkholderia sp. AU45388. The sequence goes on along the minus strand of NZ_JAUJPV010000006.1, from coordinate 1,229 downwards.
TCGGACGGGATCATGATCTCGTACCATTCGCCGGTGCTCGACGTGCGCGGCATCTACGACGAGCTGCGTGACAACAACGGCAAGTTCAGCAACATCTTCACCGCGTCGCGCGAGTACTTCGTCGGTGCGAACGTGAAGGTGTCGAAGTTCAAGATTCAGGGCGCGTATACGCACTACCAGGCGCCGGATAGTCCGGCCGGTGTCGCCGATCGGGCGGATCACTACTGGCTTGGCGCGACCTATTCGGCGACGCCGCAGTGGGCCGTGACAGGTGGCGGGTATTACGTGAAGGTGGGTGATGGCGGTGGCGATGCGTCGCACGATCCGTCGGGCCACGCGATCATGTACGTGCTCGGCACCACGTACAACCTGTCGAAACGGACGTTCCTGTATGGCACGGTCGCGTATGCGCGAAACGGTGGAAATTCGAACTTCTCGCTACTCGCGACGCCGCGGGATGCGACGTCGGGGACGAGCCCGATAACGGGCGAGTCGCAGACGGGCGCGTATGTGGGGATGATGCATACGTTCTGAGTGCGGGCGGTTTGTGTTGGTGAAAAAGGCTCGGGTGATCGAACCCGAGCCTTTTGCGTTTACAGCGCTTGGAGGGCGCATGGTTTGCACGAGCATTGCATTGCGGGGAGGCCGTGCCCGATGGCTTCACAGTTTTTGACGTTTATAGACAGAAAGCTCCAAGGTAAACGACGGTTATTCGATTTATCGCTATCTGGCTGGCCCGGCTACGGTGGGCACTGTCGTTACCGTTGCCGCATGCAGTGGCCCCACCGGCGGCGTGCCTGCGCCGCCTGCGGATATCGTTGTGCTCGAAAGCATGGCGTAAGTTGCATCCGAGTTGGATTTGATATGATGAATTCCGGCTCGATCCGGTGTGCGGCTTGAATCCTTTCTATGCCGAAAGCCCCAGCAGTGGCCGGAAAATTCTGGGCCTTTTTCCTATTTCGATGAGATACCAATCTGCCGCCCGGCGCTGCCCGGCGGCCGTTTTTGTTACTACACGGTACGGGGTAGCCTGATGGTTTCCGATCTCCTGAACAAGGCACTGCGCACGCAATACGTGCAACACGGACGAATTGTCCGCCTCGATACGCCGCTTGGCGAAGACGCGTTGGTCCCGCTCTATGTCCGGGGGCGCGCATGCCTTGGGCGAGACTTCGAATTCACGATCGATGCAACGTCGACGCGGCTCGAAACAATTCCGGCGAAGGCGC
>NZ_JAUJPV010000069.1:0-998 GCF_030481585.1 Burkholderia sp. AU45388 | reverse complement strand
CACCCGTTCTCCGACATGGGCGCGCTCAATCGCGCCGGCAGCCGCGTGATCGTGAAGGCCGACGGCGTCTACCTGTGGGACTCCGACGGCAACAAGGTGATCGACGGGATGGCCGGCCTGTGGTGCGTAAACGTCGGCTACGGCCGCAAGGAACTCGCCGACGCCGCGTATCGCCAGATCCAGGAACTGCCGTTCTACAACACGTTCTTCAAGACCACGCACCCGCCGGTGATCGAGCTTTCCGCGATGCTCGCGGAAGTCACGCCGGCCGGCTTCAACCACTTCTTCTATTGCAACAGCGGCTCGGAAGGCAACGACACCGTGCTGCGCCTCGTGCATCAATACTGGCGCGTGCAGGGCCAGCCGCAGAAGAAATACGTGATCTCGCGCAAGAACGGCTATCACGGCTCGACGATCGCGGGCGGCACGCTCGGCGGGATGGGATACATGCACGAGCAGATGCCGTCGAAGGTCGAGCACATCGTGCATATCGACCAGCCGTATTTCTTCGGCGAAGCGCAGCCGGGCGAGACGCCGGAAGCATTCGGCCTCGCGCGGGCACAGCAGCTCGAAGCGAAGATCCTCGAACTCGGCGCGGAGAACGTCGCGGCATTCATCGGCGAGCCGTTCCAGGGCGCGGGCGGCGTGATCTTCCCGCCGTCGACGTACTGGCCGGAAATTCAGCGGATCTGCCGCAAGTACGACATCCTGCTCGTCGCCGACGAAGTGATCGGCGGATTCGGCCGCACCGGCGAATGGTTCGCGCATCAGCACTTCGGCTTCGAGCCGGACCTGATCACGATGGCGAAGGGCCTGACCTCGGGCTACGTGCCGATGGGCGCGGTGGGTATTCACGAGCGCGTCGCACGCCCGATCATCGACAACGGCGAATTCAATCACGGCCTCACGTATTCGGGCCATCCGGTGGCGGCGGCCGTCGCGGTCGCGAACCTGAAGCTGCTGCGCGACGAAGGCATCGTCGAGCGCGTGAAGACCGA
>NZ_JAUJPV010000068.1:0-1204 GCF_030481585.1 Burkholderia sp. AU45388 | reverse complement strand
TGACCTGCTCCCGGCGTTTAGTACGGTGACGGTGTAGAGTCCGTTCCAGAGAGGAACGGCAATGAAAAAGCGATTCACCGAAGAGCAAATCATCGGCATCTTGAAGGAAGCCGAGGCTGGCCTGAAGCCGGCGGAGCTGTGCCGCAAGTACGGCATATCGGAAGCGACCTACTACAACTGGAAAGCGAAGTTCGGCGGGATGACGGTCTCCGAAGCGCAGCGCTTGAAGGAACTGGAGCAGGAGAACAACAAGCTCAAGCGCCTGTTGGCCGAATCAATGCTCGACAACGCTGCGCTGAAGGACCTGTTGGCCCGAAAGTAGCAAGCCCGCAGGCCAAGCGCGAAGCGGTCCGCATCTTGATGACCGAACGCGCCATGGGTGTTACCCGGGCCTGCGGGCTGGTAGGGATTTCGCGCTCGCTGTTCCACTACGAATCACGTCGCCGAGTTGACGACGAAGCGCTGACTGGCCGGATGATGGCCATCGCCGCGCAGAAGCGCCGATATGGCTATCGCCGGATTCACGTGCTGTTGCAGCGGGATGGCTGCTTTGCCAACCACAAGCGCATCTGGCGCCTGTACAGCAAGGCGGGACTGAGCGTGCGCAAGCGACGACGCAAGCGTATTGCGGCTGTCGATCGCGTGCCGCTGCCGTTACCAACGGGCCCCAATCAGAGCTGGTCGATGGACTTCGTTTCTGATGGGCTGGCCTATGGTCGGCGGTTTCGATGCCTGAACGTGGTCGACGACTACACGCGCGAGTGCTTGGCCATCGAGGTCGATACTTCATTACCGGGCCTACGCGTGCAGCAAGTGCTCGAGCGGCTCAAGGAGATGCGAGGCTTACCCGCATCCATCACGGTCGACAACGGGCCGGAGTTCGCTGGTAAGGTGCTGGATGCATGGGCCTACGAAGCCGGCGTCACGCTGTCGTTCATTCGGCCTGGCAAGCCGGTGGAAAATGCCTATATCGAGAGCTTCAACGGGCGGTTCCGCGATGAATGCCTGAACGAGCACTGGTTCGTCTCAATGCGCCACGCCAAGCAGCTAATTGAGGAATGGCGTATCGAATACAACACCGAGCGGCCTCATAGTTCACTCGGCTATCTGACGCCGGTGCAGTTCGCTCGGGCGCACGATGCAAAGCAGCAGTTTTTAACCTCGGACTCTAACTGCAGTTCGGACTAAAACCGGGGGCAGGTCA
>NZ_JAUJPV010000067.1:0-1309 GCF_030481585.1 Burkholderia sp. AU45388 | reverse complement strand
ATCTTGCCCGAGCGCGTCTTCGGCAGGTTGTCGCCGAAGCGGATGTCCTTCGGCTTCGCGATCGGCCCGATCTGCTTGCCGACCCAGTCGCGCAGCGTCTTCGCGAGCGCCGCCGCTTCGTCGCCTTCCGGGCGCGCGCGCTTCAGCACCACGAACGCCACGACCGCTTCACCCGTCGTGTCGTCCGGACGGCCCACCACCGCCGCTTCGGCCACCAGCTCGTGAGACACCAGTGCCGACTCGATCTCCATCGTGCCGAGCCGGTGGCCCGACACGTTCAGCACGTCGTCGATCCGGCCCATGATCGTGAAGTAGCCGGTCTCCTTGTCGCGCACGGTGCCGTCGCCAGCCAGATACAGCGTGCCGCCGAGTTCTTCCGAGTAATAGCTCTTCTTGAAACGCTCCGGGTCGCCCCAGATCGTGCGGATCATTGCGGGCCACGGACGCTTGACGACGAGAATCCCGCCTTGCCCGTTCGGCACGTCCTGGCCGGTCTCGTCGACCACCGCGGCCATGATGCCCGGCAGCGGCAGCGTGCAGGAACCCGGCACGGTCGGCGTCGCGCCCGGCAGCGGCGTGATCATGTGGCCGCCGGTTTCGGTCTGCCACCACGTGTCGACGATCGGGCAGCGTTCGTGGCCGACGTGCTTGTGATACCACATCCACGCTTCCGGATTGATCGGCTCGCCGACCGTGCCGATGATGCGCAGGCTCGACAGGTCATAGCTCTTCGGGTGAACCTTGTCGTCGGCTTCGGCGGCCTTGATCAGCGAACGGATCGCGGTCGGCGCGGTGTAGAACACGGTGACCTTGTGATCGCCGATCATCTTCCAGAAGCGGCCGGCGTCCGGATAGGTCGGCACGCCCTCGAACACGACCTGCGTGCCGCCGCAGGCGAGCGGGCCGTAGGTGATGTACGTGTGGCCCGTGACCCAGCCGATGTCGGCCGTGCACCAGAACACGTCGTCGGGTTTCCAGTCGAAGGTCCACTTCATCGTCTGCGCGGCCCACAGCAGGTAGCCGCCGGTGCTGTGCTGCACGCCCTTGGGCTTGCCGGTCGAGCCCGACGTATACAGGATGAACAGCGGATGCTCGGCGCCGACCCAGGTCGGCTCGCACGTGTCGGATTCGCCGTCCGTGAGTTCGTGCATCCACAGGTCGCGATCCGCATGCCAGTCGATCTTGCCGCCGGTGCGGCGATAGACGATCACGCTCTTGACCGCTTCGCAGCCGCCCAGCGCGATCGCCTCGTCGGCGATGCTCTTGAGCGGCAGCGTCTTGCCGCCGCGGGCCTGCTCGTCGGCGGTGA
>NZ_JAUJPV010000066.1:0-1334 GCF_030481585.1 Burkholderia sp. AU45388 | reverse complement strand
GGCTGCACGATGGCGCCGCATTACAAGCGGCCCGACGCACCCGTCGCGCAGGCGTACCCGGCCGGCGGCGTCTACGCGACGCAGCCGGGCGCGGCCGGCGCGCGCAGCGCGAACGGCCAGGCGGCGACCGCCATCGGCTGGCGCGAGTTCTTCGTCGATCCGCGCCTGCAGCGGCTGATCGAGATCGCGCTGAAAAACAACCGCGACCTGCGCGTGTCGGTGCTGAACATCGAGGCCGCGCGTGCGCAGTACCAGATCACGCGCGCGGGCCTGTTCCCGACGCTCGACGGTACGGGCACGGGCACCATCCAGCGTTTCCCGGCCGGTGTCTCGCAGACGGGCCAGCCGCTGATTTCGCGCACCTACAACGTCGGATTGTCCGCATCGTGGGAGCTCGACCTGTTCGGCCGCGTGCAAAGCCTGAAGGACCAGGCGCTCGCGCAGTACCTGTCGACCGCGTATGCGCGGCAGGCGTCGGAGATCTCGCTGGTGTCGCAGGTGGCGGATCAATACCTGACGCTGCTGTCGACCGATGATCTGCTGAAGGTCACCGAGGACACGCTGAAGACCGCGCAGGCGTCGTACGACCTGACCAAGCTGCAGTTCGACAACGGCACGGGCTCCGAGCTCGAGCTGCGTCAGGCGCAGACGGTGGTCGAGACGGCGCTCGCGAACCAGCAGGCGCAGGCACGTGCGCGCGCGCAGGCGCTGAACGCGCTGGTGCTGCTGATCGGCGAGCCGCTGCCGGACGACCTGCCGGCGGGCATGCCGCTCGACGCGCAGAACCTGCTGACGGACGTGCCGGCCGGCCTGCCGTCGGATCTGCTGACGCGTCGTCCGGACGTGATGCAGGCCGAGCAGACGCTGCTGGCCGCGAACGCGAACATCGGCGCGGCGCGTGCGGCATTCTTCCCGAAGATCTCGCTGACGGCCGCGTTCGGCACCGCGAGCCCGACGCTGGGCGGCCTGTTCAAGGCCGGCACGGCGGCGTGGTCGTTCGCGCCGAACATCGCGCTGCCGATCTTCGAGGGCGGGCAGAACATCGCGAACCTCGATCTCGCGCACGTGCAGAAGCGCATCGAAATCGCGAACTACGAGAAGGCGATCCAGTCGGCATTCCGCGAAGTGTCGGACGGGCTCGCCGCACGCGGCACGTACGATCAGCAGATCGCGGCATTGGAGCGCAACGAGCACGCGCAGCAGCGTCGCTTCGACCTGTCGGACCTGCGTTACAAGAACGGTGTGGACAGCTATCTGTCGGTGCTGACCGCGCAGACGGATCTGTACTCGGCGCAGCAGTCGCTGATCAGCGCGCGCCTGGCGCGCTGGACGAA
>NZ_JAUJPV010000065.1:0-1344 GCF_030481585.1 Burkholderia sp. AU45388 | reverse complement strand
GGGCCTGTCAGAATTTCCGTGTTCGAGGCGGGTTGAGCATCACACGGATGGCCGGACAAAACGTTCTTCGTAGAGGATGGCAAACTGGTTCATTGCCGCCTTCCAGTCGTGCGCGGCGCGTCCCCAGTCAGCCGTGATGTTACGCAAGGCCAGCCAGATAAGCTTGGTGGCCGCTTCGTCGCTGGGAAAATGGCCTCGCGTCTTGATGATCTTGCGCAACTGTCCGTTGATATTCTCAATCGAATTCGTCGTGTAGATGATCTTGCGAATCGCCGGGGGAAACGCGAAGAACGGGATCACGCGATCCCAGGCGCTGCGCCACGAGGCACTGACGGTCGGGAAGCGCCGTCCCCATTCGCCATCGGCAAACGCATCCAATTCGGCTTGGGCCGCTTCCGCGCTCGCCGCCGTGTAGATCGGCCGGATGGCCGCGGCCAGCCCTCGACGATCTTTCCAGCTCGCGTAATCCAGGCTGTTGCGCATCAGATGCACGATGCAGGTCTGCAGCGTCGTGGCCGGAAAGACGGCTGCCAGCGCCTCAGGCATCCCTTTCAGTCCATCGGTGACGGCGATCAGGATGTCGTTCACACCACGCGTTTTCAGATCATTGAAGACCTTCATCCAGAACTTCGCGCCTTCGGTCCCTTCGATCCAGAGTCCCAGAATGTCGCGCGTTCCATCGGGCAACACGCCCAGCGCCAGATAGATGGCCTTGTTCCTCACGACGGCATTTTCCCGGATCTTGACCCGCAAGGCATCGAAGAAGACGACGGGATACATCAGTTCGAGCGCCCGCGCTTGCCAGGCCGTGACCTCGGCCATGACTTCATCGGTGACGGAGCTGATGAAATCCGGCGACACCTCGGTGCCGTACTGTTCGAGAAGAAAGGCCTGGATCTCACGCACGGTCATGCCGCGTGCGTACATTGCCACGATCTTGTCGTCGAAGCCGGTGAAGCGGCGTTCGTGCTTGGGAATCAGCAGCGGCTGGAAACTGCCGTCGCGATCGCGAGGCACCTCGATACGGATCGGGCCGTCCTCGGTCAGGACCGTCTTGGCACCCTTGCCGTTGCGTTGGTTGCTTATCTCGGGGGGCTTGGGGGCGCCGGGCGAATAGCCGAGATGATGGTTCATCTCGCCGCCCAGCGCGCGCTCGATCAGCGCTTTCTTGAGTGCCAGCGTGGCGGCGTTGATGGCATCGGCCGTCATCGGGCCGTTGCCGAACTGCTCCAGCAGCTCAGCGGGAATCGCCGGCAGTTCTGCCAGCTTGGCTTTCGGTTTGCGAGGCATACGTTCTCCTTGGGACAAGAATATGCCTCGAACACGAAATTACGGACAGGCCCC
>NZ_JAUJPV010000064.1:0-1362 GCF_030481585.1 Burkholderia sp. AU45388 | reverse complement strand
TAATGCCGTTCAGTTAAGAACTGAACGGCATTTTTGTTTTGGGTGTTGTAAACGGTGATGGAGGCTGTTAACCTGCGTCGCCATGCTTGATGACACCCTGAATTTTCTCGCTGAAGAACAGGAGACGCCCGACTGGGCTCGCCTGGGCGAGCACTTGCCCTACGAGTGGATTGAGCAGGTGGTGGCTTACACGGGACGGGCGAGCATCCGGCAACGCCGCTTGCCCGCTGAGCAGGTGGTTTGGCTGGTTATTGCGCTGGCATTGTATCGGCATCAATCGATCAGCGAGGTTGTCGACGATCTCGATCTTGCGCTACCGGATATGCAGGCGCCGTTCGTCAGCAAGAGCGCTGTCGCTCAGGCCCGGCAGCGCCTGGGCGCGCAACCACTGAAGGCGCTGTTCGAATTGTCGGCCAAGGCGTGGGCCGAGCAGGACCGCAAACAATACCTGTTCAAGGGGTTGAGCCTGTTTGCGATGGATGGCACGACGCTCAGGACGGCGGACACCCCCGAACATCGGGCTCATTTCGGCGCCCAGGTTTATGCCGGCAACACCATCGCCAGTTATCCGCAGGTCCGTGGCGTGACGCTGACTGCCGTGCCCACGCACCTGATCCGCAGCGCGGCGTTCGGTCCGTATGGCACGAACGAGATGCTATATGCCAAGGATCTGCTCGGCGCCATCCCCGATGATTCGCTGACGGTATTCGACAAGGGGTTTCTATCTGCAGAAATCCTGTGTGGCTTGAGCCGCGCGGGTTCGAACCGTCACTTCCTCATCCCGGCCAAGGCCAACACCAAATGGGAAGTCATCGAGGGAACGCCTGATGATGCGGTGGTAAGCATGCGCGTGTCGCCCCAGGCACGCAAGAAATGCCCGGACCTGCCAGAGGTGTGGCAGGCGCGAGCCGTCACCCTGGTCGACTCAAGTGCCCGCAAGCGCGTACTGCTGACGTCACTGTTCGACCGAAAACGCTACACGAGCGCCGATATCGTGGCCTGCTATGCGCGCCGCTGGCAAATTGAAACCAGCTATCGAGAACTCAAGCAGACGATGATGGGCATGGCGCCGATCCTGCGCAGCCGCAGCGTTGAGGGGGTGTATCAGGAAATCTGGGGCGCGCTGATTGCCTACAACCTCGTGCGATTGGAGATTGCCAAGGCCGCGCTTGCGGTGAAGTGCGAGCCGACCGAGATTAGCTTCGTGCGCGCCTTCCACGTCATCCAGTACGAATTGCACTGGGCCGCGGTTACCCGTGCGCAGGGCAAACTCCCAGCCCTGCTGCAACGACTGCGACTACGTCTGGTCGCGCTACTCAAAGAAGAACGGCCCGCTCGAAAATTCGAGCGGGCCGTGAAGGC
>NZ_JAUJPV010000062.1:0-1647 GCF_030481585.1 Burkholderia sp. AU45388 | reverse complement strand
ATCCGCCCACGGTCTGAACGAGCAGTACGATGGCGGTCAGCATCGGGAACAATGTGGTGCTCCAATAGTGCCCCAGCATCCCCATCACGCCGACCTGCCCCGCGCCAAAACCTGCGCCCACCAAGCCCACGGCCACGTAAGTCGTTGTCAGGTTTGGAGTGCGAAGGTTTGCCAGCGCGACGAAGCCAACGACAAAGACCCCCATTGAGATGATTTGCGCACGCCGCAAATCGGTGCTCGCGGCCAGCAGGTTGAACCCCAAGTTGCCGAGCACCATGGTCGCCGACAGGAGCGGCATGGCGAAGGCAGCGGCAGCGGCGCTAATCCCGATGCCGCGTAGATAGACCTGCGAATGGGCAATCATAAAGACTGAGCCGGATGCGATTGCAAGCATCGAAAAAGCCACGCCCCAGAGTAGCGGGGATCGCACCACCTTCGACAGCGGCAGTTCACGCGTCGTCTGCGCCGCTTCTTCATGTGCCTCATCCCAGCGGAGTTCACTGGAGTTTGCATCGTCTCCCGTCGGGGCATTGCGGACAAAGAGCAGATTGGTCAGCAGCCCCACGATGCCGGCCCCAACAAACACCCACCACCCGGAACGCCATCCCCCGGCCGACTCGACCACAGACCCGATGAGGGAGATGACGGCGAAACTTGCTGCGCCCACCACGGCATAGAGGACGGAAATCGCCAGGGTGCGGCGCCGTACAAACCAGGCGGCGACGCCCGCCTGGCACGGAATGATGCCGCTGAATGCACTGGTCAGGCCCATCAGCACGCTGAAGGCAGCAACGGCCTCCCACGGCTGGGTGGCCAGCGTCGCCAGCCATGCGCCACCGACCACCATGGTCAGGCAGCCGATGACGAGACTGTTTCGGATACCGATCCGTCCGACCGCTTTGGCTGCTACAGGACTGAATAGTGCTGCAGTAACCATGTTGACGGAGGTCAGCAAACCGAGCGTTTGCCGGTTCCAATCCAGCGCCGTGGCCATGTACGTATTGACCACACTCGCGCCGTAAATGGGCAGCGACATGCTGATGCACATCATCAAGGAAAGGGCGGTAAGCACAGCCCAACCTCGATAGCCGAATAGCTTCAATTTCTACTCCGAATGATCACTTCTGCATTGGTATCCGCATTGCGCGGCTTAGCGCTTGCTGCGAGCCCCACCCACCGCTTCCAGCATCGGAATCGGCAGACCGAAGTGCGCCTGACCCACACCCTCGGCCGCCGTGTCGTACTGCGCAATCGGATGCGTGCGATAGGTAGCCATATCCCGGAAATAGCGGTTGAGCCGCTGACCTTTCTTGGCTGCAGTGCTGCCACCCGCGTAGAAAATCTTCTCGATCGACTCCGCGGCCATTTTTCCAGCCTGGGTGGCCATTGCGCCCTGCAGGAAATCCTTCTCCGCCGAATACGCGATACCGGCTTGCCACTGCTGGCAGGCCTGCGTGTACTGCCGCGCGACCTCGATCACCTGCACTTCAGCCGCACGGATCTCCATCACCACCTGTCCAACGGTGCGCTGGTATTCCAGCGACTTGTAGCGCTCGTGGAACGGCGGATTGATCGTCTTTTTGGTCCGCAGGATCTCTTCATATTCATCGAGTGCCGCCCAGGCCGCACCGACCATCACCGCACTGA
>NZ_JAUJPV010000061.1:0-2013 GCF_030481585.1 Burkholderia sp. AU45388 | reverse complement strand
AGGCAAAAGGCTCGATCACGCTGGCCGGTGAAAATGGTACGAAGTTGAAGAAGCTCGCCGCAGGGGACGTGAGCGCGACGAGCACGGACGCGGTGAACGGCTCGCAATTGCACGGCACGGCGCAAAGTGTGGCCAACGCGCTGGGCGGCGGTTCGTCGGTGGACACAACCGGCAAGGTGACGGCGCCGACCTACGCGCTGAACGGCGGCACGGCGACCGCGCACAGCGTGGGCGAAGCGGTGTCGAACCTGGACGATCGGGTAATCACGAATGCAGCGGGCCTGGCGGGCCTGAAAGAGGAGTTCGTGGATTCCGGGCTGGTGGACAAGACGACCGGCAAGACGATCGCGGCAGTGACGTACGACCGTAACGAGGACGGCACGGCGAATCGCGATTCGGTGACGCTGATTGGCACGAATGCGACGGGCCCGGTGGCGCTTAAGAACGTGGCCGCAGGCGCGGTGACTGCGACGAGCGCGGACGCGGTGAACGGTTCGCAGCTTTTCGGCACATCGCAGAGCGTGGCGACGGCGCTGGGCGGCGGTTCGTCGGTGGATGCAACCGGCAAGGTGACGGCGCCGACATACCACGTGGGTGACAAGACGTACGGCAACGTAGGCGATGCGATCGCGGCTGCGGCCGAGACTGGCGGTGGCGGCATGGACGCGAATGCAGTCGCGTATGACGACGAGGCGAAAGGCTCGATTACGCTGGCCGGTGAAAATGGCACGAAGCTGAAGAAGCTCGCCGCAGGGGACGTGAGCGCGACGAGCACGGACGCGGTGAACGGCTCGCAATTGCACGGCACGGCGCAAAGTGTGGCCAACGCGCTGGGCGGCGGTTCGTCGGTGGACACAACCGGCAAGGTGACGGCACCGACCTACGCGCTGAACGGCGGCACGGCGACCGCGCACAGCGTGGGCGAAGCGGTGTCGAACCTGGACGAACGGGTAATCACGAATGCTGCGGGCCTGGCGGGCCTGAAAGGCGAGTTCGTGGATTCCGGGCTGGTGGACAAGACGACCGGCAAGACGATCGCGGCGGTGACGTACGACCGTAACGAGGACGGCACGGCGAATCGCGATTCGGTGACGCTGATCGGCACGAATGCGACGGGCCCGGTGGCGCTTAAGAATGTGGCTGCAGGGATCGCCGACACCGACGCAGTGAACGTCGGCCAGTTGAATTCGGGGCTGTCGAACGTGAAGCGTGAACTGGTTGACGGTTCGTTCGGTTTGAAGTACATCAAGGTCAAGGCGACCGGTGCCGCGGCGTATGCGAATGGCGCCCAGTCCGTCGCGATCGGTTCCCGGGCTTCGGCGGGCGGTCCAAGTACGCTGGCGCTGGGTTCCGGCGCACGTGCGCAGCAGCTCGGATCGGTGGCGATCGGCGCGAATTCCGTCGCAGAAGAAGCGATGACGGTGTCGGTCGGCGACATAGGCGCCGAGCGGAAAATCGTCAACGTCGGCAAGGGGGAGATCTCTGCCCGAAGCACAGATGCGGTCAACGGCTCGCAACTTTACGATGCGCTGGGGGGGCTGAAAACGAGCATCGCGAACGAGCAATCGACCGTCCTGTCCCGACTGCACTCGCTTGCCCGTTGGGACGCCAACGGCGGTATCGTCGCGGTCGACGGCATGGGCTCGGACGGTAGCCTGGAGAACAGTGCGAGTGTCGGTGAGGGCGACCCGCAGACGGTGAGCGCTGTCGCGGTTGGTTTGGGTTCGGCCGCCGCCGGTTCTGACGCGGTCTCGATTGGTCTACACAGCGTAGCAAACTCGGACAATTCGGTGGCGATTGGCAACAAGGCGGCAACGGGCGCGGATCAACCATACTCGGTGGCGATCGGTTCCGAGGTCACGACGAACGGCGTGAACGCGCTCGTCATCGGCTCGCAGGGCAAAGCGAACGGCAATAACGCGGTCGCGGTGGGTAACAACCACGTGGCTGCGCTGGCTCAGAGTGCGATTGCGATCGGCGATGGCGCACAGTCCCTGGTTGGCACGACCAACG
>NZ_JAUJPV010000060.1:0-2253 GCF_030481585.1 Burkholderia sp. AU45388 | reverse complement strand
GAAAATGGGGTTGCGAAAAACGGCAAAAAACCGCAATCTTGAAGCCGTTCGAATCCGCGTTTTACTCCCGTTTCTGCTGGCCTCTTTACGCCGATCAACCCCGGCTTCTTTACGGCGATCATTGACACGGCGTGACAGTGACCTACGAATCAGTACGCAACTGGTGTGACCGGTTCGGTGCGCAGTTTGCCCATTGCGCGAAAGCCGTGCGCGGCAGGCCGGGCACGACCTGGCATCTCGATGAACTGTTCGTGAAGCTGCGCGGCGAGCCGTACGTGCTGTGGCGCGCGGTAGATGAGCACGGCATGGAGCTGGACGTGCTGTTGCAGAAGCGCCGCGACAAGGCGGCAGCGAAGCGCTTCTTCAGACGCATCCTGCGCGCAAACCCGGTACCCCGGAAGATCGTGACCGACCAGCTGCGCAGCTACCCGGCGGCAAAGGCAGAGGTGCCCGAACTGGACGGGGTGAAGCACGTGTTTGTGAAGGCCTGTGCGCGGGTGAACAACCGGGCAGAAAACCGTCACCAGCCCACGCGCCGGCGTGAGCGCCAGATGCAGGGCTTCCGCGATCCACGACGCACGCAGCGCTTTCTGTCGAGTTTCGGTCTGATCCGGCAACACTTCGCGCTACCCCGTCACTGCATGAGCGCTGCGGATCACCGCACCCGGCTGAAGGAACGCATTGCCAGCTGGTACCGCTGGAGCGACGCAGGCTTCGCCCGATAATCAACAGGACTCCTTCTCATCACGAATGAAAACAGCCTCCTGCACTGAACTTGACAAAGCCCTCGGTCCAGTACGCCGTTGCGAGACCAGCGGTTCATGCGCGTGTAGATCGTGTGCCAGCGGCCAAAACGTGGCGGCAGGCCGCGCCATTTACACCCGTGCTCGGCAACATAGAGGATCGCGTTGAGCACTTGCAGGTTCGACAGACTCACATTACCCCGCTGTCGCGGCAGACAATGTTCGATCTGTTTGAATTGGGCTTCGGTGATTTCCATCTCCGAAGCATAACCTTAATTCAATGTAGTGTGAACACGCCCTAATGCGCTGCCGGTAGAATTGGCCAATTGCATCCGTGAAGCTTCCACGCCACCATGTCATCTACCCGAACCTCCGCCGGCCGTGCGTGGGCCTACATTGCCGCGAGATCTGCGGGCCAGCCGGTCGATCCGGGTTGGCGCGTAACGCTGAACTTCCACCCTGATCGGATGTTTCGCGGGCGGCCGCTGCTGGCGGTGATGGCCGAAGATGGCGTGTATCGATCGCAGTTCGAAACTGGCACGAGCAATGGCGGGCTGACCGCCTACCCCGGTGGCGATCGGTGGCAATGGGAAAGCCGAATCTTCGGGCAGGCCTATGACACAGCACCTCCTTCCGAGCGGCCACGCTATGGCGCGCTGAATCTGGGTCATGCAGCAGCTGGCGCAGCGCCACGCTTTGGCTCGGCGCATCTGCGGCTTGCTCCTTGCGTGCTGGCTCGAACGACATTTTGCCACCCAGACAGTGTCTACGAGCCGAGCCACTTCGGCGTAGCCGATCGCTTCGCCCTTGCCGAACATCTGGCTGCTGTGGCGGGGCAAGGCGATCCGCTTGACCATTACATCGAGGCTCACGTCCATGGTGGGGTGCTAATCGCGCGCGACGTGGAGGCCATCGTACTCGACCCATCATTTCGGCATACGGACGTTGAGGCGCTTGCCAACGCATTGCCCTGTCGTGTCGAATGGCACGCCGGCTTTCGCGCAGGTGCAGATTTGCTGCGCCGACAGCACGAGTACCGCGGCCCAGCCGTCGCAGAACTTGCTGCGACCCTTGCAGGCGCGCACCTGCTGACACCGGCGCGGATTGGCGAGGCCGTACGCGTCGGCCAGCACGATCCGCAGATGCTTAAACAGGCGTGGCACTGCCTGGCCCGTTTTGGCAACTGCAACTACCGCTGAGCCACGCTCGCCTTGGCGCAGTCCTCTCGTCCCATCCATGGCGGACATGACCCTGCCTCGATTTCGCGTACAGCAGGAATTTTGTTAGAGGCCAGTTCAAAAACCCTGCTCAGCTCGCCTGAAGATGTTCCAGCAGACGAGCGAGCAGCCAAGTTTCAGGAATGCTTCGTGAATGTAAGCACGTTGACCTGCCCCCGGTTTTAGTCCGAACTGCAGTTAGAGTCCGAGGTTAAAAACTGCTGCTTTGCATCGTGCGCCCGAGCGAACTGCACCGGCGTCAGATAGCCGAGTGAACTATGAGGCCGCTCGGT